>CAXUFG010000225.1:0-8264 GCA_964250265.1 uncultured Pseudonocardiaceae bacterium | reverse complement strand
TCCTCGACGTTCACAACGACCAGCACGCCACGGGACGATTCCTGCCCATCGTTACTCGCGTTCTACCGCTGCGAACTCACACCCCCACCCCACGTGCACGCCCGCCGGCACCCCACATCACAGACGTCACATCCGTTGAGCGGAGTCCGTTACCTATTCGCGCCCTTCACGACGACAATTTCAGACTCCTTCTCGACCTCGCTCTGCCCGGCATCGAATACGATGACCAGGATCCACTCGGCACTCTCACTGTGCGCCACTCCGACGGCTCGACCGCCCAGATCAGCCCCGCAGGCCAAACCCGGCAGCACGGCCCGAGACGGCTCTGCGACGAAATCGCCACCATCCACGAAATCTGGCGTAAAGCAGGAGATCCCCGGCCAGATCGGTGTCGGCTCATCATCGATTCGCAGGATCACACAATCTGGCTCGACGATCCCCACTGTCCGCATCACTGGAACCTGTGAACGCTAGTTAGTGCTTAACCGGTCAAGCCGACAACTACAGTTCCACTGAGAACCCGGCAAGTACAGCCCAGTCCCATTCACGGTCGAACATATATCGCCGGGACGCGGTACAGCGGGAGACACGCCAGCATCGTACTGCCACGTCATCACGACATGGAACTGTCGTTCCGGCAACTATAGTTCCAGTTCTCACCGATTCCCGGCGAGGGTGGCCAGAGCGGGGCCGTCGAGGCGGAATGCGGTCCAGTCGTTGATCGGGGCGGCGCCCAGGCGGCGGTAGAAGCCGATCGCCGGTTCGTTCCAGTCCAGCACCGACCACTGCAGCCGGGAGTAACCGCGGTGCAGGCATTCCGTGGCGAGCGCGGCCAGCAGTTGCCGGCCAAGGCCCGCTCCCCGGTGCTCGGGGCGCACGAACAGATCCTCCAGGTAGATGCCGTGCACGCCGTCCCAGGTGGAGAAGCTCAGAAACCACAGCGCGACGCCGGCGACCTCGCTATCGCGTTCGGCGACGTGCCCGAACAGTGCGGGTTGCGCACCGCACAGCGCCGCGTGCAACTGCGCCGCGGTGAGCCGGCACTGCTCACTGGCCCGCTCGTAGTACGCGAGCTCGTGCACCAGCGCGACCACCGCGTCGATGTCGGACTCCCGTACCCGCCGGATCGCCATGGTCACTCACGCTGCCACACAACGCCGGACATCGTGTCCGGCTCGGGACCCCTCTCACCGGTGCCGTAGTAGGAAGTGCTCATGACCAGGCGGAGTGGCATCGTTGAGGAACCATTCCCCCCCGACCGGCTCATCGTGTACCCGAGCCGTACCAGGATTGTCCTCCTAACAATATTTTTGTTCGCTGTCGCGCTGCCGGGTGGGTTGGTGTGGCTCTGGCAGGGTTTGCGGGATCCCGACCCGTCTTTTGTGCTCGGGGGTTCGGTGCTCGCCATCGGCAGCCTCGCCCTCGTGGTGTTAGGGCTCCGAACGTTGTGGGGGGGTCCACTGCTGGTGGTGGATGCCGACGGGCTGTGGGATCCCGGCGTGGGCATGGTGCGCTGGCCAGAAGTGGGGGAGATAGAAACCACCCGGGTGAATAACACCAAGTATGTTGTGGTGCACATCCGCGACCTGCGGGTACTCGAGGACTCCAGGGTACTCCGGCCGAGGAGGGTACGGTGGTACCTGCACTGGGCCGGCGCACCGATCGCCCTCGCGTGGTCGCAATTCCCCGGCACGTGCGAAGAGCTGATCGAGCGGATCGAGCGCTACCGGCCCTAGTTGACCGGGGTGGCCTTCCGCTAGGCACCCCTCCCGCTCAGAGCGATCCGACTCCATTTCATGATCTACGGCTGTGCTGCGGTCAGGGCACTGCTCGCGCGTTGCCCGCTAGGTCGTGCACCAGCGCGACCACACATCGACGTCGGGCTCCTGTCGGACAGCCGTGGTCAACAGGCTGCCACGCCAACTGCATTAGCCTATGAGAAACCCATTGGCTCATCTGCCGGCCCGACGTAGGCTCCGCGGGGTGGCATCAGCTCAGGTGCGGACCCGAGCCGGGTGGACGGTGCTGGTCTTCCTAGCATTGATCGTTTTGGTGTTCGCCGGGAGACGGATGGCCGTCGACTGGCCGAATGTCGCCGCCGGGACGGTGCCGCCTGAGGACTCGCCCGACCACAGTTACGCGCTGCACCCGATCCTGGCCTATGCACACATCCTGACCGGCGTCATCTACCTGGTGGGCGCCCCGTTCCAACTCTGGCGCAGCTTCCGGGAGCGGCACTTCACCGTGCATCGGCGGATGGGCCGGGTGGTACTACCGGCCGGCATCGCAGCGGGGATCTTCGCGATCATCTTCGGGACCATGTTCCCCTACGGCGGCCTCCTGGAGGCGAGCGCCACGGTGGTGTTCGGCGGCTACTTCGTCACGGCGCTGATCACCGCGTTCCTGGCCATCAAACGCGGTGACGTGACGCGCCATCGCCGGTGGATGATCCGGGCGTTCGCCATCGGGCTGGCGGTGGGCACGATCCGGGTCTGGATCGGGGTGTTCCAGGCGTTCGGGTTGATGTCGTTGCAGGACAGCTTCGGTGTGGCGTTCTGGCTGTCGTTCCTGCTCCACGCGGTGGCGGCCGAGGCCTACCTGTCCAAGCGCCCCAGTGCCCGCGGCGCCGCCGAACCCGCATTGGTGACGTGATACCGGCGCGGGAACATCAGTCCGTAGGATCGTGTTGTGGCCAATGTGAGTGAGCAGATCCGGGACGTCATCATCATCGGCTCGGGTCCAGCCGGTTACACCGCAGCGATCTACACCGCGCGAGCCCAGCTGGAGCCACTCGTCTTCGAAGGTAGCCAGTACGGCGGCGCCCTGATGACCACGACCGAGGTGGAGAACTACCCGGGATTCCGCGACGGGATCATGGGTCCGGACGTGATGGAGCAGTTCCGCGCGCAAGCCGAACGCTTCGGCGCCGAGCTGGTGTCCAGGGACGTGACAACGGTCGAGCTGGCTGGTGACATCAAGCGGGTCATGGTCGAGCAGACCCCCCATCTGGCCCGGTCGGTGATCCTCGCGATGGGCGCGCAGCCCCGCTACCTGAACGTTCCCGGCGAGCAGGAGCTGCTCGGCCGCGGCGTGAGCTCCTGCGCCACCTGTGACGGGTTCTTCTTCCGCGACCAGGACATCGCCGTCGTCGGCGGCGGTGACTCGGCGATGGAGGAGGCCACCTTCCTCACCCGCTTCGCCCGGTCGGTGACCGTGGTGCACCGGCGCGACGAATTCCGCGCATCGAAGATCATGCTCGAGCGGGCCCGGAACAATGACAAGATCAGCTGGCGTACCGGGGTGACGATCGAGAAAGTGCTCGGCGACGGCGGCGTCAGCGGTCTGGCGCTCTCGGATGGCTCCACCCTGGACGTCGCCGGGATGTTCGTGGCCATCGGGCACGACCCGCGCAGCGACCTGGTCCGCGGTCAGGTGGACACCGACGAGGAAGGCTACGTGCAGGTATCCGCGCCGAGCACCCAAACCAGCGTGGAGGGCGTGTTCGCCGCCGGCGACCTGGTCGACCGGACCTACCGGCAGGCCGTCACCGCTGCCGGCACCGGGTGTTCGGCCGCAATCGACGCGGAGCGCTGGCTTGCCGAGCATGCCGTCGATGAGCACGCCCAGATGGCCGCCGAGTTCGTCGGCGGCGGGTATGGCACGAAGTCCTGATCATCCAGATCTCACCAGAAAGTTCCCCGCACACAGGAGATGACATGGCAGACAAGTCGACCGTGATCGTGACCGACAAGTCGTTCGCCGACGAGGTGCTCGGCAGCGACAAGCCGGTGCTGGTGGACTTCTGGGCGACCTGGTGCGGCCCGTGCAAGATGGTGGCACCGGTGCTCGAGGAGATCGCGTCGGAGCACGGCGAGATCAAGATCGCGAAGATGGACATCGACGCCAACCCCAGCACCCCGCGGGACTACAAGGTCATGTCGATCCCCACCATGATCGTGTTCTCAGGCGGCCAGCCGGTGAAGCAGATCGTCGGCGCCAAGCCCAAGGCTGCGCTACTCGAAGATCTTGCCGACTACCTGGACTGATTGGCGCGGACGCGGGTAGCGGCGTACACGCGTTCACCCGCTGCTGGCAACCGATTACCCTGGGGACGCGTCTTGCACTGGCGGGCGGGTGAGTCAGCTCGCCCGCCAGGCATCTACCGACAGGCCTCGCGCTCGGCCGCTGTTGTCCGAGTCCCGGCGCCGATGAGAAGTGAGGCTGAATGCAGTTGCTGCGCCGCGGCGACACCGGACCGGCGGTGGCGCAGCTACGAGCGATGCTGACCTCGCAAGGTTTGCTCCCAGCACCATCGGGCTCCCAGGCGGTGGCCGCTGAGGGCTTCGACCTCGCTGTCGAACATGCGGTCCGTGCCTTCCAGCAGCGCCGTGGCCTGATCACCGATGGCATCGTGGGCCTGGCCACCTACCAGGCGCTGTGCGATGCGCGTCTGGGCCTGGGCTGCCGGCTGCTCAGCTACCTCGTCAACCGCCCGTTGCGCGGCGACGACGTGTGCACGCTGCAGGAACGGCTGCTCGAACTGGGCTACGACGCCAACCGCGCGGACGGGATCTTCGGTGTGCAGACCGAGCTGGCACTGCGCAGCTTCCAGCGTGACTACGGCCTGCTGGTGGACGGGGTATGCGGGCCGGCCACCTTGCGTGCGCTACGCCAGCTGCAACCCAAGGTGCGCGGTGGCCGGCCGGTGCTGCTCCGCGAGCAGGAACTCCTCCGCCGGTCGGGTCCGGCGCTGCGCGGCAAGCGGATCGTCATCGATCCCTGCCTCGGCGGTACCCACCGGGGCACTGTGGTGGACGGCGCCGTCGAGGCAGCCCTGATGTGGGACCTGGCTCAGCGGCTGGCCGGCCGGATGGCCGCCACCGGGATGGAGACGCTGCTCTCCCGCGGCCCGGATACCTGCCCGACCGAGGCGGAGCGAGCCGCCTTCGCCAACAGCACGCGCGCTGATCTGGTGCTCTCCCTGCACACCGACAGCCATCGCACCGCACTGGCGCACGGCGTGGCGACATTCCACTTCGGCACCGGCAACGGCGTAACCTCCACCGTCGGCGAGGCGCTCGCCCAGTTCATCCAGCGCGAGCTGACCGCCCGCACCGGGATGCTCGACTGCCGTACCCACCCCAAGACCTGGGAGCTGCTGCGGCTGACCCGGATGCCCGCGGTCCGCATCGAACTCGGCTACCTGACCAACCCCGAGGACCGCCGCACCCTTCTGGATCCCGCAGTTCGCGACGTGATCGCCGAGGGAGTGGTGGTCGCCGTCAAACGGCTCTACCTGCTCGGCGAAAACGATCAGCCCACCGGTACCTTCACCTTCGCTGACCTGCTGAAAGGCGAAGTGACTCAAGCCGCCCTGTAGGTGATGGCCATGATGGACGTGCAGGGTGGCGAGCTGTATTCGGCCCGCTGGCTCGTCGCTGAGGGATCCTCGAAGGGATATCGACTGCCCGACTAGGGCCACAGCACTTCGAGCAGGTCCACCCGTCGATCGTGCTCCAGGACTAGATACACACGGTCAGTAGCCGAGTCGGGCCTTGGTGAGCGGAAGCGTCTCGTCCTCGGGGATGTCCTCGCGGGTGTACAGCGTCGCTGCGCGCCGCCACATCCCGCGGTAACGGTGAGGGTCGCTGCACATCCACGCGATGCGCCGCCATGACTCAAGAGTTGCCGTCAGCTCGTCGAGGCTGAACGTTTGGGCGGGCCGTTTCCAGAGCCCTGTGGTACTCGCGGTCAAACTGAAGCCGCTCCTCGGGGATGAGCGCCGCGCGAATCTCGGCGGGGGAGGCGTCGGCAAAAGGCAGCCGGGTGACTGCGGCAGTCATAACCACCACGATAGCCGGGGGATCCGACAATGACGTCGTCGCGATGCTGATGGGCGGCCGGATTGCTCAAATTCGATCTTAGTCATACGAACGGAGGCTGCTCACGATCGTATCTGTGGTCATCATCGTTGTCGTCGTTGTGGATGGCTGGACGCGTGGCTAATTGACTCGCTCACCCAAGTGGACGGTGACCGTGTCGCCGGGGCCCTTGCCGATGGCTCGGCGAAGGTCGGCCTTCACCGGGAGCTTGTGGGTGCCGTCGCCGAGCGCCATGAAAGAGCTCCGGAAGGGGTGGCCCTCAATGGTGCCGCGGATCTTGACCAACCCGCGGGTGCCGAAGTATTCGGCCGACCCGGCCATCACCACGTAGGTCCAGCCGCCCGGGTTCGGGCTCTGCTGCAGGACGGCGGTGAAGTCGTGGTTCAACATCCGCTGCTTGTCCCGGGATCGACCCGTACTGCCGGTGTTGCTCATGGTGGTTTCCTTCCGAACTGCCTGAGACTGGTTGTGGCCGGCTGGCAGGCGCTGGGTCCCGCCAGCCGCTTTCCTTGCTCGCCGGGGGAGTGTCAGGGTTCGAGATCGACCGCCGCAGCGAAGGTGCCGTCCATGTAAAACGGCGTCGACCCGTGTTCGTGCGTGATGCGCCACGCTCCGTCCAGACGGCGAAACCCGACGGTGGTGCGGAACCAGAGGGTGAACGGCTCGGCGGCACCGGCGGGTGTTGCGGTGAGCCGGGTCAGGGCGTAGGCGAACGCCACGTCCCCGCCGGCGGTCACGACCGGGTCGCGGTACTCGACCTCGGGTGGGCCGTCGAACGTGGCGAACCAGTTCCGCATGCCCTCCGCGTCACCGTAGGCGGTTCCCTGCTTCTGCAGCAGGGGCGGCGCGAGGCCATAGCGCACGGCGTCGGCGGAGTAGGCGGCCATGAGGCGGTCGGCGTCGCGGGCCTCGATCGCGGCCGCTACCTCGGCCAGTACCGCGCGGATCTCGGTCTCGTCCCGGGTAATCGTCTGAGTCGTCATCGTCTGGGTCGTCATGGTCTGTCCTTCCTCGGGCGCCTCCGGTGGGCGCGTACACCGGGGTGTCGAGACCAGCACGCCGGTCTCGACATACGGGCAGCAGAATGTTCCGACGACCTCTGGAGGCTCCCGTGAAGTACCTGATCCTCATCCACAGCAACCCGCAGTTCCTGCAGCGCTGGGAGGGGCTCACCGACGCCCAACGCGAGGAGTTCGGACGCGGTCACTTCGCGCTGACCGACGAGCTCGCCGCGTCCGGGGAGCTCGTCGTGTCCGAGGGGCTCGCCGATCCGGCGCTGGCCAAGCGCGTCACGGTCCGCGACGGACAGACGGTGACCAGCGACGGCCCGTTCGCCGAGGTGAAGGAGCACCTGGCCGGGTTCTACCTCGTCGAGTGCGAGTCGGCCGATCGGGCGGTGGAGATCGCCGCGCGGGTTCCCGACGCCGTGTGGGGGCTGGTGGAGGTCCGCCCGGTGCTGGATATGAGCAGCTGGGATCTGTGAGCACCCCGACCAATGTCGCGGACCTGCTGCGCGAGCTCGCTCCGCAGGTCCTCGGCGTCCTCGTGCGCCGCCACGGCCAGTTCGACGCGTGTGAGGACGCGGTGCAGGAAGCGCTGCTGGCCGCCGCACTCGGCTGGCCGACCGACGGGGTGCCCGGCAACCCACCGGGTTGGTTGATCACCGCCGCCACCCGACGGCTCATCGACGCCCGGCGCAGCGAGTCGGCGCGGCGCCGCCGGGAGGAGACCGACGCCGCACTCGCGTCGCCCGAGGCAGCCCCGGTGTCAGGGCAGGACGACACGCTGACCTTGCTCGTGCTGTGCTGTCACCCGTCGCTGACCCCGCCTGCCCAGGTGGCGCTGACGCTGCGCGCGGTCGGCGGGCTGACCACCGCCGAGATCGCCCGCGGGCTGCTCGTGCCCGAAGCCACCGTCGCCCAGCGCATCAGCCGGGCCAAGGCGCGCATCAAGGCCCACGGAGCCCAGTTCCGCGAGCCGAGCGACGCCGAACGGGCCCAGCGGATGCCTGCGGTGCTGCACGTGCTGTACCTGATCTTCAACGAGGGCTACACAGCCAGCTCCGGCTCGGCGCTGCACCGCGTGGAGCTCACCAGAGAGGCCCTGCGCCTGACCCGGGCGCTGCACGCCCGCCTACCCGAGGACGGCGAGGTCTCGGGTCTGCTCGCGCTCATGCTGCTCACCGACGCCCGCCGCCCAGCCCGGACCCGGCCCGACGGAGCGCTGGTCCCCCTCGCCGAACAGGACCGCACCCTCTGGGACGCCGCCGCCATCACCGAAGGCGTCGAGCTGATCACCACCACACTGGCGACCGCCGCACCGGGGTCCTACCAGCTACAGGCCGCGATCGCCGCCGTGCACGACGAGGCGGCCCATGCCGAG
>CAXUFG010000224.1:0-8487 GCA_964250265.1 uncultured Pseudonocardiaceae bacterium | reverse complement strand
ATTTTCTTGCGGTCCATTCGGCTACGGCCCTCGGTGGCCTCGACCCTCCTGAGCTGATGTGCTATCGATGCTGCCTGTGCTCAGCTTCAATGGTGCTGGCGTACCGTTGAAGGACAGCAGAGCACTCTCGTTGTCCCCACCCTACCCGGCGGGGGCCGGGCTGCCAGTTGGTGGATGAGCGGAGTTGACGCTTCGCCAGCGGCGTAAACCTCCCCCGTATCGGTGCCGTTCCGGCACTGTATCGATGCTGTTCCGGCGCTTGGGCTCCCGGCTTACACCACCGGTGGATACCGGGGGAACCGCTAATCGGCGTAGACCTCGGGGGCCAAGGTACCGATGTAAGGCAGGTCACGGTAGCGCTCACCGTAGTCCAAGCCGTAGCCCACGACGAATTTCTGGGGGATATCGAACCCGATATAGCGCACCGGCACGTCGATCTGGAGCGCGTCGGGCTTGCGCAACAGCGTGCACACCTCCAACGTTGCGGGGTGCCGGGTCGCCAGGTTGCGCAGCAACCAGGACAGCGTGAGTCCCGAGTCAATGATGTCCTCCACGACCAGCACGTTCCGGTCGGCGATGTCGCGATCCAGGCCCTTGAGGATGCGTACGACCCCCGAGGAGGAGGTCGCCGAGCCGTAGGAGGACACCGCCATGAACTCCAGCTGCACCGGGATGGGCAACGCTCGAGCGAAGTCGGTCATGAACATCACCGCGCCTTTGAGCACGCCGACGAGCAGCAGCTCACCTTTGTCCTGTTCGGCCGAAAAATCGGCGGCGACCTGCTGCGCGAGCTCGTCAATGCGGCACCGGATCTGCTCCGCGGTAACGAGCACCGAGGCGATATCTCCCGAATACAGCGCTGCATCGGGATGCGGGCCGGCCTTGCGGCAAGCGGCGTCATCCGGACTGTGCGCGTCACCGTGATACATGGAGCCTCCCTCGCGCCCGCACCAACTCCACAGCGCCCGGTAAGCGCAGCGCTCCCTGACCCGACCATCGGCCGATGAGGTCGTCGGCGGCGCGCAGGTGAGCGTCGGTCAGCTCGGCCACCCCGGCGTCGAGCAGCCAGCGACGCAATACCCGCCGGCGCAGCGCAGCCGGCGCCCGGGCAAGCGCAGTGACGTCCAAGGCAGTGACATCCAATCTGGGTCCGGGATCAGCCTTGCCCGGGGGAGCCTCCGGAGGCCGGAGTGCGGCTACCAGCAACTCGCCCGCCTGCTCATCGAGTACGTCGAGATCCTCCCGTAGCTGCTCGGCGGTGCGAGCCAGGGCTTGGGCCACTCCACCGGCCAGCACGTCCTCCAGCAGAGGCAGCACCTCGGTACGTAACCGGACCCGCCGGAACCGGGGGTCGGCGTTGTGCGGGTCAGTCCACGGGACCAGCTCCAGCGCGTCGCACGCTGCGACGGTGACGGCCCGAGGTATCCCGAGTAGGGGCCGGCCCCAGGGCGAGTCAAGTTCGCGCATCCCCGCCACCGATCGGGGTCCCGAGCCCCGACCCAGGCCAAGCAGCACCGTCTCAGCCTGATCGTCCAGGGTATGACCGAGGAGCACCAGCCCCCCGGACGGCGCGGCGTCCCGCAGCGCCCCGTACCGGGCCCGGCGGGCAGCCGCCTCCAGCCCACCTGGACCATCCACGGTGGTCGGCAAGATCCGTACTTCCGGGCAGCCTAGTCGGTGGAGCGCCTGCGCCGCGATGCGCGCCACCCCCGCCGAGCCCGGCTGCAGCTGGTGGTCGACGACCAGACCGTGCACCGTCAGGCCGAGCCGCCCGGCGCAGTGCACGGTCGCCGCGGCCAGTGCGAGCGAGTCGGCACCGCCGGAACACGCCACCGCCACGGTGCCCGCCTTGTCCGCGACCTCGTGCGCGACCAGGAACCGGCGAACCGCGGCGCGCACCTGGGTGAGAGCCGGATGCGGCGGTGGGTTCAGGGGGCCATGCGATACAGCCACGCCGCCGGATCTGCGATCTCCGAGCGGGTGGGGAGCGTTTCCGGTGATGTCCACACTGCATTGAACCCGTCCATGCCGACAACATCCACGACATGCCGGGTGAACGCGGCTCCCTCGGCGTACTGGCGCAGCTTCGCATCGATGCCCAGCACCGCCCGCAGCACCCGCTCAGCCAGCCCCCCGCCCTGCCGGCGGGCGGTGAACCGCTGGCGGATCAGCCGTACCGAAGGCACCACCGAGGGTCCGACCGCGTCCATGACGTGGTCGGCGTGGCCCTCCAGCAGGGTGGCCAGCGCAATGAGCCGGTCCAACGTCGCCCGCTGCTCGGGGTTCTGCAACAGGGTCAACATGCCCAGCGCGTCGGACGCCTCGCCTTTCCGGGCTCCGCGCAGCGCCGCGGGCAGCCGACCGATCATCGTGGCGACGGTGTCCGGGTCCTCGGTTGTGGCCACGAACGACCTCACCTGGGAGGAGAAATGTTCCCGGATCCACGGCACCGCGTTGAACTGGAGCCGGTGGGTCGCCTCATGCAGGCATACCCACATCTGGAACTCATGGGCCGGGACGTCCAGGCTCTTGCCCACGGTGACCACGTTGGGAGCCACCAGTAGCAACCGTCCAGGGTCTTCCGATGGGCCGCCGAACGGGTCGTACTGACCGAGTACCCGGGATGCCAGGAACGCCAGCGCGACTCCCACCTGCACCCCTGCGGTGGTAGCGAGCATCCGGCGGGCCCGGCCCTCCGGGATCCGGTAGTCGGCGAGCAGGCGGCACAGACCCTCGGTGGCCGCATCGACCCACCCGGGCCGGTCCACGACTTCGGCGGCCTGCGGCAGCTTGCCGTCGTCCAGCCCGGTCAACTCCCGCACGTGAGTTTCGGCGGCCACCGACATTTCCCGTAACTGGCGCACCGTGGCCGCAGCCTGCTCGGGGGGTACCGCAGGACCGGCCGGCAGCAGACGTTGCGCCGTGACTGCGGCGACCGCCCAGTCGATCGTGGCGCCAGACGGGGCCGTCCTGGATGCCGGTGGTGTGTCGAGCGCGGGTTGTCCCATACCGACGACGGTAACGCGAAACTAATGGCAGCCGCACAACCTCAGCGCCGCCGCCAGCGTGTCCAACCGCGGTCGAACCGACACCGGATTGGGACCATTGGACAGCAACGCGAAGACCAGCACTCTTCCTTCGGCGTCGAGCACCGTGCCGGCGAGGCTGTTGACGCCGGTCAGGGTGCCGGTCTTGGCCCGTACCCAGCCTCGGCCGGTGCCTGTCGGGCCGCGGTAGCGATCGGCCAGCGTTCCGCTGCCACCGGCTACCGGCAGGCCCACCAGCAGGGGTCGCAGGGCGGCGGTCGGCCGCTGCTGGGGTACCCCGGCGGAGGGCTTGACCGCGTTGACCTCAGCCGCGGAGTCGAGGGGGGCGGCGGCCGCGCTCAGCAGCCCGGTGAGCAGTGTCGCTGAGACGGCGTCGCTGGTAGACAGCCCGCTGCCATCGACCAGAGTGACTGCGCTGACGTCGAAACCGTTCCGGCGTAGCACGTCGAGCACCGCCTGCGATGCCCCGGAGAACGACGTTTGCGCTCCGGTCTGGCGCGCCACCTCCCGGGCCAGTGTCTCGGCGAGCACGTTGTCCGATTGCCGCAGGGCGGTGGCGACCAGGTCCTGCACCATCGGGGAGGACACATCGCCGAGCACCGTGGCGCCGGGCGCGGCGCTGCCCACGGCCACCGTGTCGGGGTCGGCGCCCAGCCGCCGGGCCAGCTCTGCCGCTGCCGCGGTCGCTGGTTTGGCGGCTCGCGGTGACACCTCCTGGGCGGGATCCGCGCGGCCGCCGTCGAGCATCACCGGCTCGATCGGCGCGATGTATCCACCGGCGACGTCGGCGGCGAGCCAGCCCGGCGCCAGCGGGTCACCGGTGTAGCGGCTCACGTCGACCAGCACTCGCCTGATCGGGCCGCGGGCGGCCGCGCGAACCTGGCTTACCAGGTCATCCAGCCGAGCGGCACCTGGGTAGCCGGTCGCCGTTCCCTGGCTGGCCGCGGACAGTGTCGTATCGCCACCACCGCGTAACACGACGGTGCCTGGATCGGGCCCGGCCAGCACGGTGGTGTGCAACCGTGCCTGGTGGTCCAGCGCCAGCAGCGCGGCCGAGGCGGTGAGCAGCTTGGCGGTCGATCCGGGCACCAGCGCAGCACTCGGATTCCGTTGCCAGAGCACAGCCCCGGACGCCGGATCGAGCACCTGACCGGAGAGCGAACCAAGCCCGCCGGCCGCCACGAGCGGGTCGAGTAGCGCACCCACGCCGGCCGGCGTCGGGACCGGACCATCGACAGCGGCCGGGCGCAGCCCAGGGTGCAGCGCCACGGGCGCAGGTGGCGGCGCGATGTCAGCCAACCGGCTCGCCTCCTGGGCGGCCGCGAGCCGGTTGGTCAACACGGTGATCCCGAGCCCGACGGCAATCCCCGTGGCTGCCGCCAGCAGCATGACGGCGACGATCACGGCGACCCGCTTGCCGCGCCGGGCGGGCAGGCGCAGCACGGCACCGATCCGCCCACCGAATCCCAACACTGAGCGTCTCTCCTCACCGCTGCGCCCCCGGAGAGCAAACTAGAGGACCCCAGCGGTGCCCACTGGGATCGGGTCACCCGAGCCTGGGGCTGCTCCCCCGCTTCCCGAGCTCGACAGCAGAGCTGCGCCGCCGAACTCAGACAGCTCTGCTGTCCAGCTCGGGAACTGTGGGGCTGTCAGTCAGTTCCGGGAGGGGCCCGGCCGGCCGGCGCACCAGTTCTCCTCGTAAGCGGCCGTGAAGCGGTCGATCAGGTCGGCGAACTGCGCGCGCTCTGCGGGCGGCCACGAGTCGATGATCGCCGCGATCCGCTCGTCGCGGCGTTGCCGGGCCTGCTCTAACAAATCGGTCCCCGCATCGGTGATGGCCAGCAGCGACGCACGGCCGTCACCAGGATCCGCCCGCCGCTCCACCAGCCCCAGACCGACGAGATGGGCGGCTTGCCTGCTCACCGTGGACGGGTCGGAATGCACCGCTGCAGCAAGCGCGGTGACCCGCGAGAGTCCGACACAGTCCAGCGTATGCAGCAACGTGAACGACGGCCGATCGAGATCGTCCCCGGGGACGACGGCGGTGCGTTTGATGAGCCGGATCAGCCGGCCCAGCCCCGTGCCGATGCGGTTCGCGACCCTGAGGTCATCGGCCACCGGCGGGGAACCAGGCATCGAGGCCACCTTCACTGCATGCCGCAAACAAGTATCTGTATGGAGTCAATCATTCACTGCTTTGCTGGTGCCGGCAAGGATATTCACCGGTAGGTAGTGCTCTGCGCCGGCTACCGGTGCCGGTAAACGTACGTTTCAGCAGCGCTAGGCGTTGTTGATCTTGCTCTGATCCGGGCTCGCCTGCCGGCGGCGGGTGCCCGGGAGCCGGCTCCACTTCCGACGTGTGGCGCTGCACCCAGTACGGGGTTCGGTGTGGGTGCCACCAGCGTTACCGTGACCAATGCGTTGGGCGAGTAAGCGAGGACGGCAACTTTGTGCCAGCATCACCGTTGGCCGCGCCGAGTTGTGATTGGGTGAGAAAAATGCTGTCGCTGAGGTTAGCACCTCGGAGATCAGCACCTCTGAAGTCAGCCCCGATGAGATCAGCCACTCTCAGATCGGCATCCCTGAGGTCGGCTCCGATAAGGTATGCCCCTCGCAGGTTGGCGCCCCTGAGATCGGCTCCTCTGAGATCGGTCCCGATGAGATCGGCTCCTCTGCGGTCGATCTTTTGACGCCGGGCTTCTCCTCGCACGAGTTCGCTGGTGTGAAGCAGTAAGGAATTGACGACTCGGCGGTGTGCTGCCACGTCTAATTCCAGGACCGCATCGGGACTGTAGTGAGTGAGACGTTCGGTCTCGTCGAACGCGACGCCGAGCTCACCGTGGAGTGCGCGAGCCGGTTGCAGCGTCAGCGCTTCGGCCAGATACCAGAGCAGCTCATGGAGCTGCCGCATAATCGTGAAAACCTCGAACATCAGTTTCGCGGTCCGCGGGGCACGCCGCCAGTCCTGTCCGGCGAATGTGACTTGAGCGACCTTTTGCCCTGCACCGAAGCAGTCGTAAGCGGTGCAGCCCGGAAAGCCCTGTTGCCGGAGGTTCTGATGAATGCCGCAGCGGAAGTCCGGCTGCAGATTAGGACAGGTTTGCCCGGCGTCTTTGTCGATCGCAAAATCCGCCGATACCGAGAAGGCCGGCGCAACACAGCACAGGCCGAAGCAGCGCTCGCAGTCAGCTCGCAGGCTGAGGCGCGCCCTGCCAGGAAACGGTTCTGCATGTTCACATTCCTTGACCAATATGCTTGTCTCCGCGTGCTCGAGTCGAGACTTCACCTGTGGTGACTCGAAGCCTACTAGCTTCGGCTCGCTGGGACCGGTGATCTATGGCGCACTCATCGGTGACGGCACGCAACCATTTCAAGCTGTTCCTCGGATATTTGCCCGGCGCGGGCGTGATGATCGCCGGTGGGCTGGTCGCCGCCGTCTACGGCGTTGCCGCCGAGGGCCGCTCCCTGGAGGACATCGCCGCGCCACTCGCCTCGACCGGCCGGAGCCGCCCAGGTACCACCCGGGCCGAGGGAGCGGCATCGCCGCTATCCAGCTGACCCGCCTTCCCTGCCCGGCCTCAGGTCAGCCACCACGCCAGCGTCAATGCCATCATGATGGTCAAGACCACCAGCACCAGCACCCCGGACAACATCCGGGCCGGATCCGACTCGCCCGGCTGCACACCCGCACCGAGGCAGTCGGCTGAGACCAACGTGCCAAAGCCGCCAGTCCGGGGTCGGGGAACACCGTTCTCGTATCCAGACGCGGGAGGGAGTTGCGCCGTCATGACACCGACGCTACGGACGATGGGGTTATCGTCGTGCCCGAGCTCGGTTAGCGCTCGGTAAAAAACCGAATTCAGGGCCAACTAGGCGGCTGCCCGGCCAATGTCTGCGGCCCCGTTGTGGATGATGGCGAGCACGGTCGTGGTGGGATCCCGGGTGAGGCCTTGAACGAAACCACGGTGGTAAGCCTGGCGGGTCTTACCGGCCGCCCACCGGTGCAAGGCGGGCACGCCCGGCAGAGCTGACAGCCCGAAGGCAGGTAGGCGACCTCGACGTCGTCGATGCCTGCGCGGGCCGCGGCCAGGGCGAGTTCTTTGCCAACGCCGTGCTCAAGGTGGCCATCGCCGAACAGGCGGCCCCCGCCATCGAGGATGAGGCCGTGGCTGTCGTCCCAATCGTGGAACACCCGGGCCAGCAGATCCCCCAGGGTGAGGGGCGGGTAGGCGCTCGCGCGGGCTTGCACTGCGGCAAGGGTGTGCTCGTACAGGAAGCCACCAGGCAGAAGTCGCGCCGGCGGGGCGAGTTCTCGTAGTGCCGCCGCGGTGTCGGCAGCGACTTTACGTTGCAGGCTCTGCCAGAACCAGGGGTAGCGGTGATGCCAGAAGCGGCGGATAGCCGTGACCGGAGTTCGCAGGTGTCCCGCCGCGAAAGACATCAGTGAGATAATGTTGGGCCGCCGCTTCCCTGGCCATCGCCTGCGACTCGTCCCCGCGGCAACGCCCCAGCCGGCAGGCCTCCTCCAGGGCCAGCTCATGAAGACGGCGATAGGCGATGACCGCGGAGCCGAACTCCAGGTGCTGGGTGCCCTTCGGCTCGGTGAGATCACCGCCGCGGGGTGCCACGAAGTGGTCACCGTTGGTGGCGACCAAGGCCAGGAAGCGGTCCCGGACCCGCCGCTCGACCTCGGTGGCCGCCGCGGTCGCCGTGAACTCGAAGTGGCCGAACTGCCCGCCGGGCTCAAAACGGGTATCCACGAAGTCCTCCTCCACCGCCATCACCTTGAGCGCGCAGATGATCTCGTCCCGGGTGCCCCGCATGGTTCCCCGCTCGCCAGGGATGGCGGCCAGCCGGAACAAGTCGTGGCTGGCGAAGTAATCACCACTCAAGGCCACCACGTCGCCGTAGCTCAGGACGAAACGCTCCCCGGCGCAGCCGTCGCTGAGCTGGACGAGGGCACCGCCAGCAGCAGCCTGGCCGTCTCCTTGCTGTCATCCAGGACGAGCGTGCGCGCCTCTGGAGACGGCGATACGAGTAACCGGCTACTCGGATCGGGCGAGCGCAGCTACGCGGCCCCGGGCTAGCACCTGCCTCGCCCGCACGCTCCCGAGCTCAACAGTGGAGCTGTGCGGGACGCGCAGAACAGCTCTGGTGGTGAGCTCGGGAGGAAGGGAGCTGTCGGGGACGGATTAGCTGCGGTGCAGGAGGGCGGCCAGTTCGGTGCGGTCGGAGGCACCGAGTTTGGCGCTGGCGCGGTAGAGGTGGCCCTCAACGGTGCGCACCGATACGACCAGCCGATCGGCGATCGCACGGTTGGACAGGCCACCGGCGGCCAGCGTTACGATCTCCAGCTCGCGTTGGGTCAGCGGCGGGGGCGCGGCCAGCGCGGCCAGCGCGGGGGTGCGAGCGCCGTCGCAGGCCTGCGCCAGCCGGTGAG
>CAXUFG010000223.1:0-8489 GCA_964250265.1 uncultured Pseudonocardiaceae bacterium | reverse complement strand
GTGCCGTGGCCGGCCGGGAACACCGCCGTCTCACGGCTGTAGGGCCGGTCCCACCCGCAATAGAGCCAGCCCCACCGGCAGCAGCGCCGGTCCCGCCGATAACTGCTGCTGTCCCGCCGGGGGTTATGCCTACACCACCGGGCCATACCTGATGGGCCGGCGCACCACCCGGACCACCCAGCGCCGCCGCCGGCCCGGCCCGTCGGCAGCCGGTATCCCCAGTCGGCTGGGCCTTGGTCGGGTAGTACTCGTTCTGGCGCTGGTCGCCGCCGGACTCAAACTGGTCGCGGTTCAGGGGCTCCAGGCGGCGGCACTGTCGGCGCTGGCGGCGGGGCAGCGCACGAGCGTGCAGACGCTACCCGCGCAGCGCGGCACGATCACTGACCGCAACGGCACGCCGCTGGCGTTCAGCGTGGCGGCCCAGGCCCTGTACGCCCAACCGAACCGGATCACTGCCGAGCAGCAGGCGGTCCGGGCGGACGCAGACATGCACAAACAGGCGATGGCCCGCCGGGTCGCTCAGGTGCTCGGGCCGGCAGTCTCCGAGCAGGAGATCCTGAGCCAACTGCGCAGCGACCGCACCACAGTGCTGCTAGCGCCGTTGGTGACGCCGGCCCAGGCCAGGGCGATCCAGCAGGACTTCCCCGAGATCAGCGCGGAGCACCGGGAAATCCGGCAGTACCCCGGTGGTGAGTTGGCCGCCAATGTGCTGGGAGTGGCGAACTGGCGGGCCGACGAGCGCAAGGTTCGTGGTCTGGTCGGCCTGGAGAACTACGACGACACCCTGCTGGCCGGTCGGGATGGCCGCCGGGTAGTCGACACCGCAGAGGGCTCGGATGCGGTCATCCCAGGCAGCGAGCGCGCCGAGCGGCCCCCGGTACCCGGTTCGGGTCTCGAGCTCACCCTGGACTCCGACCTGCAATACACCGTGGCGCAGATGCTCACCGATTACGCGCGGCGCTACCGCGCCAAGGGAGCCAGTGCGGTGGTGCTCGACGCGCGCACCGCTGAGGTCTACGCGATGGTCAACGACGTCACCTTCGACCCGAACAACCTCGCGGCGGCCACCCCGGAGTCATTGGGCAACCCGGCGGTCTCGGCGCCCTTCGAACCAGGCTCAGTCAACAAGGTCGTCACCGCGGCTGCCGCCATCGAAAGCGGCGTCGTCACGCCCGACACCCCGCTGCAGGTTCCCGGTGAACTGCGGATTGCCGACCGGACGGTCCGGGACGCCTGGCCGCACGGCACCTTGAACCTCACCTTCACCGGGGTGCTGGCCCGCTCATCCAACGTCGGCACGCTGCTCACCGCGCAACGCGTCGGCGCGGACCGCTTTGTGGACATGCTCACCCGAATGGGCCTGGGCCAGCCCACCAACGTAGGGCTGCCGGGGGAGAGTGCGGGAAAGGTGCCGCCCCGGGACCAGTGGTCCGGCAGCACATTCGCCAACCTGCCCATCGGCCAAGGCCTGTCGATGACCGTGCTGCAGATGGCCAGCATGTACCAGGCGATCGCCAATGATGGTCTGCGTATCCCGCCGCGCATCGTCAGCACCGAGATCGCCCCGGACGGCACCCGGACCGCGGCGCCACCACCGGCCGGCATCCGGGTGGTCAGCCCGCAGACCGCCCGTACCGTCCGGGACATGCTGCGCGCAGTCGTGCAGAACGAGCCCAGGCAGCGCGGCACCGCCCCGGAGGCCGCGTTGGACGGTTACCAGATCGCCGGCAAGAGCGGCACCGCGCAGCAGGTCAACCCCGGCTGCGGCTGCTACAGCAACTCGAATTACTGGATCACCTTCGCCGGGATCCTGCCTGCCGACGCCCCGCGCTTCGTGGTCGGCATCATGCTTGACGACCCGGCCGTCGGTAGCGCCGCGCCGCTGTTCCATGAGATCGCCTCCTACCTGGCGGGGCGATACCAGATCCCGCTGTCCAGGGCACCGAGTCCGCCGCTCACCCTTACCCTGCCGTGACGCTAAACCCCTGACGCTAGGTCCGCTCCTGATCCCGAATCGCGGCGCCGGTAGCCTTCGTGGCCGCTGGGCTTTAGCTCCACGCGCACCCGACCCCGGATCGTGACTGCTCCTGTGACTCGCTCGTTGGCTGAGACGCCGCTGCGGCCGTCGCACACCGCGCCGGCCCCGCTCGCCGTGCTTGCGGCGATGGCTGGTGCGCAGACCACCGATCAGGTTGCCATCACGGGTATCACGCTGCGCGCCCAGCACACACTGCCCGGTGACCTGTTTGTGGCGTTACCCAGCCTCACCCCTGGCCGCCCGCATGGGGCTTACTTCGCCGGCACGGCATTGCGCGCCGGTGCCGCCGCGGTGCTCACCGACCCGGTGGGTGCGCGCAGTCCGGAACTTGCCGGGCAGACCGTCCCGGTACTGGTGCACCCGGACCCCCGCGCGGTTGTGGGCGTCCTGTCGTCCCACATCTACGGCGCCCCCGCCACCCGGCTGGCCGTACTCGGGATCACCGGCACTGCCGGCAAGACCACCACGGCGTACTTCCTGGAGGCGGGGTTACGCGCAGCGGGAGCCGCGACCGGCCTGCTGGGCACGGTGCAACTGCGGATCGGTGAGCACCACCTGCCCAGCAGGGAAACTACCCCGGAGGCCCCGGAGCTGCAGGCACTGCTGGCGCTGATGGTCGAACGCGGCGTCACCCACGTACCTATGGAAGTATCCAGCCATTCGCTAGCGCTGGGCCGGGTGACCGGCACCGCCTTTGCAGCCGGCGCGTTCACCAACCTCTCCCAGGATCATTTGGACTTCCACTCCGACCTCGAGGAGTACTTCGCCGCCAAAGCGCTGCTCTTCGACGGCCGGGCCGCCGCCGAGGTGGTCTGCGTGGACGATGCCTGGGGCCGCCGGCTAGTGACTCGGCAGACCACGACGGTCTCGCTGGGCGGCGAGGCGACCTGGCGCGCCGCGGCCATCACTGCCCGTCCGGCCGGCAGCCAGACTTTCCGGGCTTGTGGTCCCGGCGGCGTGGATCTGTCCGTGTCCACCCGGTTACCGGGCGCGTTCAATGTCGCGAACGCCGTGCTCGCGCTGGCCGTCGGACACGCCGCTGGGGCGGATCCTGTTCTGCTAGCCCGTGGCATCGCCACCGCCGAGGTGCCCGGCCGGATGCAACGGGTCGATCGGGGCCAGGATTTCCTCGCCCTGGTCGATTACGCGCACAAGCCCGCTGCGGTGGCCGCGTTGCTCGACGCGGTACGAGCCCAGGTTCCTGGGCGGCTGCTGGTGGTACTGGGCTGCGGTGGGAATCGGGATACGGCCAAACGGCCACTGATGGGTGCCGAAGCGGCCCGCCGGGCAGACCTACTGGTGGTCACCGACGACAACCCACGGACCGAGGATCCCGCCACCATCCGCGCTGCCATGCTTTCCGGTGCCGAGGTGGGTCCCGCTGACGTGGTGGAGATCCCCGATCGAGCCGTGGCCATCGCGCACGCGGTGTCCCACGCCCGAGCCGGCGACGCGGTCGTTGTCGCTGGCAAAGGTCATGAGATCGGGCAGGAAGTGCACGGCGTCAAGTACCCCTTCGTGGACGCAGACGTGCTCGCCAACCTCCTTGATGGGCTCCTCGGGGTGCGCACATGATCGAGCTGACCCTGGCGGAGGTGGCCCGCGCGGTGGGTGGCGTCCTGCACGGTTGCTCAGGTTCCGAGGTGGTTACCGGCACCGTCGAGTTCGACTCCCGCCGGATCGAGCCCGGCGGGTTGTTTGTCGCCTTGCCGGGCGAGCGGGTCGACGGGCACAACTTCGCCTCCACCGCAATGGCCGCCGGCGCTGTCGGGATACTGGCTGGTCGCCCCGTTGACGGCGCCGCGGTCCTCGCCCCTGCAGCCAACGGTCCGCCCTCGGGTGCCTATGCGCTGGCCGCGGACACCGACGGCGCGGGCGCGGCGGTGCTGGCTGCGCTGGCCGCGCTGGCACGATCCGTGGTGCGCACGCTGATTCAAGCCGGCCTGCAGGTGGTGGCCCTGACCGGTTCGTCGGGCAAGACGTCCACCAAGGACATGGTGGCGGCGCTGTTGACTCCGCTAGGACCCACCGTCGCGCCACCGGGGTCGTTCAACAACGAAATCGGCCATCCGTGGACCGCGCTGCGCGCCGGAACCTCCACCCGGCACCTGGTCCTGGAGCTCTCCGCGCGCGGACCCGGCCAGATCAGCGCACTGTGCCAGGTGGCGCCGCCCTCGATCGGAGTGGTCCTCAACGTCGGCTCGGCGCACCTCGGTGAGTTCGGCTCCCGGGATGCGGTGGCTACCGCCAAGGGCGAGCTGGTCGAGGCGCTGCCCGCCGCCGGGATTGCGGTGCTCAACGCCGACGACGCCGCCGTGTCCGCGATGGACCGGCGTACCGCGGCACGGGTGGTGCGCTTCGGGCGCTCGCGTGCCGCCCAGGTACGTGCGGTCGACATCGCTCTCGACGACCACGGCTGCCCAACGTTTCGGCTCGTGGCCCCGGCCGGAGAGGCACTGATACGGCTGGCGATGCCCGGCGAGCACCAGGTCTACAACGCGCTTGCGGCGTCCGCGGTGGCCCTGGAGCTGGGGGCTACCCCGGCAGCGATAGCCATGGTGCTCGGCGGTTACCGCCCGGTGTCGCGGTGGCGGATGGAGGTCACCGAGCGCCGTGACGGGGTCACCGTGGTCAACGACGCCTACAACGCCAACCCCGAGTCGGTCGCGGCTGCGTTGCGAACCCTGGTCGCAATCGCCGGCACCAACCGGCGCAGCTGGGCGGTGCTGGGGCCGATCGGCGAGCTCGGCGGGGCAGCGGCGCAGGCGTACCGGGAGATCGGTGCGCTCGCAGCGGATCTGCGCGTTGACCGGCTCGTGGCGGTGGGGGAGCAGGCTCGGCCCCTGCACGTCGCAGGTGCTGGATCGGCGGCGGTCTGGGTGCCTGATGTGCCCGCCGCACTCGAACTGCTGGCCAGGGAACTCGCCACCGGTGATGTGGTGCTGATCAAGGCGTCCCGGGCGGCGGGGCTGGAGCGCCTCGCCGAAGGACTGCTCGCCCTGGAAGGGGTCAGCAGGTGAGCACGATCCTGGTGGCCTCCGGGGTCGCACTGCTCGCCTCGATTCTGTTCACGCCCTATCTCATCCGGTTGTTCACCCGGCAAGGCTTCGGGCAGGAGATCCGGCAGGAGGGACCGCAGACCCACCAGACCAAGCGGGGTACGCCCACCATGGGTGGGGTAGCCATCCTGCTGGCGGCGTGGAGCGGGTACCTGGTCGCTCACCTCACCGTCACCCGGCATGGCGTCACCGCATCGGGCCTGCTCGTGCTCCTGCTCACCACGGTGCTGGGCGTGGTCGGGTTCCTGGACGACCTGATCAAGGTTCGCCGGCAGCGCAACCTCGGGCTGAACAAGACCGCCAAGTTGGTCGGGCAGTTGGTGGCTGCGGTGCTGTTCGGCATCCTCGCGGTGGGCTTCCGGGACAGCGATGGCATCTCCCCGGCCTCCATTCACCTGTCCTTCGTGCGGGACGTCGCCGTGGTCTCCTTCGGCGTGGTCGGCTTCGTGGTCTTCAGCTACCTGTTGGTGTCCGCCTGGTCGAACGCGGTGAACCTGGCCGATGGCTTGGACGGGCTGGCGGCTGGCGCGGCGGCGATGGTCCTGGCCACCTATGTGATCGTCTCGTTCTGGCAGTCCACCCAGGACTGCACCGTCCAGGCGGTTCCCGGCTGCTACACCGTGCGGGATCCGCTCGACGTGGCCGTGGTGGCCGCGTCCGCGGTCGGCGGGTGCATCGGGTTTCTGTGGTGGAACGCGCCACCAGCGAAGATCTTCATGGGTGACACCGGGTCGTTGGCAATTGGAGGCCTGCTTGCTGGTTTGTCAGTCGTTACCCGAACCGAGCTTCTCCTGGTCGTGATCGGCGGGCTGTTCGTAGTCGAAGCGCTATCCGTGGTAATCCAGGTAGCGGTGTTCAAGACCACCCAGCGCCGGCCGTTCCGGATGGCGCCATTTCACCATCACTTCGAGCTCTCTGGCTGGCCCGAGACCACGGTGATCATCCGGTTCTGGCTGCTCGCGGCGATCTGCTGTGCGCTGGGCGCCGGAGTGTTCTATAGCGAGTGGCTGACTGCGGCCGGGGGGTGAGCTGATTGCCGGGTATCAGTGGCAACTACCTCAGTGACCACTACCTCAGTGACGACGATCTCAGCAACGACTTTCCTGGAGACCTCGCGGGCGCCCTGGTGCTGGTGGCCGGGGCTGGGGTCACCGGAGTGTCAGCGGCCCGATTCCTGGCCGAACTGGGCGCCGATGTCACCATCACCGACTCCTCGCCCACCCAGCTCGAGACCCTGGCAGCCACCCCGCTGGCGGGCGTCGTGCGGCTGGCCCTCAACCTGGACGGGCCGCCGCCGGCGACTGACCTCGTGGTGACCAGCCCTGGGCTGCGGCCGGACGCACCGGTGTTGGTGGCTGCACACCGTGCGGGCGTGCCGGTGATCGGGGACGTGACGTTGGCGCGGTGGGTCGACCGCTGCCGGCCCGGTGCGCGATCCGGGCCTGGTCAGGCACCGGCCGAGTGGCTGGTGGTCACCGGCACCAACGGCAAGACCACCACGGTAGGGATGCTCGAATCGATCCTGCGCGCCGCCGGCCTCGACGCTCTCGCCTGTGGCAACATCGGGCTCCCGGTGCTGGATGCCGTGCGCGCCGGCCACCGGGTGCTCGCCGTCGAGCTCTCCTCGTTCCAATTGCACCACTCGCCACAGCTGCGGCCCCGGGCCGCCGTGGTGCTCAACGTCTCCGCCGACCACCTTGACTGGCACGGCTGCCTGGCGCGCTATGCCGCAGCCAAGGGCAGCGTGTACGCCGAGGCAACCACGGCGGTGTTCAACCTCGACGACGCCTGGTCGACCCGGCTGGCAGCCGGACGCGGGGGCATCGGGTTCACCACCGGCGAGCCGCTGGAGGGCCAGTTCGGGATCGTGGACCGCCAGCTGGTTGATCGGGTCTTCGCTGATCCCACCGGCACCGAACTCGCCGGCGTCGCCGACGTCCGCCCGGCTGGGCCGCACAATCTCGGCAACGCGCTGGCCGCCGCCGCGCTGGCCCGCTGCATCGGCGTCGCAGCGCCGGCCGTTGCCGAGGGACTGGCTGCCTTTACCCCCGGTGGGCACCGCGGCGCGCCGGTCGGCGAGTACGCCGGAGTCCGCTACGTCGACGACTCCAAGGCCACCAACCCGCATGCGGCGCGGGCCGCGTTGCGGGCTCATCATCGGGTGGTGTGGGTGGCCGGCGGCCTGCTCAAGGGCGCCGACGTGGACGAGCTCGTCATCGAAACCCGGGATCGGCTGGTCGGCGCCGTGCTGCTGGGCACGGACCGCCTTTCGATCGCCGCCGCGTTGGCGCGACACGCACCCAACCTCCCGGTGCGGGTGGTGGATTCGGGAGACGATGTTGCCATGATGGAGGTGGTGGCAGCAGCAACCGAGCTGGCGAAGCCCGGTGACGTCGTGCTCCTCGCCCCGGCGGCGGCGTCGATCGACATGTTCACCGGTTATGCGCACCGTGGCCGGGCTTTTGCCGCGGCTGTAGGCGCGCTGGGTGCGCCCCGGTGAGGAGCTCCACCCGGCCCGGCGCGCCAACGGTTCGGTCGGCGGCGGTTCGGGCGACCGCGGAGCGTCCTGCGCCCAGTCCGCAGCGGGTGGGCAGCCGGCCGGTAGATCGGCGGGCGGCCGTCCGATGGGTCGCCACCCGGCAGTGGCTCGCGGCCTGGTTGGCCCGGCCGCTCACCTCGCTGCACCTGGTCCTGGGCGTGTTCGGCCTGCTGACATTGTTCGGCCTGGTGATGGTGCTCTCCGCGTCCAATGTGGAGTCCTATACCAGGGCTGGCTCGTCCTATGCGGTGTTCGTCCAACAGTTGGCCTACTGCGGGGTCGGGCTGGTGCTGTTCTGGCTGGGGTTGCGGATGCCGGTGCGGATGCTGCGCGGCACCAGTGGCCTGTTCCTGCTGGTGTGTGTGGTGCTACTGGCCGTGGTGCTCAGCCCGTTAGGTGTCGAGATCCACGGCGCGCAGAAATGGCTGCGGCTGGGCCCGCTGTCCCTGCAACCGTCCGAGCCTGCGAAGCTCGCGCTGGCCCTGTGGGGCGCGCATGTGCTGGTCACCAAGCGCGCGCTGCTGCGCCAGTGGCGGCACCTGCTGGTGCCGCTGGTCCCGATGGCGGTCGCGATCTTCGCTCTGGTGATGCTGCAGCCCGATCTGGGCACCACGATCGCCCTGGCCATCGTGCTGCTCGCGTTGCTGTGGTTCGGCGGTGCGCCGGGGGAGCTGTTCGGGGCGATCGTGATGGCCGCGGTCGCCGGGGCGGTGGTCATGTCCGGCCTCGCCGGCTACCGATCGGCCAGGATCGAGTCCTTCCTGCACCCGGGCGCCGATCCGCAGGGCGCGGCATACCAGGCCCGCCAAGCCATGTACTCGCTCGCCGACGGAGGCTGGTGGGGGGTGGGTCT
>CAXUFG010000222.1:0-8548 GCA_964250265.1 uncultured Pseudonocardiaceae bacterium | reverse complement strand
GGCTGGGCATCGAGCTGCCCTTCGAGGAGGGGCTCAACCCCTGGGTCGACCTCGGAATCAACTTCCGCTACTTCTTCACCCGCAAGACCATGTTCATCAAGTACGCGCAGTCCTTCGTCTGCCTGCCCGGCGGGTTCGGCACCTTGGACGAACTGTTCGAGGCGCTGACCCTGGTGCAGAACAAGAAGGTCACCAAATTCCCGGTCGTCCTGTTCGGGCGAGCGTACTGGGGCGGGCTGTACTCGTGGCTGGCCGACACCGTGGCCGCGCAGGGCAAGCTCCGTGAGTCCGAACTCGCCCTGCTGCACGTCACCGACGAGATCGACGAGGTGGTCCGCCTCGTCGGCGAGTCCTACCGGGCCTGGCAGGACACCCATTGAGTGCGGGGTGCGCCGGATGACTGTCGCTGCCGACCGGCCAGTGCCCACGGTTGCGTTCGGGGCGCGCAGCCTGCCCGTCGATCGGGCCTCGGTGATGGCCATCGTCAACCGGACCCCGGACTCCTTCTACGACCGTGGCGCCACCTACTCAGACCAGGCCGCGATGACCGCCGTGGACCGCGCCGTGGCCGATGGTGCCGACATCGTGGATATCGGCGGCGTCAAGGCCGGGCCGGGGGACGACGTCGGGGTGATCGAGGAGACCCGCCGCGTCGTGCCCTTCGTGGCTGCCGTCCGGGAACGCCATCCCCAGCTTCTGATCAGCGTCGATACCTGGCGGCACGAGGTGGCCCGGCAAGCGCTCGAGGCGGGGGCCGACATCATCAACGACAGCTGGGCGGGTGTCGATCCCAAGCTCGCCGAGGTCGCTGCCGAGTATGCGTGTGGTGTGGTGTGCTCGCACACCGGTGGTGCACCGCCGCGCACCCGACCGCACCGGGTGCGCTACACCGATGTGGTGCGCGAGGTCATCGAGGACCTCACGGCGCAGGCGGTGCGGCTGGTCCGGCTCGGGGTGCCCAGGGAGGCGATCCTCATCGACCCCACCCATGATTTCGGGAAGAACACCTGGCACGGGCTGGAGTTGCTGCGGCGGTGTGACGAACTGGTCGCCACCGGGTGGCCGGTGCTCATGGCGCTGTCCAACAAGGACTTCATCGGGGAGACCCTCGACGCCGGGGTGGACGATCGCGTTGATGGCACCCTGGCGGCTACCGCGATCGCCGCCTGGGCCAGAGTCCGGGTCTTCCGGGCCCACCAGGTGCGGCAGACCCGTCGCGTGCTGGAGATGGTGGCCTCGATCGCCGGAACCCGACCGCCGGCACGTGCCGTCCGGGGCCTGGCTTGACGGGCCTGGTCCTGCTCCCGCAGACCCGGCGGTGGTTCAGCGAGTCCACCGTGCAGAGCGTGCCGTGGACCCTTGAGCAGCTCATCGTGGCCAAGCAGGGCCGGAGCGTCAGCGTGGTGCTGCCCGCGCTGAATGAACAGGCGACGGTGGGTGCGCTGGTCAGCGTGCTGCGACCGATGGTCGGCGGGTTGATCGATGAGCTGGTGGTGATGGATTCGGGTTGCACCGACCGGAGCGCCGAGGTGGCCAGCGAGGCCGGCGCCAGGGTGGTACAGCGCACCGATGTGCTTCCTGAGCTGGCACCGTGGCCGGGAAAGGGGGAGGTGCTCTGGCGTTCCCTGGCGGCCACCTCGGGTGACGTGCTGGTCTTCATCGACTCCGATCTGGTCGACTTCGATCCCGGGTTCGTGCCCGCGCTGCTCGGGCCCCTGCTGCTCGGGCAGCACCGGAGGGTCCAACAGGTTCAGCTGGTCAAGGGCTTCTACCGGCGGCCACTGCGGATCGAGAGCGGGGCGGCGGGTACCGGCGGCGGCCGGGTCACCGAGCTGCTGGCCAGGCCGTTGCTCAACGCGCTGCGCCCCGAACTGGCTGGTGTGGTCCAGCCGCTGGGCGGCGAGTACGCGGCGACTCGCGCGTTCCTGGAGTCGGTGCCCTTCGCCGCGGGGTACGGCGTGGAGATCGGGTTACTACTCGACGTGCACACCCACCACGGGCTGGACGGTCTGGCCCAGGTGAATCTGGGAGTGCGAAAGCACCGGAACCGCTCCCTGCTCGAGCTCGGCGTGATGTCCCGCCAGATTCTCGGCGCCGCCCTGCCGCGCTGCGGGGTCGCCGAGGCGTCAGGGTCGGCGGGCATCACCCAGTTCACGCAACTCGGGGAGCGCTTCATACCCAGCGAGAGCGAGGTTCTGGTCGCCGAGCGCCCACCGATGCGCGACGTGCTCGCCGCCCGCTCCGCCTAGGTTGGGGGTTGGCCGTCCACGAGCAGCCCCCGGCTGCCACGATCGGGGATGTGGGAACGGTGCTGGTCTACCTCGTCGTGGCGGTGGTGGTGGCTGCGGTGGTGTTTCTGGCCGCTTCGCTGATCTTCGGTCGGGGCGAGGAGTTGGCCGCCCTGCCGCCGGATGCTACCCCCACCGGGCTGCCGGAGGGACCGATCGTCGGCGACGACGTGCGCGCCGTCCGGTTCTCGCAGGTTCTGCGGGGATACCGGATGTCTGAGGTCGATTGGACGCTGCAGCGGGCCGCGGCCGAGCTCGATGCGCTCCACGCCCGGGTGGCTGAGTTGGAGGGGCAGCGATGAACCAAACGGTGCGGATCAACGCCGAGATCGAAGTGAAGGCGCCGCCCGATACGGTCTTCGCCGCCGCCACTGATTGGGACCGCCAAGGCGAGTGGATGCTCGGCACCACCGTGCGGGTCCGCCACGGCGACGGTCACTCGGTCGGTTCTGAGCTGGAGGCCGTCACCGGGATAGCCGGAATCGGGGTCGCGGACCGCATGCAGATCACCGTCTGGGACGCCCCCTCGCGATGCGAGATGCAACATCTCGGGAGGATGGTGCGAGGTATCGGGATCTTCGTCGTGCGGCCACGCGGTCGTGACGCCGCCACCTTCGAGTGGATCGAGCAGCTGGAGCTGCCATGGGGGGTGCTGGGCAGAATGGGTTGGCCGCTGGTCAGCCCGTTGTTCGGCTGGGGCCTACGGTTCTCCCTCGATCGCTTCGCCGCGTTCTGCCGGACCTACTCCAGATGAACATCCAATGCAGATGAGTCCCGGCGCCGGTCCAGCGGCGGGTCTGGACGGCCGCCTGCGTTGTCCGTGGGCAGGGGCGGCACCAGATTATTGCGACTACCACGACAACGAGTGGGGGATGCCGGTCCATGGCGAGGCTGCCCTGTTCGAGCGGCTCAGCTTGGAGGCGTTCCAATCGGGTCTGTCCTGGCTGACGATCCTGCGCAAGCGGGATGCCTTCCGTCGGGCATTCGCCGGCTTCCGCCCAGCTGCGGTCGCCGCTTTCACCGGCGACGACATAGCGCGCCTGCTCGCCGACGCACACATCGTTCGCAACCGCGCCAAGATCGAGGCGACGGTGCGCAATGCCCGAGCGGTCACCGAGCTCGGTGAGGATCTGGACACCCTGCTGTGGTCCTACGCGCCCGATCCCGCTGGACGGTCCGCGCCGCGAACGATGCCCGAGGTACCGACCCGGACCCCCGAATCCGAGGCGATGGCTGGCACGCTGCGCCGGCGGGGATTCACCTTTGTCGGTCCTGTCACCTGCCATGCGCTCATGCAGGCCACCGGGATGGTCGATGACCACCTTGCTGGCTGCTTCCGCCGCACCTCCGGGTGAGCCACCGCACCGGTGCACACGCGGTCCTAGGTGGACGGTGCGAGGGGTGGCGAACACAAGGTGATCGGTTGCGTGTTGGGGGCCGGAACCGATAGGGGAGAATGCAGGGGGTCACCGGTGTCGCGTGGCCACACTCGCGGTGACGAATGCACGGAGGGAGCACGCTATGGCGGCCATGAAGCCCCGGACCGGCGACGGTCCCCTCGAGGTGACGAAGGAGGGACGGGGCATCGTGATGCGCGTACCGCTGGAGGGCGGTGGGCGGCTCGTCGTCGAGATGTCGGCGAACGAGGCAGGTGAGCTTGGCGAGGCATTGCGGGCCGTCGTGGAGTGACGGCTCGGGCCTGGCGTCCCTCGTTTCGTGTGGCCCCGGTCGGCGTCTGCAGGCGCACCGGGGCCTCGCCACGAAATCACCCCGAGACATCCAGTGCCGGTGACCCTGACGGTGCCCACCCCCCTGGTTGAGGTGCGGGTGCAGGAGCGGCGCGGTCCTGGAAGGTCCGATGACGTGCTCGTCGGGCCCGATGTTGTGCTAGTCGGAGCAGTCCCAACAGAGAGTTTGGGCCCGGGTGCGGACAAGCTGGGTGTGGACGAACGGTGGCTGACTCAGTACCGGGTGGCTGGATCTGCCGGTTCGTTGCAGGTGGTGCCACTGGCCACCGAGCGGCCCGATCATGGCTGGCTGCTCGGCAGCGGAGCCGGAACCGTGCGCGATTGGCGGGCGGCCGGTGGTGCGCTGGTTCGCGCCATCGCGGCGCGGGTGGACGGCGACGTCGCGGCCGGACGCGATGGCGATCACTCGGTAGCACGAATCGTGCAGGTGCACCTGCCGCCCGGCACAACGGCAGCCCAGGCGGCGTCCCTGGCCCTCGGGTGTGTGGTGGGCTCGCACCGGTACCGCCTCACCAGCCGCGTCTTAGCCCCGCGGAGGGCGACCGTGGTATTCATCGCGCCACCCGGCGAAGAATCGGGACCGCTCGCCGAGGCGATTGCCAGGGCTCAGCTCCTCGGGCGGGCCACCGGGTTGGCCCGGGACCTTGCCAACACTCCGAGCGGGCCCAAAGATCCCAGCTGGCTGGCCGGCACCGCCGCGCGCCTGGCCGGCACTGTCCCCGGTCTGCGGGCCACCGTGCGCGATGAGCATTGGCTCGCCGAGCACGGCTTCGGGGGAGTGCTCGCGGTCGGTGGTGGCTCGGCGCGCCCGCCGCGGTTGCTTGAACTGGCCTGGCAGCCGGCCGCCGATCATGGGGCTAATACTGTGAAAGCCGGCGAGCACCTGGTGTTGGTCGGCAAGGGCATCACCTTTGACACCGGCGGGATCTCGATCAAGCCGGCCGACGGTATGCACCTGATGCGCACCGACATGTCCGGGGGCGCAGCGGTGATCGCCGCGCTGCTGGCCCTGGGCCAGCTGCAACTGCCGCTGCGGGTGACCGGGCTCGTGCCGTGCGCGGAGAACCATGTGTCAGGATCGGCGTATCGCCCGGGCGACATCGTGCGCCAAGTTGGTGGCCACACCACCGAGGTGACCAACACCGACGCCGAAGGCCGGTTGGTGCTTGCCGATGCGCTGGCCTACGCGGTAAGTACGCTGGCGCCCACCACTCTGGTGGACGTCGCCACGTTGACCGGGGCGATGAAGGTCTCGCTGGGCCTGCGTACCGGTGGGCTGTTCGCCACCGGGCCTGAACTCGCCGAGCGCATCCAGGCTGCTGGACGGGTCGCCGGCGAGGCCTGGTGGCCGATGCCGCTGCTCGACGATCACGTCGATGAGGTGCGCTCCGACATTGCCGATCTACGTCAGTGCCCGCCCGGGCCAGCGGGTATCACCGCGGCGCTGTTCCTTCGGGAGTTCACTGGCGGGCTACCTTGGGCGCATCTGGATATCGCAGGCCCGGCCCGCGCCGAGGACAGCTACGACGAGGTCAACCCGGGCGGCACCGGATTCGCCACCCGGACCCTAATCGAATTGGCCTGCTCGTTCACCAGCTAGGCTCTCGCGCCGATGGCCACCTCACCAGCCGGCGCCGGCCGGGTCGTGATCACCGGGGGCGCGGGCTTCGTCGGTCGCGCCGCGGTCGCCGCCTTTGCTTCCCGTGGCGACCCGGTGACCGTCCTCGACCGTGGTGCGCATCCCGATCCGGTGGTCCACAGTGTGGTAGGTGAGCTGAGCGACCCGAGGGTCATCACCGAGGCGTTGGGCGGCGGGGACGTTGCCGGCGTGGTGCATCTGGCTGCTATCACCTCGGTGCTGCGCTCGATACAACACCCGGCGGCCACCTACCGGACGAACGTGACGGTGACCCAGGAACTGCTCGAGAGCTGCCGGCAGGCCGGCGTCGAGCGGTTCATCATGGCCTCCACCAACGCGGTGGTCGGGGACGTCGGCTACGCCACGATGGACGAAGCAGCACAGCTTCGCCCGCTGACCCCTTACGGCGCCACGAAGGCGGCTGGCGAGATGTTGCTGCGCGGCTACGCGGGCGCTTACGGCATGGCAACCTGTGCGCTGCGCTTCACCAACGTCTACGGCCCGGGGATGCAGCACAAGGACAGCTTCGTGCCGCGGATGATGCGCGCGGCGCTGACCGGTCGGGGTGTACAGATCTACGGTGACGGGTTACAACGGCGCGACTTCGTCCATGTCGATGACGCCATAGCGGCGGTGCTCGCAGCATGGGACCGGCGCTTCACCGGTACCGCGATCATCGGGTCGGGCGCCTCGGTGACCGTGCTGGAACTCCTCGATGTGGTGCGCGCGGTCACCGGCTGCCCGCTGCCCGCCGAGCACGTGACCGCCAAGCCTGGGGAGATGCCCGCGGTGATAGTCGACATCAGACAGGCGTGCGAGAAGTTGGGCTACCGGCCCTCGGTGCCGTTGGCCGACGGGCTGGCCACGGTGTGGCAGGACTTCACAGTGACCAGCGGCGCGGGTGGTCTGGACCGGTGACGGGGCTGCTGGCGCGGCCGGAGACTGGCCCCCCGGATTCCGGCACCCTCGTGGTGACATCCCGAGTTCCACAGTGGCCTCGGATACCGCAATGGTTTCGCCTGCACTGGATGTTGCTGGTGTTGCTGGGCCTGGGTACCGGCTTGCGGGTACTCACCGTGCTGGCTTACCAGCCCGCGATCCTCTACATCGATTCCTTCAGCTACCTGGACAACCTCCACGATCTGCGGCCGGACGGGCTGCGTCCGATCGGCTACGACCTCGTCCTGAACCTCCTGCTGCCCCTCGATGGCCTACGCGGGGTGGCGATCGGGCAGCACCTGCTCGGGCTGGGCATCGCAGTGTTGATCTACCGGATGCTGCTGCGCCACGGCGCCCGGCGCTGGCTGGCCGCGTTGGCCACTGCGCCGGTGCTACTCGATGCCTACCAGGTGCAGATAGAGCACAACATCATGCCCGATATCTGGTTCCAGGCAGTGCTCGTGGTGACCATCTGGGTGTTGACCTGGCGCGGATTGCCCAGCCCTTGGCACGCCGCGGGCGCCGGAGCGTTGATCGGCTTTGCGGTCATCGTGCGGCTGGTCGGCCTAGCCCTGCTGGTACCGGCAGTGGCGTACCTGATCGTCGCCGGGTCGCTGTGGGTCAGCCGCAACGGGTGGCGGCGAATCGCGCTGCGGGCAGTGGCCATGGCGGCAGGTTTCACGGTGCTGCTCGGGAGTTACGCCACCTATTACCGGATCACCACCGGTACCTGGGGCATCAGCGGTGCCAGCGCTGGCGTGCTCTACGGGCGCGCCGCGGTCATCGCAGATTGCGAGCGCATCCCGGCTGGAACCTCGGAGCGCGCTGTGTGCCCTGCGCAACCACGCGATCATCGTTTCGGCGTCGACTACTACGTCCACGACCTCGCGTCGCCGGCCATGACCGTCGTGTTGCCGCCCGGCGAGTCGATGGAGGCGACCCAGGCTTCTTTTGCACGCCGGGTGTTCGCCAATCAACCATTCGATCTCGCGGTCGCGATCAGTAAGGACTTCCTGAAGGGGTTCCGTCCGGTCCGCGCCGACACCGTGAACGACGTACCGGTGCAGCGGTGGTACTTCCAGATCTCGTACCCGTACTTCGGCATCCGGGAGCTGGTCGATGCGAGAGCCTTCGAGTTCGGCGGCGTACCGATCGGTGTGAACCCGAGGCTCGCCGAGCTGCTCCGGGGTTACCAGCTCACGGTCGGGTACACCCCCGGTCCGCTTCTCGGCCTCGGTCTGGTGATGGGACTGCTCGGCGGATCCGGCATAGGCAACGCCCGCCGATCGGGGATTCGTGCGGCCAGCCTTCTGGTGTCCGGACTCGCCGTCACTGTGCTGCTGACCGCGGCGGCCTTCGAGTTCTCCTGGCGTTACCAGCTGCCCGGGCTGGTGTTGTTGCCGATGGCTGGGGCGCTGGGCGTGACCGCCTTCACCGGCCCGCTGCGCAGACCAGGCCCCCGGCGCAAGCTGAACCCCCCGATGCAGCCTTACCCCGATCCGGTGGACATCGCCACGGTTCGCGAGTTCATCCGCGCGCAGGGCGAGGTGAGTTTCGCGCCCGTAGTAGTGATCATCGCCGCGTACAACGAGGAGGACGGGATCGGCGCGGTGCTCGCCGAGGTGCCCTCGATGAGCTGTGGCGTGGCCGTGGACACCTTGGTGGTCGTCGACGGCTGCACTGACGCCACTGCGGAGGTGGCCCGCCGCTGTGGCGCCCGGGTCTGCGAGCTGCCGGCCAACCGGGGTCAGGGCGCGGCGCTGCGGCTGGGTTACGCGCTGGCCCGCCGCGGCGGGGCGCGCTACGTCGTCACCACCGATGCCGATGGTCAGTACGACATGGCCGAGCTGCCGTTGCTGCTACAGCCGCTGATCGATGACGAGGCCGATTTCGTCACCGGTTCCCGAGCCCTGGGTGCGGGGGGGCACCCCGCC
>CAXUFG010000221.1:0-8572 GCA_964250265.1 uncultured Pseudonocardiaceae bacterium | reverse complement strand
GCGCTGATCAACTGGTACGCGCGGGAACCGCGGATCGTGCTGGCCGAGGCGCTGCAGTGGGACCCGGCGCTCGACGTGGTGCTCAACCGGCTGCCCAACCGATTCGTGCCCGGCGGGGGTGGCAAGCAACTGGAACGGCGAATCGGCGAACTCGCCACGGCCCTCGACCGCAACGATGCCTTCGTGATCTTCCCCGAAGGTGGAAACTTCACCGACCGCCGCCGGCTCGCGGGTATCGCCCGGCTGCGGGCGCGCGGCCTTGAGGACATGGCGCGCCGTTCCGAGGGCCTGCGCCATGTGCTGCCGCCGCGACCGGGCGGCGTCGCGGCGGCGCTGGCCGCGGCCGCCGATGCCGACGTCGTGTGGGTGGCGCATGCGGGTTGGACCGCCTGTACACGGTGTTCGACATCTGGCGGGAGCTGCCGCTCGATCAGACCTTGCGGATGCGCTGGTGGCGGGTACCGGCTGCCGAGGTGCCCCGCGGCGAAGACGCCCAAATCGAGTGGCTCTACCGCTGGTGGGAACGGATCGACGACTGGGTCGATGACAGCCGACGGCGGCCTTGAATCAGCGGCTGCTGTGCCCGAGCAGCATCGCGATGGCCTCGTGCCATTGATCGTGGATCTGGTCGTCGCCGCGCACGTTCCCAACGATCGCGCCACAGACTGTGCAGAGCTTCCCGGCCGACCGGAATTCATAGCTCGGAGTCCGTGCGACGATCTCCCGCGCAGCCTCGTGGGACATGACCGTCCTCTCTGTTCGTGGGACGCGCTACCGCGCCGCGCAGCGTGCCCCGGTGATGCGGGGGACGCAGTCCGCATAGTCCAGCAGCAGCTCGACGGCCTTGTCGTTGCGGGCGGTCTCACGATCGATCACGCTCGCCGGTGGGTAGAAGCCACCTTGGGTCAGGCTGGTCGGGTACATCTCCATGGTGAAGGACCAGATGTGGTGCTGTGCCCACATCCAGTCGCCGATCGACCCGTCGGTGATATATAGATGGCTGGACTGCTCCGGGGTGTAGCCATTGGTGGCGGCCATCGCCAGACCCAGCTTGCTGAAGCTCGCCGCGTCGGATTTGGACAGCCCGGGGCCGGTGTCGTTGGCCGTGAAACCGTAGGGCCAGAGCACCAGCTCGGAGAAGCTGTGGAAATCGATATGCGCCGTGATCTGCTGCACGCCACCGATGACCCGGCTGTTCACCCAATCCCGTAGCTGGGCCGTCTCGGGCGCGGAGAACGGGGCGGCGCCGTGGTAGCTGTCACTACCGGGGTTGCCGCTCGACCCGCCGCAGCAGGCCCACTCGTCGCCCCAGTTGCGGTTGGTGTCGGTGCCGATCTCGGTTGTTCCCGGCGTCGGCTGGCGGTTCTTGCGCCACAGCCCGAACAGGCCAGTGGAGATGTCGTACTCTGCACCGTCCGGGTTGACCATCGGTGTCACCCAGATCTCCCGGGAGCGCACCAGCCGGGTGATGGCCGGATCGCTGCCATAGCCCTGTGCGAGACGCCGCACGATATGCAGGCACATCTCCACGGTGAGGTGTTCACGGGCGTGCTGAGCGCAGCTGAACAGCACCTCAGGCTCGCGCTTGTCGGTGCGCACATCGTCGCTGATCTTCACCAGCGGCAACGGGCGGCCCTGCACTGAGGTGCCGTAGCTGGATACCGCGACCTGGTTGGGATGCGCGGCGGCGAGCGCGTTGAGCTCGGCCGTGAGCTCCCGGTAGGTGTGGTAACCCTGGTACCCCACTGGGAACTCGCCAGGCCCCACTGGCACCAGTGCCGCAGCTGCCATCGGGATCAGCCGTAGCCCGCCGGCTCGTAACCGGTCGGCCTGCGCGGGGGTGGCCAGGACCTCGAGATGATCGCTGCTGCCGCTGAGCACCTCGGCTCCCTGGCGCACCACGGCGTCGCGTGCGGCCGGGCTGTCCACCCCCGCCAGCCGGTAGGTCGTGGGCGGCGCAGGCGGGGGATCAGGTGGCGCCGCAGTTGCGGAGAGCGGCACCCCCAACGCGAGCATCCCCAACACCACGATCACGGCAATCCGGCGCATCGACATCGAGCGGAGCGTAACCGCCGCTACCTTCTCCGCATTCAGCGGGCTCAGCGTGGTTATTCGACGCGGATAGCCCCGCTGAGCCCGCTCGATGCGCGGCGGTGGCGCATTAGGGTGGACGGCATGCTCCGGCGTACGGATTTGCGGGATGGGTTGCCTGGCGTCGCGGTGCTGCGGGGGGTGCTGCCGCGGGCTGCGGTGGACGTCGACGCGGTGGCTCACCAGGTGGCTCCGGTCCTCGACGCGGTGCGCGACCGGGGGACCGAGGCGGTACTGGAATACACCGAGCGCTTCGATGGGGTGCGTCCAGCTTCCGTCCGGGTGCCGTCCAGCGCGTTGCGCACCGAGTTGGAGCGCCTGGACCCGGTGGTGCGTGCCGCGTTGGACGAGGCCATCGCCCGGGTCCGCCGGGCGCACGCCGCCCAGCGGCGCACCGAGACGGTCACCGACGTCGTTCCCGGCGGCACCGTGACACAGCGGTGGATGCCGGTGGCGCGGGTTGGGCTCTACGCACCCGGTGGGCTGGCGGTCTACCCGTCCACTGTGGTGATGAACGTGGTACCCGCGCTGGTCGCGGGGGTGGCGTCGCTGGTGGTCTGCTCGCCGCCACAGGCCGGTCATGGTGGTCGGCCACACCCGACGGTGCTCGCAGCGGCGGCGTTGCTCGGCGTCGACGAGGTGTGGGCGGTCGGCGGCGCGCAGGCCGTCGCGCTGCTCGCTTACGGTGGGACGGACACCGATGGCGCCCCGCTCGATCCGGTGGACATGGTCACCGGCCCCGGCAATATCTACGTCACCGCGGCCAAACGCGCACTGCGCGGCATGATCGGCATCGATGCGGAGGCCGGCCCCACCGAGATCGCCATCCTGGCCGACAGCGGTGCCGACCCGGTTCACGTCGCCGCTGACCTGATCTCACAGGCTGAGCACGACACGCTGGCCGCCAGCGTGCTGATTACCGACTCGGTGACGCTCGCCGATGCCGTCGATAGCCAATTGGATCAGCGCCTCGCCGCCACCAAGCACACCGAGCGGATCCGCACGGCACTGACCGGCCCGCAGTCCGGCTGCATCCTGGTGTCTGATGTGGACGCCGGGCTGGCGGTGGTGGACGCCTACGCGGCGGAGCACTTGGAGATCCATACCGCCGACGCGGCTGCGGTGGCGCGCCGGGTGCGCAACGCCGGCGCGATCTTCGTCGGTCCGTATGCACCGGTCTCGCTGGGCGACTACTGCGCCGGCTCCAATCACGTACTGCCGACCGGAGGGTGCGCCCGGCACTCCGCGGGGCTGTCCGTGCAGACCTTCCTGCGCGGTGTGCAGCTCATCGAGTACGACGAGGATGCGCTGGTGAAAGTCGCCGACCACGTCGTCGCCCTGGCCGAGGCCGAAGACCTTCCCGCGCACGGCCAAGCGATCACCGCCCGCTTCCGGGAGCACCGGTGACCCGTCCCGACATGGAGCCATATCGGGGTAAATCGGCCCTCGAAAAGCCCGATATGTCTCCATGTCGGGAAAGGGGTGACGCGGTGGGGAGCGGGGTGACGCTTGCTGAGCTGCCGTTGCGGGAGGAGCTGCGAGGGAGCAGTCCTTACGGTGCGCCGCAGCTTGATATCGCGGTGCGGCTGAACACCAACGAGAATCCTTACCCGCCACCGCCCGGGCTGCTCGCCGACGTCGCCGCCGCGGTGCAGCAGGCGGCTCGAAACCTGCACCGCTATCCCGACCGTGACGCCGTCGCGCTGCGCACCGACCTGGCCGGCTACCTCGCTGGACGTACCGGAGTTCCGCTGACCGCGGCGAACCTGTGGGCAGCCAACGGGTCCAATGAGATCATCCAGCAGCTGCTACAGGCTTTCGGCGGGCCTGGGCGCAGCGCGCTGGGCTTCACCCCGTCCTACTCGATGCATCCGATCATCTCCTCAGGCACCCGTACGCAGTGGATTCCGGCGCCCAGGAGGGCGGATTTCTCCCTGGATCCTCCCGGCGCCGTGGCGGCCATCGAGGAGCACCAGCCAGACGTGCTGTTCGTCACCAGCCCGAACAATCCTACCGGGCAGTCGATACCGTCTGCCGACCTCGCGGTGGTGATCGCTGCCGCGCGGGGCATCGTGGTGGTCGACGAGGCATACGGCGAATTCAGCACGCGACCGAGCGCTGTCGGGCTGCTCGAGCAGTTCGCCGATCGGCTGGTGATCTGCCGGACGATGAGCAAAGCGTTCGCCTTCGCGGGTGGACGGCTGGGTTACCTCGCTGCCGCACCGGCCGTCGTTGATGCCCTGCTCCTGGTGCGGCTGCCCTACCACCTCTCTGCACTCACCCAGGTGGCGGCTTGTGCCGCGCTGCGCCACGGATCGTCCACACTGGAGTCCGTAGCGGTGCTGGTGGCTGAGCGGGAACGCGTGATCGCGGCGCTGCGCGACCTGGGCGCCGAGGTGGTGCCCTCCGACGCCAACTTCGTCCTGTTCGGACGGTTCGCTGATGCGCCGGTTGCCTGGGAGCGTTACCTGGAGCACGGTGTGTTGATCCGTGACGTGGGAATCGCCGGTCACCTTCGGGTCACGGTGGGCACGCCGGCGGAAAACGACGAGTTCCTGGCCGCCAGCGCGGCAGTTCTCAAGGGGGAGGCACGGTGAGCCGCACGGCGCGGATCGAGCGGGTGACCAAGGAGTCCTCGGTGCTGGTCGAACTCGACCTTGACGGCACCGGAACCACCGAGGTGAACACCGGTATCGCGTTCTTCGACCACATGCTCATCTCCCTGGGAAAGCATGCCGCATTCGACCTGGTCGTCCGCGCAACCGGCGACGTGGACGTCGACGCGCACCACACCGTCGAGGATGTCGCCATCGTGCTTGGTCAGGCGTTGCGCGACGCGCTGGGAGACAAGGCGGGTATCCGGCGTTTCGGAGATGCGTGGGTACCGATGGACGAGACCTTGGCACACGTGGCGGTGGACGTGTCCGGTCGCCCGTACTGCGTGCACACCGGGGAGCCTGAGGTGCTGGTCGGGTTCGTGGTGGGCGGTAATTACCCGACAGTGCTCAACCGGCACGTCTTCGAGACGGTGGCCTTCCACGCGCAGCTGGCCGTGCATATCCGGGTGCTGCACGGCCGGGATCCGCACCACGTCACCGAGGCGCAGTACAAAGCGCTGGCCCGTGCGCTGCGCGCTGCGGTTGAGCCCGATCCGCGGGCTGGCGGGGTGCCCTCCACCAAAGGCGTGCTGTGAGCGCTGGTTGGGTCGGTGTCGCCCTGCTGGCACTGGCCGGTTTCCTGCTCGGCGGTGTTGTTTCGGCTTGGCGCAGCTCGCGCCCGCTGGCGGTGGTGCTAGGCATCATTGCCACACTGGCCACCGCTAGCGGCATCGCCTGGCTCCTGTGATCACCCGGCCGGGTTCGACCCGTTGCAGTAGCTATGACCAGGCGCGTGGTGGTGATCGGCGGCGACGCGACCGGGATGAGCTCGGCCACCATGTGTCCTACTCCGCTTGCGGCATCCCGTATTGGGTCGCGGGCGACGTCGACGATGCGGACGCGCTGATCGCCCGCAGCCCCTCCGAGCACCGAGCCAACGGAATTGACCTGCGGCTGCCCACTGAGGTCAGCAGCATCGATCTCGCAGCGCGCGAAGTGACCGCCGTCGAGCTCGACGGCGGCGCGAGCTATCAGGTCGGATTCGACGATCTGGTGTTGGCCACTGGCGCGGTGCCGGTGCGCCCGGACCTGCCCGGGTGGGTGCAGCGGGCATTTACGGCGTGCAGACCCTTGACGATGGGTGCCGCTGTGCTGGCCAGCCTGGCTGACCAGCCGGAGCGGGCGGTCGTGGTCGGCCGGGGTATCGGAATTGAGATGGCCGAGGCGATAGTCCGTCGTGGCCTGACCGTCACAGTGGTGGACCAAGCGCCCGAGCCGATGACCACCCTCGACCCCGACATGGGAGCCCTGGTTTGGGAGGCGATGGAGGGGATGGGAATCGCCCTACTCACCCGCACCCCGATCACCGGATTCGAGACCGGTCCCGGCGGCCAGGTCTCCGCCGAGGTGCCAATCTGGGCCAACACGCCGTGCTTCGGTGCCGCCTCGGACACGCGCTCCACCAGCCGTCCCTTGTAGGGGAACGTGCCGTCCGTCGTTCCCCTACAAGACATGTCCTCGTGGCCTCCGCGAACTTAGCTCCATTCACCATATTTCGTTCGCGTGGTCCACATGAGTGGGCATCTTCGTGCGTACAAGAAAATTAGTCATTATCGCGTCTCTCGCATTAATGGTATTATCCGTTCCGATTGCCGCTGCGGCTCAACCTCCTGTCGACGGGAAGCCACTGCCTACTCCGTCTGCTCAGCAGCGTTCCGCGCCACCCCCGGACCTGAACGCCCCCGGTCCCCGAGTCACCCCGTCACCCGGCACCGAGGCGGCGTATGAAGCGATCGGCAGGCGGATCGAGGACTACGCCGCCAAGAAGGGCTACAAGTACACCTTCGGCACCTCCATAGACCCCGACACCGGGAAGATCGTCGTCGATACCGACGCCCCGGCGAGCGACGTGTCTTCGCTGATCAACCCGCCCGGCGCGAAGTCCGCGGCGGAGAGGCAGGCGGCCAGCCAGGTGCAGGTGCGGCGCGGGACCACGTCCGACGCATACGGCCGCCGGGACGACGAGCCGCCGTTCTTCGGCGGCGGCGGAATCACAGACGAGTAACCAGCACGTACTCCTCCGGTTACCCCGTACAGAACTCCGCCGGAACCCGCTTCATGGTCACCGCTGGCCACTGCTTCCCCGAGGGTGATCATCGTGCGGCACTGTGGCGTGATCGTGATCTTCCGGTCAAGCCTGGTCACAGCGACTGTAACAGGCTCGCCTCGCCGTTCCTGAATTTCCTGGGATCACACTATTCCGCAGTTCACTGTCCAGTACCCATTAGCAGGTAATCCCCCCTTGTCGCCCCGAAGTCAATCTGCAGCGCTAGGGTTGACGATCATGACGCCGTCATCCGGGTGAGTGATCGACCCAGGCTTGTAGCCGATAAGTCCGGTGTGGGGAGATGAGTCCGTAGATTGCCATTGTCCGTTCGGTTGGGTGATGAGGTTCGGATAGCGTCGGCGGTAGCGCCAGAGATCAGGTCAAGCCGCCTCGTCACCGCTAGGGTGGCCATGAGGTCTCCGGTGTTCAGGTTCTTCTTGGTCGATGAACCCTCTACGGGACACCTCACTTACTTCACGATCACGACACGCCCGTCACACCGGACTTCGAGGCAGACCCCTAGGTACCTGGTTCCAAGGTGTGACCGATGAGCATCAGAGTGGGTCGAGGCGGGCCTTGAGCAGGCAGAACTCATTGCCTTCGGGGTCGGTCAGGACATGCCACTGCTCCTCCCCTGTCTGGCCGATGTCGGCCGGGCGCGCACCGAGCTTCAGAAGGCGTTCGAGCTCGGCGTCCTGACCGCGGTCGGTGGCGTTGACGTCGATGTGCAGCCGGGATTTCCCCTTCTCCGGCTCATCCCTGCGACTGAGGATGATCGTCGGCTGCGGACCGCCGAACCCTTCGCGCGGCCCGATCTCCACCGAGCCGTCGTCCTCGCGATCGAGCACGACAAAGTCCAGGACCTCGCACCAGAACCGCGCCAGCACCTCAGGGTCGCGGCAACCGAGCACGAGCTCACTGATACGACATGCCATTAACGAAACCTGCTCTCAGCCTGGGGAACTGCCGGGGAGGCCACACGCGAACCTCATGGGCTCCCAGCAGTGAAAACAATCCCGAGACCGTACCGGACGAGGCGAGCACGGGCGAAATGATTTCAGGGCCGACCCTGTCCGGACAGCCGGGCAAGGCCGTTGGCCATGCAGTAGGGAAGCTGACTTTGAGACATGACCTAGTCGCGCTCCGCGTGTTCGCAGGGGAAACAGGTGTGATGCCGCCGCGGTAATTCGGTGCGACGATTACCGGTTGCGCGGACGTCGCGGGATCATGCGTTACTACTGCGCCGATGGGAGGCCGTACTTGCGCACCGCGATCGGCATCACTGGATAGCGCCCTTCATAAATCCTCTGGTGTAGCTCCGCTTCGACGATGGCGCGCACGATCGGTAGCTGCCGGGTGGCGTCCTCGGTGCTGGTCACCTGCAGCGGCCAGTCTCCGGCGGCCGAGCCACGCAGATGGGCGTGGTTGAAGCTGCGCCGGAACCAGGCGATCACCCGGACCGGCTGGACCGGACCCCCGTCCCGGGAGACGGCTTCCCGCTGCCGCGGCCAGGACAGCTCCCAGTGCTCGCCCACGCTGCCGTCATCCTGCTCGACGCAGTAGCGGCTGATCTCGCCAGTGCGCTCCAGAAACATCGCGTCGGCCTCCGCGAGAACCCCGCGGACCACCGGATCCACCAACTCGACCGCACGCCAAAACACCCCCACCCGATCCCCCCACGACTCGGCTCCTTCATAACGACGCGCCACAAGATCCGCCAGATGCCGCATCAGGTCCTCTTCGCGCACCCACCCAGGATGACGCATTCAGCGGGCTC
>CAXUFG010000220.1:0-8666 GCA_964250265.1 uncultured Pseudonocardiaceae bacterium | reverse complement strand
GGCCCAAGGGGGTGGGGGAGGCGGTCAACCAGTCGGTGGTGATCTCCTTCGTGCTGGCGTTCCTGATCAACCTCATGGTCACCGCGATCTATCTGCAGATCGTGCCGCCGAAGGGAGGTTGACCGGGAATGACTCTGCGGGCTGCGCGATCTTCGTTGGAAGCGCTGGAGGACTTCGGCGACCAGCTTTCGCTCTACGGCCGGGCGATCGGCTGGATCCCGCGGGCCCTGCGGCGCTACCGCAAGGAGATCGCCCGGTTGCTGGCCGAGGTCAGCTTCGGATCGGGTGCCCTGATCGTCATCCTGGGTACCGCCGGCGTGATGGCTGCGCTGTCCCTGTTCGTCGGCAGCCTCGTGGGGTTGCAGGGCTTTCGGGCGTTGGATTCCCTGGGTACCCAGGCGCTCACCGGTTTTGTCACCGCCTATTTCGATACCCGCGACATCGCCCCGCTGGTTGCCTCGCAAGCGCTGATCTGCACGCTCGGTGCCGGCTACACCGCGGAGCTCGGCGCGATGCGGATCTCCGAGGAGATCGACGCGCTGGAGACGATGAGTGTGCCCAGCGTGCCGTACCTGATCACCACCCGGTTGATCGCCGGATTCATCGCGATCATCCCGATGTACACCATCGGGCTGGTGACGTCCTACGCCGCGTCCCGGCTGAACGTCACGGTGATCAGCGGGCTGCCCGGCGGGACCTACGACCACTACTTCACCTTGTTCCTCCCGGCCAGCGACGTCCTGTGGTCCTACGTGAAGGTGCTGACCTTCGCTTTCGTGATCATTCTGGTGTGCTGCCACTACGGTTACCGGGCCAGCGGCGGGCCGGCCGGGGTGGGTATAGCGGTGGGACGCGCGGTGCGGGCGTGCATCGTGATCGTCGCGATCATCGACTTCTTCCTCACCCTGGCCATCTTCGGCACGACCACCTCGGTGCCGGTGGCCGGATGACCACGGTGATCCGGCGCAGGCTGCAAGGTGTCGCCTTCCTGGTGGTGGTGATCTCCTTGGCCGCACTGTCCATCGCCAAGTACTCGGGCGTCTTCTCCGGCGGTGTGCCGGTGACCTTGCGCGTCGACCACACCGGCCTGCAGCTTGATGCGCACTCCGACGTCAAGATCCGCGGGCTGGTCGTCGGCGAGGTGACCGGCCTGAGCTCCTCGGGCGGCGCCGCCGCGATAGCGCTCATGCTGAAACCCGAGATGGTGCCGCTGATCCCGGACAATGTCAGCGCCCGGCTGCTGCCCAAGACGCTGTTCGGGGAGAAGTACGTCTCGCTGGTCCTGCCGGAGCGTCCGTCCGGACGTGCACTGTCGGCGGGCGACGTCATCCCGCAGGACCGCAGCCAGGCCGCCACCGAGCTGGACTCGGCTTTGGACCGCCTGCTGCCGCTGCTGGCCGACGTGCCGCCGCAGGAGCTGGCCAGCACGCTCGGCGCGATCTCCGGGGCGCTGCGCGGTCGCGGTCACCAGCTCGGTGCCACCCTGGTCCGGACCCAGCAGCTGGTCAGCGGGTTGAACACGGCGCTGCCGCAACTCCAGGAGGACATCACCCGGATTGCTGATCTGGCCGATACCTACACCCGGGCCGCGCCCGATCTGCTCACCGCGCTGGCGGACCTGTCCGTCACCACCCGCACCGTGGCCGAGCAGCGGCAGAACCTGGCGCAGCTGTGGGTCTCGGTCACCGGGGCCTCGGAGGATCTGCGTGGTTTCCTGCGAGACAACCAGGAAAACCTGATCGCGCTGACCGCCGATTCCAGGCCCACCCTGGAATCCCTGGCCCGGTACGCCCCGGAGTACCCCTGCCTGCTGCATGCGATCGCCGTGCTGGTGCCCCAGCTCGATCGGGCCTTCGGGGTGGGTACCCGCCAGCCGGGGCTGCACATCTACCTGGAGGTCACCAACAACCGCGGGAAGTACCTGCCGGGGGTGGACGAGCCGCGCTACCAGGAGGACCGCGGCCCGCGCTGCTACCCGGTGCGCGACGGGACGAAATTTCCCCAAGAGAAATTTCCGGAGTACCCGGGTGGCCCGATCCACGACGGCTCGACGTCACCGCCGACCGGCCGCGGGGACCCCTCCCCGGGGGTCGGTCCCGCGAGTACCCCACCACAGGCCGTCGGCATGGGACTGCCGAACTCTCCAGCGGAGCAGCAGTTCCTCACCGCGCTGCTCGCTCCGACCGGTGGCGGGCAACCCCCGGAGATCCCCAGCTGGACCAGTTTCCTGATCGGTCCGCTGCTGCGGGGCACGGAGGTGACGTTGCGATGAGGCCAGCCCGTACGGTCACAGTGCTTGCACCACTGACCAAGCTGATCGTGTTCACCGTCGCCACCGCGCTGGCCACCGGTCTGGTCGCGCTGACCATCGCCAACATCACGCTGACCGGCAAGAACCGCTACCTGGCCCGGTTCACCGACGTCAGCGGCCTGCTGGTGGGTGACGATGTGCGCATCGCCGGGGTCCGGGTGGGCACGGTGGACTCCATCGAGCTCGTGGACCGGCGCATCGCACAGGTGGGTTTCAGCGTGGACGCCGGCCAGCGGCTGCCGGCGTCGGTGACCGCATCGGTGCTGTACCGCAACCTCATCGGGCAGCGTTACCTCGCCCTGGCGCGGGGTGCGGGCCCGGTCGGCCAGAGCCTGCCGCCAGGGGGGCTGATCCCGATCGGGCACACCACGCCGCCGCTGAACCTCACGGTGCTGTTCAACGGCTTCAAGCCGCTTCTGGTGGGCCTGGACCCGGAGCAGCTCAACCGGCTGTCCTGGGAGATCGTCCAGGTGCTACAGGGTCAGGGCGGCACCGTGGAGAGCCTGCTCGCCAGCACCTCCTCGCTGACCAGGGACATCGCCGACCGGGACCGGGTCGTCGGCGAGCTGATCACCAGCCTGAACGCCGTGCTGGACACCGTCAACGCTCGCGATGAGCAGCTCTCCGCGCTGATCCTGCAACTGCAGCGGCTGGTTTCGGGGTTGGCCGCGGACCGGGAGCCGATCGGGCAGGCGATCGGCTCGATCGACCAGCTCGCCGGCACCACCGCCGGCCTGCTCAGCGACGCTCGCCCGGCGCTGCGCGAGGACATTGCCGCGTTGGGCGCGCTGTCCACCAACCTGGCCGGCAGCGAGCAGGTGATCGACGGGGTGCTGCGGTTCCTGCCGGAGAAACTCACCAAGCTCAGCCGGGCCGGCAGTTACGGCTCGTGGTTCAACTTCTACCTCTGTGGGGTTGACGGGACCGTCACGGTGCCGGTCACCAACGCGCCGCTGGTGGTTCCGCTGACCACGCCGCCGCCCGCGGCGAGGTGCTCGGCATGAGGTCGGCACGCCACCCCATCGCGATCGGTATCGTCGGCGTGGTTGTCCTCGCGTTGCTGGCCACCGCCGCGTACAACGCGGACCGCTTACCGATCATCGGTGGTGGTAGCACCTACACCGCGGAGTTCAGCGACGCTGCCGGGCTGCAGGCCGGCGACCCGGTGTACATCGCCGGGGTGGAGGTCGGCCGGGTCAGCGCGGTCGAGCTGTCCGGCGACCGGGTGCGGGTATCCCTACGGGTCCGCGCTGCGTGGCTCGGTGACCAGACCAACGCCGCCATCGAGATCAAGAGCCTGCTGGGCGCCAAGTCGGTGAGCCTGGACCCGCGCGGGGAGCGCCGGCTGGATCCCCACACGACCATCCCGCTGCAGCGCACCGCGTCGCCCTACGATGTCATCGAGGCCCTCAACGGGCTTTCCGGGACGCTCCAGCAGATCGACACCGGCCAGCTCGAACGGAGCCTGCGGACGCTGGCCGACACCTTCCGCGGCACCCCCGAGCAGGTCCGGGGCACCCTGGACGGGCTCTCCCGGCTCTCGGCGACTATCGCCGGTCGGGACCAGCAGATCCACCACCTGCTGGCCGGCACCGACAAGCTGAGCGGCGTGCTGGCCGGCCGCAACGCCGAATTCGAGCGGTTACTCGCCGACGGCAACCTGCTGCTGGCCGAAGTCCGCCGGCGGCGGGAGGCGATCAGCGCGCTGCTGACCAGTGTCCAGGCGCTCTCGCTCCAGCTGCGCGGCCTGGTGGCGGACAACAGCGCCCAGCTGCGCCCGGCGCTGGAGCAGCTCGACCGGGTTGCGGCCGTCTTGCAACGAAACCAGGTCAACCTGGACCGGGGTCTACAGCTCGAACCGGTGTTCATCCGGCTGTTCAACAACACGCTGGGCAATGGGCGCTGGTTTGACAACTTCGTCTGCGGGTTGCTGCCGCCCCCGACCGCGCTGGGCCCGCTCACCATCAACGAGCCGGGGTGCTGAGCATGCGCCGCTGGATAGGCCGCCTGATCGCCATAGGTTGCGTGCTCGGCGTCGTGGTGGCCGCCGGAGTGTGGTGGCTAACGCCGCGTTCCGGGCGCACGATCACCGCCTACCTCACCTCCGCGGTCGGGGTGTTCCCGGACAACGCGGTCCTGATCCTCGGCGTACCGGTCGGCCGGATCACCTCGGTCGCGCCCCAGGGCCGCCTGGTCAAGGTCGTGATGAGGGTCGAGGACTCGGTGGACGTGCCGGCCGCCGCCTCGGCTGTGGTGATCTCACCCAGCCTGGTCGCCGGCCGCAGCATCCAGCTCACCCCTGCCTACACCCGGGGCCCGACGATGCCCGACGGCGGGGTGATCCCGGTGGAGCGCACCGCCGTCCCGCTCGGCATCGACGACCTGACCCGCGCCGCGAACGATCTCGCCACGATGCTCGGGCCCACCGGGGCGAACCGCCCCGGGGCCCAGGGAAAGGGAGCGCTGTCCGATCTGCTCGATGTTGGGGCGGCCAACCTGCGGGGCAACGGGCAGGCGATCAACGACACGATCGGCAACGTCGCAGCGCTGTCCGCGACGCTGGCCGGATCCCGCAAGGAGCTCTTCGCCACGGTCACCCAGCTGCAGTCCTTCGTGTCCACCCTGGCCGCGAACGACGCGCAGGTGCGGCAGTTCACCAGCCAACTCGCCGACGTGTCGAACTTCCTGGCCGGCGAGCGTGGGGACCTCGGCGAGGCGCTGCGGGAGCTGTCCATCGCGCTGGGTGAGGTCGCCGCGTTCGTGCAGGACAACCGTGCGGTGTTGCGTTCGAACGTGGATCGACTCACCGAGGTGACCGCTGTCCTGGTGCGGCAACGGGAAGCGCTGGGCCAGATCATCGACATCGCGCCCACTGCGCTGAGCAACCTGAACAACGCCTACAACGCCTCTTCCGGCACCCTGGATACCCGCCTGAACATCGAGGAGCTGAGGGCCCCGCCGATCCTGCTGGTCTGCGAGCTGTTGCGGCGCAGCACTCCGCGGCAGGTGCCGGCCACCCTGGCGCAGACCTGCCGCGCACTGGAGCCCCAGCTCACCGGCGCCGCGCCGCTGCCCACCGCAGCCCAGGTGATCACCGCGCTGCAGACCGGGCAACCGCCGCCGCTGCCACTGCTTGCGCTGCCTACCGTGCCTGGGGGTCGGTGATGAGCCGGGTCCGCACACGGTTGCTGGCCGCGGTACTGGTCACTGCGGCGAGCCTGAGCGTGGCGGGATGTGGTGGGCTGCGCAACGTGCCGTTGCCCGGCGGCGCGGACACCGGCGAGAACCCCTACCGGGTCACCGCCGAGTTCTCCGACGTTCTGGAGTTGGTGCCGCAATCGCTGGTGAAGGTCAACGACGTCTCGGTCGGAGCGGTCCGGGAGATCAGGCTCGCCCCGGACACCTGGCGTGCGATGGTCACCCTGGAGCTGAACCGCACCGTCGAGCTGCCCGCCAACGCCGTCGCGAGGGTGCGTACCACGAGCCTGCTGGGGGAGAAGTTCGTGGAGCTCGCCGCGCCCACCGCCGAGCTACCACGGGGCAGGTTGGCCGACGGAGCGGTGATCCCGCAATCCCGCACGAGCCGCGCCACCGAGGTCGAGGAGGTGCTGGGAGCGCTGTCGTTGCTGCTCAACGGGGGTGGGGTCGACCAGATCCGGACCATCGCCACCGAGCTGAACGCCGCACTGTCCGGCAACGAGCCGCAGCTGCGGGCACTGCTGGCAGATCTGAACACGCTGGTGTCCGGCCTGGACACGCGCAAGGCCGAGATCAACCGGGCGCTGGATGCGCTGAACCGCCTCTCCGCCACCCTGGCCCAGCAACGCGGTCAGATCGCCACCGCGTTGGATGGGCTGGCCCCTGGCCTGCAGGTGCTCGCCGACCAGCGAACCCAGCTCACCGGCACTCTGCAGGCACTGGACCGGCTCTCAGTGGTCGCCACCGGCACGATCAACCGCAGCCGCGAGGACCTGATCGCCGACCTGCAGCTCCTCCGTCCCACGTTGCAGCAGCTGGCCGCGGCGGGCCGGGACTTGCCGAACGCGCTGGAGCTCATCGCCACCTACCCGTTCACCGACGGGGCGGCCCGCGAGGCCTTCATCGGCGACTACTCCAATCTGTACGTCAGGGCCGACCTGAACCTCGGCACGGTGCTGGACAACCTCTCCGCCTCCGGGCAGCCACTGATGGGCGTGCCGCCGCCGCTCGGGCAGTTGCTCGCCCCGGGCCGTCCGCCGGTCGGTCCGCTGCTGCACGGGCTGTCCGACCTGGTCCCACCACCGCCGTCCGCTTCCGGGGCCGGCGGGATGGATGAGGTGCTCATTCCCCTGCTGCGGCCTCCGCTACCGCCCCCTCTGTCACCGGCAGCGCCGGCATGATCAGCAGGACGGTCCGGCTCCAGCTACTGGCCTTCGTCATCGTCACCGTGCTCGGCGTGGGTTATGTCAGCGTCCGCTACCTCGGTGCAGGCGCGCTGTTCGGTACCGGTGGCTACCCGGTGACCCTGGAGCTCACTGACTCCGGCGGGATATTCACCGGCGCTGACGTCACCTACCGCGGCGTCAGCGTCGGCCGGGTCGGACCATTGCGGCTGACCAGCCAGGGCGTCGATGCCCAGCTGGAGATCAAGCCGGACGCCCCGCCCATCCCGGCTGACCTCGACGCCGTCGTGAGCAACCTGTCCGTGATCGGCGAACAGTTCGTCGATCTGCGACCGCGGCGCACGCAGGGCCCGATGCTGGCCGCCGGGTCGGTGATCCCGGCGGCTCGGACCGGTACGCCGGTCGCGATCGGGGATCTCGTCGCCAACCTGGACACCTTCATCGCTTCGGTGCCGCTGGACTCCCTGCGCACCGTCGTGGACGAGCTGGGCACCGCCTTCACTGGCACCGGAACAGACCTGCAGACCCTGCTGGACAGCACGGACGCCTTCACCCACGACGCCATCGCGGCGCTGCCGCAGACCGTGACCCTGATCAGGGACGGGCGGGTGGTCTTGCAAACGCAGAACGAGCAGTCCAGTGCGATTGTCTCGTTCAGCCGGGACCTCGCGCTGCTCGCCGCGCAGCTGCGCTCCTCGGACCCGGATATCCGCCGGCTGATCAGGACGGCGCCCCAGTTCGCGGGCCAGACCAGCGGGCTCATCCAGGAAAGCGGCTCCCAGATCGGGCAGCTGCTCGCCGACCTGCTCACCGTGTCCCGGGTCACGCTGCCCCGCCAGGCCGCGCTGCGCCATCTCCTGTCGGTGTACCCGGTGGTCACCGGCGGTACCGACTCCTCGGTCGTGCCGGATGACGGCTTCGCCCACCTCGGGCTGGCGCTCAATTTCTTCGACCCGTACGCCTGCGTGCGTGGCTACCAGGGCACCATCCGGCGCTCCGGCACGGACACCGCGCCCATCCCGGCCAACCGCGATGCGTTCTGCGCCGAACCGCCAGGCAGCCCGACGGACGTCCGCGGTGCGCAGAACATCCCCCGCGCCGGGACACCGGCCCAGGTCCCGCCTGGCGGGTACGGGCGGCCGCCGAGCGCGGTGGTGCCCGCCCGGCGGTCGCCCAGCGTGCCGATCACCAGCCTCACGTCGATCTTGGAGGGTTGAGTCCTGAGTAATGCGAGGGTCGCGGCCAGTTACCCACCGTCACGTCTCTACCCTGGGCAGTCATGACCAGCACCGCCGCCATGCGCGCCTTTCTGGCAGAGCCACTACGGATTGTTACCGTCGTGATCGCGGTCCCCGCCGTGCTCGCGGTGGGCGCCGCCGGCTGGTTCGGCGTGTCCTGGTATCGGGCCGCCCACGATGAGTTGCTCGCCGGCGGCATCGCCCGCGACACCGTGCTCCAGGATGCCCAGCAGGCGACGATCAACCTCAATACGCTCGACTTCCGGCGGGTGCAGGACGGGTTGACGCTGTGGGAGCAGTCAGCCACCGGCTCGCTGCTCGCCGAGGTGCGCGCCAACCGAGCCACCTACGCGCAAGCCATCACCGACTCGAGGACGACCACGACCGCGCGGGGCCTCGATGGCGCGGTCGCCGAGCTGGATGAGCGTGCCGGTACCGCGCGGGTGCTCGTTGGGGTGGACGTCACGTCTGCCCGCGAGGGCGCGGAGGCCAGTTGCGTACGCAGGCGAATACAGCTGGAGATGCGTCGTGCGGACACTGGTCGTGCGGATGCTGTCTGGAAGGTCGACAAGCTGGCCCCGGTCGGCGCGGCGAACCCGGTACCCGGAGCGTGTCCCTCGGCCGCGACCTCGCCACCGAGATAGGAGGCCGATTGTGCCGTCCCAACGTTTTCAACCGGCGCGCCGCCGGCCGCGGGTCGCCGGTCGTCCGATCGACGGTTCAACCGTTCGAAGT
>CAXUFG010000219.1:0-8854 GCA_964250265.1 uncultured Pseudonocardiaceae bacterium | reverse complement strand
GCCTCCGCCTCGGCATCGGCGGGCGCGGTCTCCAGTGCGCTTTGGAGCTGCCCGATCCGCTGATCGAGCGCGTCGAGGTCGCTGCGGGCGCGCTGCTCGGCCCGCGTCGCCGCACGTCGCGCAGCGTCGCAGCTGCCTGCTCCGCAGTGGCAGCCAGCACGTCCAAACCGGCCAGCGCCTCGCTGACCGCGGTCGCGCTCGGCGGCGCGTCGGCCAGCGCGGTGCGCAACCGCTCGAGCTCACCAGCCAGCCGGTCCCGCTCCCTCGCTCGTTCTCGCTCGGCGGCCAGCGCGCCTGCTTCCGCTCGCCGGACCTGCTCCAGAGCGTCCTCCGCATCGGCGACAGCGGCGTCCGCCCTGCTCAAGTCGACGGCGGCCCGCGCCGCAGGCAGCGTCGCAACGGCCTGATCACAGACCGGGCACAGCTGCCCAGCCACGAGCGACGGACGCAGCGCCGCGGCAAGGTCGGCCCGTGACTCGCGGTCCCGGCGGATACGGGCGTGGCTGAGATGCTCGCTCGCGTCCGCCACGGCCGCGGCCGCCGACTCCCGAGCGCGCACCGCGACGACGTGCTCCTCGTCAGCTCCGGGCAGTGCCCGCTGCGTGACGGCGAGAGCTGCGTAGCCGTCGCGGGCCCGTTCGAGCGGATCCCGCGCGGCTGCTGCGGACAGCTGCTGGCGAGCGTGGGTGTCCGCGGCGTCGGCGATGTCGAGGGCCTGTTGCGCAGCGGCAAGCTCGGCCTCCGCCGTGCGGCGGCGGCCGTCGAGATCGTCGAGCCCAGCGGGAACGCAGAGACCGATGAGTCGCCCACGCTCGTCCTCGAGGCGCGCAGCGGCCTCGTGGGCCGCGGCGAGGTCAGCGGCAGCTCCCTCGCGGGCCGTGCGCGCCTCCCCGACGGCATCCGCGGCTTCCGCAGCTGCGGCGACGGTGGCGTCGTACGCCGCTCGGGCCCCCGCTTGGGTCTGCTCGGCGCGGGGCCGGTCGGCGAGCGCGGTCGCCAGCTCGGCATGGTTGTGGCGGGCGCGTTCGAGCGGCCCCCGGTCGGGGGCGGCGCCGCGCTGCTCCCGAGCCTCGGTGTCGGCGGCCTCGGCATCCGCACACCGGCGCAGCGCGGACCCGGCCTCGTCTGCGGCCGAACGCTGCCGCGCGTCCAGATCGGGCAGATCATCCGGGGCCACCAGCGCCGCGAGCGTGGCCCGCTCGTCGCGCAGCCGTGCGACGACCCCGTCCGCGGTCGTGACGGCGTGGGACGCGGTGACGAGTTCCGGGAGCCGTTCGGTAACCCGCTCGGACAGCGCGCCAAGCGCCGCGACCCGTGCCTCGGCCCCGCTGACGGCTTCGTCGGTCGCGTCGGTATACCCGGCGAGCTGGCCGGCCAGTACCTCAGCCCGCTCACCCGCCGCGGCGGCCTCGCGGTTGGCTTCCTTGGCGATGGACTCATAGACGCCCAGGCCGAGCAACCGGGTCAGCATCTGCTGGCGTGCGGCGGGCTTGGCGTGCAGGAACTCGGCGAAGTCACCTTGCGGGAGTACTACACACATGCAGAACTGGTCGAACGGCAGCCCGAGCAGCTCCTCAAGAGCCCTCGTCACCGCGGAGTCGGCGGCGAGCACCTCGGTACCCTCATCGACCTCCCCGGTCCCGGCTGGGTCATCGAGACGCTCCAGCCGTGCGTTGCGGACGGTCACCCCACCCTTCGCGGACCGGCGCAGCTCTCGGGCCACGACATACCGAGCGTCCCGGGCGTCGAACACGAGCCGCACCGTGCCCCGGTTCACGCTGGGCGCCAGTGCCAGCTTGACGACCTTCTGGTCGTCCCAGCGCGGCACCGACCCGTAGAGGGCGAAAGTCATCGCGTCGATCACAGTGGACTTGCCCGAGCCGGTCGGCCCGACCAGCGCGAAGTACTCGGCATCCCGGAAATCGACGGTCGTGGGCTCGCGGAACGCGGCGAAGCCGTGCATCTCCAGCAGCACCGGGCGCATCACGCACCCCCGATCACGCGGTCGTGCAGGCGGGCGAACAGCGCATCGAGCCGGGAGTCGTCGGTGGTGCGCGTCGCGCAGTATTCGCGGAACAGCTCCAGCGGGCTGCGCTCCGCACCTAGGACGCTCGCCGGGCGTGATCCGATGACCGGGGCGGCGAACTCCGGATCGATCCGCACCTCCAGCGCGCCCGGCAGCAGATCGGTCACCTCCTCGCGCAACCCCGCGTGAGCGGGCTCTCGCACCCATACCCGCAGGAAGTCGTCCCCGACCGTCCCAGCCAGCGCGCCCAGCTCCTCGACCGTGCCACGCAACGTCCGCAGCCGCCGGGCCGCGGTGATCGGGATATCGGTGACCCGCGCCGGCGTCGTCGGCGTGGCCTCGACCAGACAGACCACGGGCTCGTAGTCCTGCTCACCGAAGTCGACGGCCAGCGGGGCGCCGCTGTAGTGCACCGGGCACGGAGCGGCCATGATCTGCCGCCGGTGCAGGTGACCCAGCGCGACATAGTGGGCGTCGTCCGGGAACACGGTGGCCGGCACGGCGTATTCGAAGATCGATTGCGCTGTGCGCTCGCCACCGCCGAATGTTGCGTTGAGCACGGTCAGATGAGCCATGACGAGATTGACGGCATCGGTCCGGAACCCACCGGTGAGCGACGTCAGGATGTCACGGAGCTGCTGGTCGTACGCGCCGGTGTGCTCCGCCGGGGTGTTCATGACCAACTCCGCTGCGCGCACCGCGTAGCGCGAGGAGACAAACGGCAGCACCGCGACAGTCACCGGCTCGCCGGTGCGGGCCATGAACTCGACAACGCCACCCTGCTCGGCGCTGCGGACCGAGCCGACCAGGGTAATGCCCGCCGCGCCGGCGAAGGGACGGTAGGCGTCGAGGGTGGCGGCGTGGTCGTGGTTACCGGCGATCACGATCACCTCGGCGCCCGTGCCGGCCAGTGCCATCAGGGTGCGAACCACGAGCTTCTGGGCCGGCGCCGAGGGCGCGGCGCTGTCGTAGAGGTCGCCGGCGACAAGGACGACGTCGAGCTCCTGTTCCCGGACCACGCGCACGATCTCGCGGAGCACTTGCTCCTGCTCGTCGAGCCGGCTGTGCCCCTTCAGCGTCTTGCCGACGTGCCAGTCAGCAGTGTGCAGGAACCTCATCTCTAGAAGGGCGGGTCGTCGTCGACGGTCGGCAGCCGGCGGAACGGGTCGCGCCGCGCCGAACCGTTGCTGCTCGCCGGCGGCGCTCCACACTCCGAGAGCCGAGTCGCCCACGCCGGAAACGGGAACTCGACGGCGATCGGTACCGGGATCTCCGGCTGAGAGATGAACATCGTGCCCGGCTTGGCCAGCGTCGCCCGTGCCCGCTGCGACGCCGGCAGGAAGCCGTACTCGGGTCGTCCCGCTTCGGCGGGATCCAACCGACCAACGACCTTGATGGAGGAGTTCGCCACGATCCGCCGCTCGACTTCGCTGGCCGTCTGCTGCGCGCCGATGAGGATGATCCCGAGCGAGCGGCCGCGTTCGGCGATATCGAGCAGCACCTCCTTGATCGGGCTGGTGCCCTCGCGCGGCGCATACTTGTTCAACTCGTCGATCATGGTGAAGAGCAAACCACCCGGTCCTGCAGCCTCCTTGCGGGCGGTCTCGGCCGCCAGCACAACGCCGACCACAAAGCGCTGAGCACGCTCCGGCAGGTTGTGCAGGTCCACAACGGTGACCTGCTGGTTGTCGGTGCTGACCTGGCGGCCCGGAGTGTCGGCGAGGTCGCCGCGGACGATCGTGCGCAGCGGCTTGAGGCTCGATCGCAGCCGGCGCAGGAAAGCGTTGATCGTGCCGGTGCCGGTGACCGGGCCGGCCCAGTCCCGGCGGTCGTCCTCGTCGGTGAGGCGGTCGAAGATGAACTCGACGAGTTCGTTGTACGTACGCAGCAACTGGCCCCCGATCGCGACTGCTCCCCCGTCGCCGGTCGCGGTGGCGTCGTGTCGCAGCCGGTTGGCGACCTGGTGGATGACCGTCGTGTACTGGTTGCGCTCGTCCTCGGCGTCGGCAAAGACGTAGGGCAGCAGCTCGTCGGCGCAGAACTGGGCCAGCGTCCACCAGAACGCGGCGATCCCGCTGGTGCGGCCAGCAACATACGGCCGCCCGCTGGGGTCGTCCGGCGTGGCGGGGGCGAAGAACCCGACGGAGGCGAACGGCTCGGCGGCCAGGCCCAGCCGGGCGTAGTCGCCCCGCAGATCGTCGTCGAGGCGGGTGTTGGTGTGGTCGAGGAACAGCAGATCCTCGCCCTTGACGCTGAAGACGAGCGCCTTGGCATTGATCGCCCGCCGGCCCAGCACACCGCTGCGGAAGATCGAGTTGAGCAGGAACAGGGCGAAGCTGGTCTTGGTCGCCACGCCCGAGACGCCGCTGATCGAGACATGGCCGCCGCGGGTGCCGTCGAGAAACTCCAGGTTGACGTAGATCGGGTCGCCGTCGCGGCCGAGACCGACGGGGACCTTCTGCTCCATCCGGTCGAAGTACAGCGCCTGCGCACGTTCCTCCCCGGTGGCCCGCCGCGCCGGCTCCCCGGGTCTCGGCGGGACGTAGCATTCCGGCTCCACCCTGGTCGTAGTGACCTCAGCGATCTCCTGCACTTGGGCCGGGAGGACGCCATCGGCGATCAAGAACACGTCCGAGCCAAAGTTGGCGCCCTCATGCCGGGCCCGGACCTCGGTCACTACACCGGAGGTCATCACCGGTCCGACGCCGGGGACGGCCCGCACCGTGACCACCACGTCGTCTAGCTGAAGGTAGGAGTCCTGAGCGAGGGCGACCCTGAACAGGAGCGGGGTGGAGTCCTCGGTGCCGACAACGCGGCCGACTGAGCTCAGGGGGTGCTCTTGCCCACCCGGGCCCGACTGCTCCGACATGCTCCTCCTACAGCGCCACTACGTTGAACCGGTGGATGTTATCGTGGTAGAGAACGCGCTTCTTTCCGCGGCTGTCGGCAAGCTACGCGACAGCAGGACTGACGCGGGGGTCTTCAGATCGGCGTTGTCGAATATTTCCTCGATTTTGATCCTCGAAGCAGGGCGGCATGAGCCGGTTATGGAGGTGCCAATAACGACTCCGGTATCGCCAACTATTGGTTTCGAGCTAAGCAACGCGCCTCTGTTGGTACCGATACTCAGAGCAGGAATTGGAATGCTGTACGCGGGGCTGGCGCTGATGCCCATGGCGACAGTTGGATTTGTTGGGTTATCTCGAAACGAGAAGACCTTGCTTCCGTCCTGCTATATGGTGTCGCTCCCCGAATCAATCGTAGGTCGGTCCACATATATTCTCGACCCGATGCTCGCCACGGGTGGTTCCGCCGCGTACGCGGCTCGCCTGCTGGCCGAACGCGGTGCTTCACACATAACAGTTGTCTGCGCGCTGGCCTCCCCTGAGGGACTACGCTTTATTCAGGACTCCGGGCTTCCGATTGAGCGGGTTGTCACCGCAAATGTGGACGATCGGCTAAATAATATCGGGTTTATTGTTCCAGGTCTGGGCGACGCGGGAGACCGACAGTTCGGTGGAGTCTGAGTAAGCTTTACGCGCTGCCTACATCCCACGATGGTCGCATCATTCAGCAGCGCCTAGGCCAGACCTTAGCGGCCGAGGCGGTCGAGGAGAAACCTGTGCAGCTCAGCAAGATCCGCGTCCAAGGCCAATTCCACAGGGCGGCCGGTAGCGGGTTGCGCCGGTGAGATCGCGCGGCGGTCGGCCAGCACGACTCCGCGGGCCGGGCCGAGTGAGCATTCAACGTCTACGGGCAGCGGAGTGCAGTCGAGGATGCCGGGCCGCACCGCCTCGGCCAGCGCCACCGCGTCGTGCAGCACCAGTGCCTCTCGCCCGAGGACCCTCCGGTAATGGTCCAAATAGGTAGGGGTGAGGGAGACTAACGTGCTGCCCACTGGGCCCGCCGCTTCCAGCTGAGCCAACCAGTCTTTATCCACCGCGCAGTGCATTGTGAGGTCCATCGGGACCAGCACCGTGGCGAGGTCTTCCTCGGTCAGCACCCGACGCGCCGCCTCGGGATCGCTCCAGATGTTGAACTCGGCGCTTGCGGTGACATTGCCGACACCGAGTGCCCCGCCCATCACTACGAGCCGGCCGATCTTGGACTTGAGACCGGGATGCGTCGCCAACAGCAGCGCCACATTCGTTAGCGGACCGATCGCCGCGATCGTCACTGGCTGCTCCGTAGCTCGCAGTACCCGCGCCATGAGATCCACCGCGTCGGCGGGATCGAGCTCGCGGCTGGGCATGGGGAGCACCTCGCGTCGACCGCTGAGGCCGTCGACACCGTGCACGTAGTCCGCCCGAAACGGATGCGGGTACACGAGCGGTCGCTCAGCGCCCCGCGCTACCGGCACGTCATTGCGGTCGCACAATGCCAGCAAACGCAGTGCATTGTTGGTGGTCTGCTCAATCCCCACATTGCCGAAAACGGTGGTGACCGCGCGCAGGTCGACCTCCGGGCTCGCGGCGGCCAGCGCGATGGCGAACGCGTCGTCAACTCCCGGATCTGTGTCGATGATCAGCGGGGTCACATTCACAGCAGTTCCTCCACTTTCATGTCCTTGGTGGCGCTTGTCTGCGACGGCCCAGACCTGGGGAAATCACGACATCACCATCATGGTGCTCAGCTAGGTGATCAGTCGGTCTGGCGATAGTCACCTAAGTCGTCCACCTGGGCGGGACGTCCGCATAAGACAACCCCGCATACGGGGATTTGTCACCGTGACAACGGCCCACCTTCGCTTCCCAGCTGGCGCGTTACGGCGAATTTAACCCTGACTAGGGCTGGCTTCTCCAATATCTTCAAGCCATACACGCGGATATTTTTGCTGAAAACTCCTCATCAGCTGTACGCAACTGTCGTCATCTAGCAAAATTACCTTGACGCCATGGTGACGAAGACGGTCCAAGTTTCCACGAAACGTCGTGGCTTGGCCGACCACCACACGGGGGATCTTGAAGAGTAAGATTGCTCCTGAGCACATTTCGCATGGGGATAAAGTAGTAAACAAAGTTGTGTCGCTGTAGGTGTCCTGCCGGCCGGCATTCCTAAGACAGGCAATTTCGCCGTGCGCGATTGGGTCACCACGCTGAACCCGCTCATTATGTCCGGACGCCAACAGCTTATCCCCCCGGGCTAGTGCGGCGCCAACGGGCACTCCCCCTACGGAAAGCGACTTCCGAGCCTCATCGATTGCGATTTTCATCAGTCGCATGTCCGACTCATGGACGTACAGGGCGTCGCTCACTACGCTAGTTTAGTCACTCTGTCAAGCCCCTTCGTCCGCATCACGAATTGACTCATAGAGTTCGCCAGTCCCGGACCCTGGGGTATTAAGGACCGGCCTGCACGAAACGAACTGGCGAGTATTAACGGTTACGATTCCAGCATGACGGAATCGAGCTGAGTGTCAATGCTGACGCACGGCCCCCCGGAACCGTCCAGCCACCAGAGCAGCGGGGCACTGCACTGGGCAAACGCCGTCGACAGGCTCCGCAATGACCGCTGACCAGCACTACCGAGCGTCAACGGCGGGTTCGGCATGCAGTCCGGATCCGGCAGTCACCAAGCCGTGCTGGGCGCGCACGGTGTCTGCTGGTGTGGCGGATCGGCGCCCGTCCAGCTCTCGGAGCTGTGAGCTCAGGTAGGTCTTCAAGTGGGTGCGGTACTCCCGCTCGAACGTGCGCAGGTTCTCGATCTTCTTCTCCAATGTGCGCTTCTCCTGGCTCAGCGCAGCCATGATCTCGGTGTGCTTGTGTGCTGCCTCGCGCTCCAGCGACGCGACCTTCTCCCGCAACTGCCGGTCCAGAGTCTCGGCTCTGCTACGGGCGTCATTGAGCAGGGCCTCGGCCCGGGTCCTGGCCTCGTTGACCATGCCCTCGGCCTTCGGCCTGGCCTCGCAGAGCAGTTGCTCGGAGGTGGTCCGGGCCTCGCGCACCATCCCGTCCGCTTCCGCCTTGGCCTCACCAGTCAACCGGTCAGCCATCTCCTGGGCCAAGCCCAGAACCTTGGCGACGTGGACGTTGTGATCACCACCTGGCAGTGCCTGTTCCCTCATCGGCGGCGGCGCCGGGGGCATCACCGAGCGAGGTGGCTCCAGCGGGCGACGGTTCACTCCAGCGTCGACCGGTGCAGCGCGCTGCTGCTGACCGAGCTGCTCAACCCGATCGCGGAGATCATTGTTCTCCTCAATCAACCGAGCCAGCTCGGCCTCAACACGCTCGAGGAAGACATCCACCTCGTCCTCGTGGTAGCCCCGCTTGCCGATCGGCGGCTTACTGAAGGCGACGTTGTGAACATCAGCTGGCATCAACGGCATCGGATCACCTACGCACTCCTCACCTGGCGCCCTGGCCCGATGTGTCGGCCTGGTCTCTCGGTCCTAACGAGCACGACCGCCGCTACGGTGTCCGATCGACCGCTGGCATTCAGATGAACACCACGAGCACAGAACGTCAGACACAGATCCAGCTCGACCTCTCCCATGCCAAGGGGTACGCCCTGTGGGGCTCGAAACTCGATACAACGTCCTGACGTGCGCTAACCGTACGCCGCCTGGACATGGATCATCATCGGATGCAGCTACTGTCGATCTTGTACCGGCTCGTGCGCTTATCTGCTCGGTCCCACCGCTGTGCGGATGCTCCGAGGCTGAACAAGGAGGCCGAACTCATCAGGGCGTGAGGGTGCCTGTGGAGACGCCGGGCCGAACTGGGCGCTTCGATCGAGGGGTCTCGCAGAGCAGGGTTGCTGGGGCGGGGCCGGTGGCGACGCAACGGCCCCGCCCCCCGTTTCGGGTGGCGGCGCGGCCCCCGCGGCCGG
>CAXUFG010000218.1:0-9040 GCA_964250265.1 uncultured Pseudonocardiaceae bacterium | reverse complement strand
CCCCCCCCCCCCCCCCCCCCCCATCACATGGGTCGGGGCCCACCAACCCCCCCCCTCTGTGCGGCCCCCCCCACACAAACCATGATCACACCCCTCGATCGCCACTTCGACGACCCCGCTGCGTGGCTCACCGATCAACCCCCGCTGGACTCATGCGGCACGGCACTAGCAAACGGGCGAGCCGACGCAGGGCTTCGAGATCCTTGACGATGAGCCGGTGCTCTCGATGCGTAGACGGTGCGGCATCCTCAGGACCCGGCGATCACTGCCATCGTCCTAGCGGTGCGCTCCGGGATCGACCCGGCTCCGACCTATAGCGACGACCTCCTCCTCGATCGATACACGGCCGAAGGCGTCGAGGACCATACACAAACAAGCCGACGGCAGCGCCGAGGTGTCGTACTGGCGCGCCTCGGCGGCGGCGTGACCCACAGCTCGATGCTCATGTCCCTTCATCGGGGACCTCGCTGGGTCACCCGAATACGCGGAGCCCCGTCGCCGATGGCGCAAAGGACCTCTGCGGCGAGATCGTCGACATGGCCGCGGGTCCAGGAAGCCACCAATTGCTTGGTGAAGTCGGGGAACAACTCGTCGAGGACTCGTTCGCCAATCGTGATCGTATTCATGATGGGATTCTGGCTGCCCGTCATGTCGGCCCGCTGTCACGTCCTCGACAGAGCCAGCGTCAGCTTGCCGACATCCGGGCTCATGACGACAGCGCGGCCGCAGGCTCGCGATGCGCTGCTCAAGGATGATCCAAGATCAAGCGCCCGGTCGGCGCTAGGAAGCGGATGAACCGGCACGTCGCCGTAAAGCGTCGACATCTTTCACAATCAGCCTGCGTCCCTCGACGTGTAGATAACCTCTGCGCTGGAATTGGTGCAGGATTTGGTTGACGCTCTGGCGCGATCCCCCGACCATGGCAGCGAGGTCCGACTGGGTCATCTTGAGGTCGAGCGACAAACGTTCACCCGTGTCCTCAGCTGGTGCCTCAATCAGACGGAGCAATAGCTTGGCGACCCTGCCGTGTAGGTCCATGAACACGAGGTCTCCGGCCTGCACGATCATGCGGCGCACCAGCCTGCCAAGGGAGCGCAGGACGACGTCGGTCACTCCGGGCTGCCGGGACATCAGGTCCAACAGCGTCGCTCGCGTGAGCGTCAGCGCCGTCGTGGGCTCGAGAGTTTGGATCGACGCCGAACGAGGCCCACCGTCAATAAGAGCCAGTTCCCCGAAGACGTCGGGTGGTTGCAGCGTGGCGAGGATCATCTCGTCCCCGTCCTCCGAAGCGAAGATGACCTTGACTCTGCCCGCCGTCAGGACGAATACGGCATCTCCCGTGTCACCCTGGTGGAATATGTATTCGCCCCGCCGGTAGGTGCGTCGATGCGCGCAAGCGCCGAGTCCAAGTAGTTCGGATTCGTCGAGGCCTGCGAGCAGCGGCGTTCTCGCTAGTAGGGATGCCGCTTGCTCGGCTTTCATCGATACCCCAGCTTTCGCAGCCAACCTGCGCCGAAGCCTAACCTATGCGTCGAAGTCGTTGATCAGACCGTCACACTCACTGGCGCAGTGGTTGCGGTGGGTATCTGCGTGCCGTCGCGCGGTGCTTGTTCTCGACAACTGTGACCATCTGGTGCTGGCCTGCGCGCAGCTCGCCGATGCGCTACCGCGCGCATGCCCGCCCGGTATCTCCCGCGACCCCAACGCTGTTACCGCGCGCGGCGGGTTGCTTCGGCGGCGAGTTCCGATCGCGTGGTGATACCGAGTTTGGCGAAGACGTGGGCGAGGTGGGTTTTGACCGTGCCCCGTCCAATGAAGAGGCGTTCGCCGACTTCGGGGTTGGTGAGGCCTTTGGCGACGAGTTTGACGACCTCTAGTTCGGTGGGGGTGAGGCTGGCCCAGCCGCTGGAGGGGCGTTTGCGTTCACCTCGGGCCCGCGATACGTAGGCGACCGCTTCGTCGACGGTGAGCGCCTGCCCTTCGGCCCTGGCGGCGTCGAAGGCGTGCTCGCCGAGGGCGTCCCGGGCCCTGGCCACGTCGGTGTCGTAGCCGGCCTGATCCACCGGCCAGCGAGCCAAGCCGATCTCGGCCCGCAGGGCGCAGGCGGCACCGAACAGGCGGGCTGCCTCAGTAAAGCTCTCCTGGTCGGTGGCCAGCGCGGCCAGCGATTCCACCGACTCGGCCATACCTGGGCGCAGGCCCGCCCGGGCGCGGAGCGTCAGGGCTTCGTGGTGGAGGTCCTCGGCCCCGCTCGTGTCATCCCGGCGACGGGCGAGCTCGCCGAGGTGATGGTTGGCGTCGGCGGCCAGCCAGGGGTTGCTGATGGACTTGGCGAGCTCCTTTGCTTCGATCAGGGCCGCTTCGGCGGCCTCGAGGTCGCCGGTAGCGAGATGGGCGGCGCCGAGCACCCAGAGCCCCTGGGAGAGGTGGTAGGCAAACCCAACTGGGCGCAGGAACTCCACAAACGGTCCGACCATGTCCCGGGCGTCGGCCGGGGCCCCGAGGCCGACCAGGAGCCGGGCCAGCGGCGGCACGCCGAACGGGGCACCGAGGTAGTCGCCGGTGGCCGCCGCCCGCTTGAGGAACGGGCCCAGGCGCGCCGAGGCGGCGTCGTAGCGGCCGGTCAGGGACTCGATCTCACCGAGCAACGCCGTGGCGATCCCGGCGGTGGAGGCTCCCCCGATTTCCCGGTCGTATTCGAGGGCGGTTTCCAAGGCCCGCTCCGCTCTGGCGAAGTCCCCCCGGTGCAGGCTCGCCCATCCTACGGTGGTGTGATACCAGGCGATGGGGTATGGGTGACTCAAACTCTCGCCGACCCGACGGAGTTCGGCCAGCGCGGGGGCGAGCCCCTGGTAATCGTCCTGGATCATCCAGGCGACCGTCATGAGCTTCCACCCAGCGGCGACTGTCCAGTGGTCTCCGAGTTCCTGGCCGAGCTCGATGCTCCGCTTGAGAAGGGCGCGGCCCTGCTCCGGTTCCGGGCGCAGCCAGGCGGCCACCAGTCCGTTGGTGGCGAGGGCCCGGGCTATCGCCCATTCGTCGCCGAGCGCCTCGGCCATCTCCAATGCCTGGGAGGCGTATCGCCCCATGGACTCCAAGTCGCCGCCGTAGAACGCCACGTGGGCCGCTCCCCACAGCGCGCGGGCCCGAAGCGGTGAGGGTCCTTCGTCGCGGGCCAGGGCCTGGGCGAACCGCCGGCCTCCGACTTGGAGGTGGGAGTGCATCTCATAAAACAGGGTCAGTGCCGTGACCAGGCGCAGGAACGGTTTGTAGGCCCCGGTGGCGTCACACCAGTCAGCGGCGGCTTGGAGGTTGTCCCTCTCCCGTTCGAGGCGATTTAGCCACGCGACGCCGCCGGCCAGGGCCAACTCTGGCTCGGCCCGCTGCGCCAAGGCGAGGAAGAAGTCCCGATGACGTTCCCGGGTCACGTCGCTCTCCCCAGCACTCACCAGGCGCTCCGTGGCGAAGAACCGGATCGTCTCGAGCAGGCCGTAGCGACCCTCCGCACGGTCGACGTCTGCCTGGACGAGGGACTTGTCCACCAGGCGGGAGAGCACATCCAGCACCGCGTATCGGTCCACGATCTCGTCGGCGCACACGCTCTCGGCCGCATCGAGGGTGAAACCGCCGGCGAACACCGACAGCCGCCGCAGCAGTGCCCGCTCGGCATCGTCGAGCAGGTCGTGGCTCCACGCCACCGAGGTCTCAAGCGTCTGCTGGCGGGGCAGCAGGGTCCGGCCCCCGCCGGTGAGGAGGCGGAACCGGTCGTCGAGGGCCGCGGCGATCCCCGATGGGGGCATCATGCGGACCCGAGCGGCGGCCAGTTCGATGGCCAGGGGCAGGCCGTCCAGGCGCCGGCAGATCTGCCCCACTGCCTGGGCGTCGTCGCCCTCTGCGGTGAATCCCGGCCGCACCAGGGCGGCCCGATCCACGAACAGACGAGCCCCGGCCTCGTCATCGAGCGAGGGCACCCGCCAGGTCAACTCTCCCGGTATCGCGAGCGGCTCCCGCCTCGTCGCGACGACCCGCAACGCCGGCGCCGCCCGCAACAGCGCTTCGACCAGACGCGCGCAGGGTTCGAGGACATGTTCGCAGTTATCGAGGATCACGAGGGCGTCGAAGCCGGCCAGCTGCTCGCTCAGCGTGTCGACGACCGGGCGGCCCTCCTCCTCCACCAGCCCGAACGTGCGCGCCACCGCGTAGGGCACCAAGTCGGCCGCCGACACCGGCGCCAACTCGACCCACCACACCCTATCCGGATGGCGCGCCGCGACCTCGGCGACAGCGTGCAGGGCCAGGCGCGTCTTGCCGCAACCCCCGGCGCCCGTGAGAGTCACCAGCCGCGCCGCTTCGAATGCCCGGCCCAACTCGGCCAGCTCCATATCCCGTCCCACAAAAGAGGTGAGCTGAACCGGTAGGTTATTGACAACCGCATCAAGGGAGCGCAGCGGCGGAAAATCATTCATCAGCTCGGGATGGCACACCTGCCACACCCGCTCGGGCTGACCAAGGTCCTTCAGGCGGTGCGAGCCGAGATCCCGCAGGTTCGCACCCTCAGGGAGGCGATCAGCGACCAAGTCTCGGGTAATACCGGACAGCACGGTCTGCCCGCCGTGGGCGACGGCACGCAGCCGGGCGCAGCGAATGACCGCCCGTCCCACATAACAGCCATCGCCACGGAGTTGCGCCTCACCCGTGTGCAACGCCAGCCGAACCCGCAGCTCCCCGTCCTGCGCCCACGGCTCCGCAGCGAAAGCACGTTGCACATCGAGGGTCGCGGCCAGCGCGTCGGACGGCCGGGCGAACACCCCCACCACGCTGTCGCCCTCGCCCTGTTCCACCGGCCGCACTCCACCATGGAGCGCGATCGCCGCATGGAGCAGTTCATAGTGACGGGCGATAGCCGCCCCCATTACCGCCTCGTCACCCTCCCAAAGACGAGTCGATCCCTCAACATCGCTCAGGAGGAAGGTGACCAGCCCCGTCGGGAAGGATCGAGTGCCTACCGGGAATACCACGGGGACGTCCTCATTCACAGTCCAAGATGATACTGGCGGGTAATCCCACGTGTCTTCCATGACGCCATGCTCCGCGGCGGGCCTGATCAGAACATCTGCCAGATGGCAGATGTTCTCCTCCGATCCCAGATGGATCGGGGGACTGCATAGGTCGCGGTACCGACGACGGCTCGACCCCGCGGCGGGAACGAACTCGCTGCAAGTCGCCGGCATCGACCCCTTCGGCCGGCCTGGAGAGCCGGATCGATCTGCGCCCGGAGGCGGTGCAGGAGCTGAATGACGAGAACTGCTACGACCTGGCGTGGGTGCCGGTCAGCTTCATACGCACCGACGTGGCGGCCCGCGGATTGCACCGCGTACGAGCTGCACTCCGGCCCGGCGGCTGGGCAACCGCGGCCGAGGGGGGAAGATTTGCGGCCCGCAGTCCTCCGGATGGTGGGTGTGCTGTTCGGCGGCGGACGCCTGTTCCCCCACCGTGCCGCCGCATTCGCTCTTAGCCTCCCGAACTCAACAACAGAGCTGTTTGATCATGCGCTGAGAGCGCTGCTGTTGAGTTCGGGAACAGGAGGGTTGATCACAAAGCCACGGTTGAACGGGACTATTGATGTCGACCAGAGAAAAAAGGCTCTGCCCGGGTGCTCAGGCTAGGAGAAGAACGCGTCGTGGGCGTAGGGGCTCATGAAGGCCTGCCATGCTTCCACGATCCTGCCGTCGCGGAAGCGGAAGACGACGAGCTCATTTTCGTCATAGGTCCTGCCGTTTCGTCTGGCGGAGCTGTGGTCGATGCTGATCACGTGCTCATCGTCGCCGACGACAACGTGTAGCTCGGCCTGGTAGGTCCCATTGGTGAGCTCGTGGAGGCGATGGAAGTAGGCGAAGGTTGTTTCCCTGCCGTGGTAGTCGCCGGCGATCGAGCTGCGGCCGGGAACGTGCCAGACCACGTTCTTGGCGATGAGTGCGGCCAGAGCAGTGGTGTCGCCGTTGTTGAAGGCGTCATAACCTCGCCGCACGATCTCGACGTTGGGGGTTTCGGGCATCACTCCTCCTCGTATTCGGTCGCTGCACCTGGCGAGTTTCGGTCGTGCGACGAGCGTGCGCCCACGAGGTTGCACGTGGCGTTACCGGTGGGTTACCGGCCAGTCGGACACTGCCGGTGACGTTTCCGCTGATGGAAATGAGCTGAAGGGTCGACCCCGCGCCGAAGGATGGGCAGGGTTGCAGTCGTGGAATTCCGCATCCTTGGTTCTCTCGAGGTCGCCCATGAGGGGCGGCCGGTAGCACTTCCCGGGAGCCGCGAGCGGGCCGTCCTCGTCCTTCTCTTGCTGTCCGCCAACCGCGTCGTCCCGGCCGAGCACCTGGTGGAGGACCTCTGGGGCGGGAAGGTCCACGAGGGAGCCACCGGGGCGCTCCGAGTTTTCGTCTCCCGCTTGCGCAAGGCCCTCCGAGAAGCAGGTGGCGATGCCATCGTGCTTACCAAGCCGCCCGGCTACCTCCTGCAGATCGAGCGTGCTGCTCTCGACGCTGCCCGCTTTGAGGACCTCCTGACCGAGGGACGCGAGCACGCAGCCCGAGGAGACCACGAGACGGCTGCCGAGAGGCTTCGCCAGGCGCTGTCGCTGTGGCGAGGGCCTGCCCTGGCCGACGTGGCGGATGCTCCGGTGGCGCGGGCCGAGGCAGCCCGCCTGGAAGAAGCGCGCCTGGCCGCCCTCGAGGAGCGGATCGAAGCGGACCTCGCCTGCGGGCGACACGTCGAGGTAGTACCCGAACTGAACCATCTGACCAAGGCCCATCCCCTGCGGGAGCGGCTGTGGGGCCAGCGGATGGTGGCCCTCTACCGCTCGGGACGCCAGGCCGCAGGAATTGGGCCTGGAGCCCGGCCGCGAACTTACCCGTCTGGAAAACGCCATCCTCCGTCACGCGCCTGAGCTGGACACACCCGAGCTGGCGGCGCGGCGCGCCCCGAAGCAGTCACAGGTATCGGTCGGGCCGACCACGTTCCTGTTCAGCGACATTGTCGCCAGCACCCGGCGGTGGGAAGGTGACCCGGAAGCGATGACGGTCGATCTGGCCCGGCACGACGAGTTGCTGCGCGCGTCCATCGAGGCCGACGGCGGGGAAGTCTTCAGCCACACCGGGGATGGAATGGCCGCGGCCTTCACGGTCGCCTCCGACGCCATCGCGGCAGCCGTAGCGGCCCAACGGGCGCTGGCCGCCGCCGCCTGGGCCGCACCTGGGCCGTTGCGGGTGCGGATAGCGATCCACGCGGGCGTGGCGCAGCGGCGCGCAGGGAACTACTTCGGCCCTGCACTGAACCGGGTCGCCCGACTGTTGGGCATCGCCTCCGGGGGGCAGATGCTCTGTTCCCACGCGGCCGCGGAGCTGGTCGGCGCCGACCTTCCGGCTGAGGTGGCGCTTATCGACCTTGGGGAGCACCGCCTCGCCGACCTGGCCCGCCCCGAGCGAGTGTTCCAGGTGACTCACCCCGAGCTGCCCTCGCAGTTCCCGCTTCTACGCAGCCTCAGCGGCCCTCGCCACAACCTGCCTGTCGCGCTCACGCCTTTCGTCGGGCGCTGCCGGGAACTCGACGAGCTCAGCACGCTTCTGGCCGGATCACGCCTGCTCACCCTGACCGGAGTCGGAGGGGCGGGCAAGACGCGGCTCGCCCTCCAAGCGGCGGCGGCTGCGCTACCGGCCTATCCCGACGGTGTTTGGATGGTCGAACTCGCCCCACTGCGCGACGGGGCACAGGCGCCTTCGGCCGTGGCCGCGGCGCTCACCTTCGAGACCAGCGCCTTCGACACGTCAAAGGCCATGGAAGACCGCCTCATTCGGCATCTGGCGACACGGCACACGCTGCTGCTGATGGACAACTGCGAGCATCTCATCGAGGCGGTCGCCCGTCTCGTGCACGCCTTGCTGACCCGATGCCCCGCCGTCACCGTGCTGGCCACCAGCCGTGAGCGTCTTGGCGTCCCCGGCGAGGCGACGTGGAAGGTGCCGCCGCTGTACCTTCCCGCTCCCGGTGCGGCCACGGGCGAACTCGCCGAGAGCGACGCGGTGTCCTTTTTCTGCGAGCGGGCACGGGCCGCCCAACCGACGTTCCAACTCGATGCCACCAACGCCACCGCTGTTGTTCGCATCTGTCGCCGTCTCGACGGTATCCCGCTCGCGCTGGAGCTGGCCGCCGCCCGGCTCCAGGTCCTCAGTCCGGCCCAGGTCGCCGACCGCCTCGAGGACCGCTTCCGGCTCCTGACCGGACGGGAGCGCATTGCCGTGCCCCACCATCAGACCCTGCGAGCGACAGTCGACTGGAGCTACGAGCTCCTCTCGACGGTGGAACAGCGCGCCCTCGCCCGCCTGGCGGTGTTCCCCGACAACTTCGATACCGAGGCGGCCGAGGCGGTGATGTCGGGCGGGGACGGCGGCGTGGCCCCCGAGGATGCCCTCGACGTGCTCTGCCGGCTCGTCGACAAGTCACTTGTCGTCGTGCATAGCGAGGGCGCTGCATGTCGTTACCGGCTGCTCGAGACCATCCGGCAGTACGGGGCCGAGAAGCTAGTAGAGGCCGGCCAGCAGGCCGCCATCCGGCGGCGGCACCGCGACGCCTTCATCGCCCGTGTTGAAGCATGGCGGGGCATGCCGTTCGGAGCGGACTACCTCCGGGGCGCGTTCGCCGATGCTGAGAACTTCCGCGCCGCTCTGGAGTGGTCATGGGACGAGCGCGACGCCGACGCCATGCTCCGTCTCATCGGAGCGCTGTGGGTGCCATGGGTGTGGTTCGGCAATCCCGACGGCCAGATCTGGATCGAACGCGTCTTCTCCGAGCCCGAGTTCTCCGCGCCCGAACTCGCTGACCATCCGGGGCGTGGCCCGGCCCTGGTGGGCCGTGCCCTCCTCCTTTTCGGGGATGACAGCCAGCGCCGCGATGAGCTGTTCAATGAAGCGGGGGCGGGGGGGGGGGGGGGCGGGGGGGGGGCGGGCGGGGGGGGGCCCGCGCAAGGGGGGGGGGGGGGGGGGGGGGG
>CAXUFG010000217.1:0-9166 GCA_964250265.1 uncultured Pseudonocardiaceae bacterium | reverse complement strand
GGCGGCGGCGCGGGCGGGACCGGGGCGGCGGACCCGTGGTCCATGCTGGTGGTTGTGATGCCGATCTCGGCCGGGTAGACACTGCCAGCCGGAAGGCCGGACGCGGCGGCACCGAGCGCGATCGCGGTTTGCGGATCGGGGTCCACCGCAACGGGGCGGCCGAGCTCGGCGGAGAGAAGTCGCGCGACAAGCGGCATCCGTGAGGATCCGCCGACCAGCAGCACCACGTCGAGATCCACAGGGGCCACATCGGCGGATCGCAGTGTGCGACGCAAAGCCTCGACGGTTTCGACCACCTGGGGGCAGATCAGATCCTCGAACTCGGCCCGGGTGAGGTGGACCTGGGACTGGATCCGGGGAAGCAGCACCGGGATCGTCACCTCGGTGTCGACCGAGAGAGCTTCTTTGGCTTCGACGCATTCTCGGTGGCAGAGCGCGAAGCTGCGCTGCAGCCGACCCTCCTCGGTGGCCTCCGGTTCCAGCTCACTCAGCGCCGGAACTGCGGCGAGGACGTGGCCGAACACGGCGTCATCGAAAGCCGTGCCACCCAGCCGCCCGATCCCTTCCGGGATGCCAAGCGTGCAGAACGTCCTGTCGCCGGTCTTGCGCAGCGCGGCCGCGTCGAAGGTACCTCCGCCAAGGTCGTAGACCGCGATGGTGCTGCCGACGTCCATCCGCTCCCGGATCGAGTAGGCCGCTGCCGCGGCCTCCGGCTCAGTGCAGAACGTCACCTTTGGCAGCGGGACCGCGTTCAGCGCGTCGGCCATCGCCTGGATCTTGCTTGCCTCCCAGCTAGCAGGATGGGTGACGGTGACTCCGCAGGCGGGTCCGCCTTCCTGCTGTGCGACCCGGTCGACTACCCAGCCGACCACCGAGGCGGTAAGCGCCGGTGCCGGGTGCGGGACGCCGCCGATCAGCATCGGAACCTCGTCGCCGAGGTGCCGCTTGAGCTCGCGGACCACCCGATCAGGGTCGGCCGCAGCACGGCGCTCGGCCGCCTCCCCGACAACGACCTGACCATCCGGCCCCAGGTAAACGACCGAGCGCAGCGCCGCGCAGCGGCTACCCAGCGGTATCACCTCAAGCTGGGTACGCTCTCCGGCATCCTCGCGGCAGATGGCTGCGGTGATGTCGGTGGTGCCCACGTCGATCCCGAGCCAGTACGTCGTCCCGGCCTGCTCATGTCCCTGCTCTGGCGATCCCACAGACCTCCTTCAGCGGCTCACCCGTATGCCCACGCAGCGCTTCCGCTACGTCATCGTCGATACGGATCGCACTGTTAGCAGTACGGACAGTCAGCGTCGAGTTGCTGCCTTGATGATGAACTAGTCCCTCTTCGTCAGCGCGGCAACCCCGGTCAGCACTCAATTGACTACAACAAGTGATAGTTATTGGGCAGCATCACGATGTTGTTCATCTTTCGGTAGAGGACTGTCAATCTTCCGTGTCCGGAGTACGTTACTTTGAGTTTCGCTTGAGGGGAGGACAGGTAGGCTACAGCCTCGGGATCGACGTCGGCAGCACCTTCGTTGCGGCCGCGCTCAGCAAGACGGGCACCGCCCGCATGATCCCATTAGGCGATCGTGCGGTGGTGGTAGCGGCCGGCTGTGAGTTCCTGAACCGGCTGGGGGACCCGTCGCCGGTTGTCATCGATGGCGAGCCCTACGCCGTCACCGATCTGCTCGGCGTCCTGCTGCACGACGTGGTTCACCGGGTGACACAGGCCCAAGGCGAGTCACCCGATCGCACCGTGCTGACCCGCCCCGCCAGCTGGGGTCCCTTCCGATGCGCCCTGTTCGCGGAGACTGCCCGTCAGGCCGGGCTGGGGAAACCGGCCATGATCGCCGAGCCCGAGGCGGCCGCGGCATACTACGCCACGACCCGACCATGGAACGACGGCGAGACAATAGCCGTATACGACCTGGGCGCAAGCACCTTCAATGCGTGAGCTACCGCGTCCAGCACGTGTGTCGCAGCGATGACGGTGCGTGGCAAGCAGCTACGCTGAAACTACGACTGTCGCGAAAGGGTACCGTCATGGGTCTGATCATCGGTTTGCTTGTCCTTTGGCTCGTGTTAGCCATCGTGGGATTTTTCGTCAAGGCGCTGCTGTGGTTGGCGATCGTGGGGATCATCTTCTTCGTCGCCACGGCGATTTTTGGTGTGATTCGTAGCCGCACCAGTTGAAGCACGCCGCTGTGCCAGCCTCCGCTGGATTGCACCGCCTCAAGGATGTGAGCGAACGCCCCAGGCACCACGCCTTGGTCGCTCAACCGCACACTGAGACCGAAGGACCGGTTGCGGCTGCCGAAGCGGTCGCTGCTCAGATGAGCACTCCGAAGCACGCCCTCGGTCGACCTGGTAGGCCGATCAACCGCCGATCACCGTTCTTCATCGGTATGAGCGCTACCGCCGGAGTCGCGGTCATGGTCGGCGTAGTCGAAATGATCATCACTGTTCGTGACATGCTGGTGCTGATCGGGCTGGCGCTATTCCTGGCAATCGGTCTGGAACCCGCGGTGTCGATGATGGCTCGGCACAAGATCCCGCGGTGGGCAGCGGTGACCACGGCTCTGCTGACGAGCCTGGCGGTGGTGGTCGGTTTCCTGGCCGCGGCGATCCCCCCGTTAGCCCGGCAAGCCAGCCAGTTCGCCACCCAAGCCCCGACCATGTTGCCCCAGGTGCTGAACCACAACAGGGTGTTAAGCCAGCTCAACGGGCGTCTCCAGGTGGAGTCACGACTGCAGCAGATCCTTAACGGAGATGCCACCAGCTTGGTGAACGGTGTGCTGGGCGCTGGCCAGGTTGTGTTCACCGCGTTTTCGAGCATCCTCATCGTGGTGGTACTCACGGTCTATTTCGTGGCCGATCTGCCCCGCATCCGCGCGACTCTCTACCGGCTGGTGCCAGATTCCCGGCGACCCCGGGCGATCCTGCTCGGCGATGAAATCTTCGCCAAGGTCGGTGGCTACGTGCTGGGCAACCTGCTGATCTCGCTGATCGCCGGCATTCTCACGTTCGCCTTCCTGGCGATCGTGGGAGTGCCCTATTCACTGCTGCTGAGCATCTTCGTGGCAGTGCTGGACCTGGTCCCGGTGATCGGCTCCACCATCGCAGGCGTGGCGGTATGCCTGGTCGCGTTGAGCGTGTCAGTGCCCGTCTGCCTGGCCACCGCCGGGTTTTTCCTGATCTACCGGCTGGCCGAGGACTACCTGCTCGTCCCCAGAATTATCGGCCGGGCGGTGAAGGTACCGGCCCTCGTGACCGTGGTGGCGGTGCTGGTGGGCGGTGCCCTGCTGGGCATCGTGGGCGCCCTGGTCGCCATCCCCGCTGCTGCCGCCCTGCTGCTGCTAGCCCAAGAGGTGCTCTTCCCCCGTCTCGACCACGCTTGATCGCCCGATGTTTACTCTCAGGTAGATCGGGTAACTGATTGCAAACGTGAGGTCCTGGGGTCCCCGAGCGGGGTGCCAGGCCGTTCAGAGTCGGCGCCGCTTCAAGGCGCCACACCGAGGCTGCAGAAGGGAACTGGAAGATGGCGCACGTGTCGATCAACGGAGTCAAGGCCCGGGGCAATGAGCTCACCGAGCAAGCCGCCGAACGCGGCCACGAGGTCAAGGCTCAGGTCCTCAGGCGCGGTAGTGAACTGCGCGACCGAGCCCTCGACGCCGCCGAGCGGGCTCGCGAGGCAGCCAGTGAAGCACAGACGGGCAGATGGGCTAAGTTCGCAGGTTCCCGACTTGCGTCGATCCGTACGCGCACGAAGGATGTAGAACTGGTGAACCAACCCCGAAAAGTGACCTACGAGCTGGTGACTCTGGCCAGCGGTGTCCTCGGTGGTGCCTTGGCCGGCGCCGTGTTCAACCGGATCTGGTGCGCCGTATCCGGCGCTAAGCAGGCGCCCGAACCGACCGAATTGGATCGCAGCATCCGCGAAGTGCTGATCGCCGGAGCGCTTCAGGGCGCGCTGTTCGGGCTGGTGAAAGCTGCTGTCGGTCGGCTAACCGCGACGGGTTATCAACGTTTCGCCGGAAAGACTAAAAGGCTGAGCCCGGGGCGCGCCGCCCGCGGGGGGCGGCCCCCCCCACACCGCAATCAATGGGTCCAGTCGTGTCGCATCTGCGCTTGCGCAGCGGCCAGCGTCATCTGGCCCGAGCAGACCGACTGATGGAGGCGGTCTTCGAGCTCTTCCTTCTCCGTGGTCTTCGCTGCGGGCTGGGGGAACAGATTTTTCGGGTCGGTGGGCGCTCCGCCGAGGGACAGAGGTACCAGGTGGTCTTCTTTAAAGTTCTGCGGTGAGCCACTCTCGCCGAACTCGCGCATCTGCCGGAGCTTGAGCGCGGCAGCGTAATCAGCCGCTGGTTGTACCTTGCCGGTCCACCCCGGTACGCAGACCGTGCTGTGGATGTTGTCCTGCGTGACCGCCGGGTTGATGGCACCGGGTGTGCAACGGCTATCTGCGCGCCCATCGAGCACGCGGCAGGGCTCCACCGCCGAGGTAACGGGGGCCGCCAAGGTAACGGGTGCCGCCGTTGACACCGGGGTAGCCCCGCAGCCCGCCAGGGCCAGCAATGTGACTAGGCCTGAGACTGGTGGAATCAAGATCTTCTCCTCGTGGATTTCTTCTTCCCGTCGATCAAGGACACCCGGCAGTCGGTGGCTCGGGCTTACGGCCGGGTGAGTCGCGTACGCCGGTCGACCCCTCCTAAGGAGGAGATCGCTGCCGAACTTCGCGCCGATCGTCTCTGTGCGCGAAGAAGCGGGTAGACATCGCGACCACGGCTTCGGGTTGGTCGCGCTCGGCCCTGCCCGGGACGCGATCCGCGCAACACCGCCCGCCGCTGCCCCGCGGTCATGCCTCCGATGACGCCGTACTGCTCGTCAGCCGCGAACTCCAATGCCTCAGCGCGACATGTCGCCAGCACTGGACAACCGGCACAGACGGCGAGCGCCCGCCGCTCCCAGGTGTGTACCGGCTCACCCTCCGAACTGTCCGCCGGGCCGTAAAACACCTCCGGATCCGCCTCCCAACACGCTGGCACCGGCCCCGTGACCTGCAGCTCAGGGGCGAGGCAATCGATACCGCTCATGACTTATCACCGCCTATCTCGGGGGCAGCGGACACAGGACGGAATGCCAGCGGCCGCTGCCATGGATACTCGATATTCAGACAGTCCGAGACCCGTGGTCGCGATCACCTTCTGATGGAACGCCGGGCTGTTACTTGCCTTCCTGCCTGCGCCTGGTCCTGCAACTCGCTGAACCTGCACCACATGTGGACACCAAAGATCACCAGGACGAATGCCACGAGAACGATCAAGCCGAAACTCATCATTTCCTGCGCCTCCTTCGTCATCTCTAGCCAGAGCGTTCGGTGCAAGTCAGCTGGTTGCACTCAGTTACCCCCGTTCACCGCTCAGTAAACCCGCAGGCTCCGGCCGTCGGCGGTGAACTCCCGGCCCGCCAGTCAGCCTGCCGAATCTGTCGCGGTAATGTGCTTTGTCGTGGATGTCCTGATCATCGGTGCCGGTCTCGGCGGGCTGTCGGCGGCCTTGAGCCTGCACGCAGCCGGCATCGGGGTACGAGTCCTCGACGCGGCGCGTGAGCTCAGGGCGCTCGGTGTCGGCATCAACATCCTCCCGCATGCCACCCGGGAGCTGGTCGAGTTGGGATTGGCCGGGGAACTGGCTGCCCTCGGCATCCCCACTGGTGAGCTGATCTACCACGACCGCTTCGGCAGCCGGATCTGCGTTGAGCCCAGGGGTCTGGCCGCCGGCTACCACTGGCCGCAGTACTCGATCCATCGAGGCGAACTGCAGATGATGTTGCTGCACGCCGTGCGGCGGCGCCTCGGGGCTGATTCGGTACGGACCGGGCTGGCCATGGAGCGCTTCGAGCAAGACGACGACCGGGTGCAGGTCGAGCTGCGAGACCGCGAGACTGGCCGTCTGGTGGTCGACTCGACGGATGTGCTGGTCGGCGCCGACGGCATCAACTCCGCCGTGCGCGCGCAACTACACCCCGATGAGGGGCCGCCGATCTGGAACGGCATCCATCTATGGCGGGGCCTGATCGACACCGAGCCGTTCCTCGGCGGCCGCACCATGATCATATCCGGGGCCAACCCGACGGTGGTGGTCTACCCGGTCTCCCGAGCCGCCGAGGAGTCCGGCCGATCCACGGTGAACTGGGGAGTCGGGACGCGACTGGGTCAGCCCACCCAGGCCCCGCTGGGTGATTGGCACTACCTGGGCGGGTTGGCGGACGTGCTGCCGCACGTGGCCGACCGGTGCTTTGACTGGCTCGACGTGCCAGCGCTGGTGCGCGCCACACCGAAGGTCTGGGAGTACCCGATGGTGGACCGCAACCCGTTGCCGCACTGGGGAACGGGCCGGGTCAGCCTGCTCGGCGACGCGGCGCATCCGATGTATCCCTTCGGCTCCAACGGAGGCACTCAGGCAATCATCGATGGTCGGGTGCTGGCCTGGGAGCTTGCCCGAGCTGACACCCCGGTGGCCGGGCTCGCTGCGTACGAGCACACCCGCCGCGAGCGGATGAACGCGCTCGTGCTGGCCAACCGGCAGCGAGGGCCCGAGCAGGTGCTGCAGCTGGTCGAGCAACGAGCACCGAAGGGCTTCACCCGGATCGAGGACGTGATGACCCGCGAGGAACTCGACTCGATCGCGTTCCGGTACCGGCAGACGGCCGGCTTCGACGCCGAAACGCTCAACGCCGCGCCCTCGTGGGACGTCACCGCTGGTAGCCGCTGATGGCGTGGTGTCCCGCGCGCTGGCAGTGGTTCATCCGGGCGGCTTGCGGCCCACAGCGCCGGCCCGGTAGCTCTCATTAGGCTCCACGGGCCGAAGCGAAGGAGAACCAGACGTCCTGCTCGAAGCCGGTCGAGCCAGGCGACGCGGACGCCAGACCGCGAAGGCGGCCCCGCCTAACAGATGGAGACACGATGAGCATCGCCACGAGGACGGACACCCAGTCGCCTGCGCTGCACGTTGCCGACCGCCACGATGTGATCCGCGTGCAGGGCGCGGGCGTGAACAACCTCTCCGACGTCAGCGTCGAGATCCCGAAGCGCCGGCTGACGGTGTTCACCGGCGTCTCCGGCTCGGGCAAGAGCTCGCTGGTGTTCGGCACGATCGCCGCGGAGTCGCAGCGGCTGATCAACGAGACCTACAGTGCCTTCGTGCAGGGCTTCATGCCGACGCTGGCGCGGCCGGAGGTCGACCTGCTCGAGGGGCTGACAACGGCGATCATCGTTGACCAGGAGCGGATGGGCGCCAACTCCCGCTCCACCGTCGGCACCGCCACCGACGCCAACGCGATGCTGCGGATCGTCTTCAGCCGGCTCGGCGAGCCGAGTGCCGGGCTGTCGTTCCACTACAGCTTCAACCTACCCGCCGGCGCCTGCCCGCGTTGCGAGGGCATGGGCAGCGTGACCGACATCGACCTGACACAGCTCTACGACGAGAGCAAGTCGCTCAACGAGGGTGCGCTCACGATCCCCGGCTACAGCATGGACGGCTGGTTCGGCCGCATCTTCAGCGGCTGCGGCTTCTTCGACCCGGACAAGCCGATCAGCACGTTCACCAAGACCGAGCTCCACGACCTGCTCTACAAGGAGCCGACCAAGATCAAGGTCGACAACATCAACCTGACCTACGAGGGTCTGATCCCCAAGATCCAGAAGTCGATGCTATCCAAGGACGTCGACTCGCTGCAGCCGCACATTCGGACGTTCGTGGAGCGGGCGGTCACCTTCACCGCCTGTCCCGAGTGCGGCGGCACCCGGCTCAACGAGGCCGCCCGCGCCTCGCGAATCAGGGGCATCAACATCGCCGGCGCGTGCGCGATGCAGATCAGCGACCTGGCCGAATGGGTCCGCGGCCTCGACGAGCCGTCGGTCGCGCCGCTGCTCGCCACGCTGCAGCAAACCCTCGAGTCGTTCGTGGAGATCGGGCTGGGCTACCTCTCGCTCGACCGGCCCTCGGGCACCCTGTCGGGCGGCGAGGCGCAGCGCACCAAGATGATCCGCCACCTCGGTTCCTCGCTTACCGACGTCACCTACATCTTCGACGAGCCCACCATCGGCCTGCACCCCCACGACATCGAGCGGATGAACGGCCTGCTGCTGCGGCTGCGCGACAAGGGCAACACGGTGCTCGTCGTGGAGCACAAGCCGGAGACGATCGCGATCGCCGACCACGTCGTCGACCTCGGCCCCGGCGCCGGTACGGCGGGCGGCACCATCTGCTTCGAGGGCACCGTCGAGGGGCTGCGGGTCAGCGGCACCCTCACCGGCCGCCATCTCGACGACCGGGCCGCCCTCAAGGAGACGGTGCGCACGCCCACCGGCCGGCTTGCGATCCGCGGCGCGACGGCGCACAACCTGCGCGACGTCGACGTCGACATCCCGCTCGGGGTGCTGGTCGTCGTCACCGGCGTCGCCGGCTCCGGCAAGAGCTCGCTCGTACACGGGTCGCTGCCACAGCTGTCTGGGCCAGCCGGCGCGGGTGTGGTGTCGATCGGCCAGGGCGCGATCCGCGGCTCGCGACGGAGCAACCCGGCGACCTACACCGGGCTGCTCGACCCGATCCGCAAGGCGTTCGCGAAGGCCAACGGCGTGAAGCCGGCGCTGTTCAGCGCCAACTCCGAGGGCGCCTGCCCCCACTGCAACGGCGCCGGCGTCATCTACACCGACCTGGCGATGATGGCCGGCGTCGCTACCACCTGCGAGGAGTGCGAGGGGAAGCGGTTCGGAGCATCGGTGTTGAAATATCGACTCGGCGGCAATGACACCGGGAAGGACATCAGCGAGGTGCTCGCGATGCCGGTGACCGAGGCCGAGCAGTTCTTCGGCGCCGGCCAGGCGCGCACGCCGGCCGCGCACGCCATCCTCGGCCGGCTGGCCGACGTCGGGCTCGGCTACCTCAGCCTCGGCCAGCCGCTCACCACGCTGTCCGGCGGCGAGCGGCAGCGGCTCAAGCTGGCCACCCGCATGGGCGGCGGCAGCAGTATTTTCGTCCTCGACGAGCCGACCACCGGCCTGCACCTCGCCGACGTCGAGCAGCTACTCCGCCTGCTCGACCGGCTCGTCGAGGACGGCAAGTCGGTCATCGTCATCGAGCACCACCAGGCGGTCATGGCGCACGCCGAC
>CAXUFG010000216.1:4199-9178 GCA_964250265.1 uncultured Pseudonocardiaceae bacterium | reverse complement strand
GTATTGCAGCTAGCAGCCATCCGCATCGCGGCGCTAGCCACAGATACAGATGCCGGGTGGCGACAATGACCAAGAGCCGCCCGCAGGCGATCGTTCTTCTCAATGGCAGAAGTGCGATAGGAGGACGCCGACGATGGCACCGTCAAATGGTGGATTCGATGTCAGCATGCGGGTGGGTCAGGCATGGGTGGGTCCTGACGAACGGGACGTTATGCAAGTAATCGACCCGTCCACCGGTAAGACGATCGCTGACGTGCCGGTCGCCACCCAAGAGGACGCGCAGGCGGCACTAGAGGCCGCGCAGCGTGCCCAGCCCGCTTGGGCGGCACTGACGCCACGCGAGCGCGCCGAGTACCTCCAACGAGTCGCCCAACTAGTGCGTGCCGACGCCGAGCGTCTGTCTCGGCTCATCTCGCACGAGGAGGGCAAGCCCCTGCGCGAATCTCGCGTCGAGATCGAGGGCTGGACGGCAGGCTTCTTCGAGTACTTCGCAACCTTCGCGCGCGCCGCACATGGCGAGATCCTCCCGTCGGACAATCGTGGTGAGGAAATCGCCATCCGAAAGGTGCCCTACGGGGTCTGCGTCGGCATCACACCCTGGAATTTCCCTTCCGCCATGGCCGCCCGCAAGGTCGCGCCGGCGTTGATGGCCGGCAACGCTATCGTGGTGAAGCCGAGCTCGACGACGCCTCTCTCGGCGCTGGCGCTCGCCGCGATTTTCGACCAGGCTCAACTCCCCCCTGGGGTCGTCAGCGTGTTGACCGGCGCTGGTGGCACGCTCGGCGATGCGCTCGTGCGTAACCCGATCACCCAACTCGTTACGCTGACCGGCTCGGTGGGGGCCGGGGAGAAGATCGCGGCTGGAGCGGCTGAGAACCTGGCCGCCGTCTCACTTGAGCTCGGGGGCAAGGCGCCGTTCATCGTGATGGACGACGTGGACGTCGACAGCGCTGCGCGCCATGCGCTGACCGCGCGGTTCCAGAACAACGGTCAGGTGTGTACCTGTAACGAGCGCATCTACGTGCATCGGCGCATCCTCGAGGAGTTCCTCGATCGCTACGTCGCACTGGCGCGCCGGCTTAAGGTCGGCGATCCGCTCGACGACGCCACCGATCTTGGCCCGAAGGTGACGAGGGACGAACTCGAGAAGGTCGAGCGGATGGTCGCTCATGCGTCCCAGCAGGGCGCCGAGATCGTGACCGGCGGCAGTCGCGCAGAGGTGCCGGGCTTCGAAGGCGGCTTCTGGTACGAGCCGACAGTTCTCGTCGTCACCCGCAACGACCTGGAGATCATGCAGGAGGAGATCTTCGGGCCGGTGTCACCGATCATGGCGTTCGACGACTTCGAAGAGGCGCTCGACCTCGCCAACGACAGCAAGTACGGGCTGTCGGCCTATCTATTCTCCAATGACGCGAAGGTGGTGCAGCGCTTCGTGGAGGGCTGCAACTTCGGCGAGCTCTACATCAACAAGATCGGACCGGAGCAGCTGAACGGCTATCATACCGGCTACCGTCTTAGCGGCATCCTCGGCGATGACGGCACTCACGGGTTCGAGAAGTACTCGCGCCGACGCACCACCTACACGAGCTGGCGCCAGGAGACCGCAGCGGACCTGATGCCGTTCGCCGTATGAAGAGCACTCACTGCGCGAAGCCGGTACGAAGGGGAGTCTCATGGCAGCCAAGGTCTGGTTCATCACCGGCACGTCGCGCGGCTTCGGCCGCGAGTGGGCCATTGCCGCGCTGGAGCGCGGCGACAAGGTGGCCGCGACCGCTCGCGACACGGCGTCGTTGCGCGGCCTGGCGGATAAATACGGCGACGCCGTAGCGCCGCTCGCCCTCGACGTCACTGCCCGTCAAGCGGTGTTCGACGCGGTCGCTCGAGCTCACGACCACTTCGGCAGGCTCGATGTCGTGGTCAACAACGCGGGATACGGCCAGTTCGGCATGATCGAGGAGATCAGCGAGCAGGAGGCGCGCGCCCAGATGGAGACGAACCTGTTCGGTGCGCTGTGGGTGACGCAGGCTTCCCTGCCGTTCCTGCGCGAGCAAGGTAGCGGCCACCTCATCCAGGTGTCCTCGATCGGCGGCATCTCCGCCTTTCCGACCGTCGGGATGTACCACGCTTCCAAATGGGCTCTCGAAGGGCTCAGCCAGGCACTGGCCCAGGAGGTCGCCGCCTTCGGAATCAAGGTGACGCTGATCGAGCCGGGAGCCTACGACACCGACTGGGGCGGCTCGTCGGCCAGGCACGCGACGCCCCTGCCGGCCTACGACGCCGTCCGTAAGCAGGCCGCCAAGCTGCGTGCCCGCCGGGTGGCCTCGCCCGGCAAGCCCGAAGCGACCAGGGAGGCCATCCTCCAAGTGGTCGACGCGGAGCGGCCGCCGCTGCGCGTCTTCTTCGGAAACGGGCCACTCGGCATCGCCACGGCCGACTACGAGTCGCGGCTGGCGACCTGGCGCGAGTGGGAGCAGGTGTCCGCCTCGGCGCACGGCGAGGCCGGGTGAGCACGGGCGGTAGGTGGCAACTGCGCCAGCGACTAGCACCGGTTGTGCCGCTGCACCGAGTTGGAACGACACGGACTCGCACAACGCCGCCTCTCGGCCGTTACCCGGCGATCAAAGTAACGTTCCGGGAATGGGAGTGATCGATCGGCTGGAGCGGCGGGCCGGGCAGGCGCTGCTCGGCGTCACGTTCCTGAAGCTCGGGTTCGATGCCGCAGTCCATCCCGGACCCCGGGTCGACAAGGCGGCGGCCCTCGGACTGCCCAACGCTGAGATGGCCGTGCGCGGCAACGGCGCGGCGATGGTGGCCGGCGGCGCGGCGTTGATCCTCGACAAGCTGCCCCGGCTGGCTGCTCTCGGGCTGATCGTCTCGATGATCCCGACCACCCTGGCCGGCCACGCCTTCTGGGATTTCGACGGCGCCGAACGGAAGGCCCAGGAGGTCCAGTTCCTGAAGAACGCCGGCCTGGTCGGCGGCCTGCTGTTGGTGCTGGCGAGGAGCCGCTGACGCGCGTCGAGGATTCTGCGTCGAGCAGCCGGCCGGGGATTCCGGCCAGCCGGTAGGGAAGATGCCCGCAGACTGGGCAGACCCGTCATCGCCGAAGCGCCATCCTGGCATAAGACCGCTCATCCGGCAGCGGAAAGCGGTAATCGCTAAGGAGCGCGACATGCCCCGGCCAGCACAGGCAGTCCCGCAGGCCCCCACCGCGGGTAGCATCGTTCGCAGGCCACGAACCGGGCCGAGTTGGGTGCGGATCTTCATTGTCGGTCTGGTGTTGTGGTTGGCGACCGTGCTGGTCACCTTCGCGACCGAGAATTCCAACCTGATCCCGACCGTTATTCTGCTGGGCAGTTTCCTGACCCCGATCACCTTTGTGGCGTACGCCTTTGGGCGTGCGGATGAGGTGATCACTCCGCAGCGCATTTTCGGTGCCTTCATCTATGGCGGTCTGCTGGGTGTGCTGGGGGCCTCGGTGCTGGAATCGGCGTTTCTGCGGCAACCGTCTGGGCCGGTCTATATCGGGGTCGGGCTGATCGAGGAGGGCGTCAAGCTCGCCGCGTTGTGGTTGATCGCCCGCCGGCTGCCGCATTACACGATGCGTGACGGGATGGTGTTGGGCGCTGCGGTCGGGTTCGGTTTCGCGGCTTTTGAGAGCGCCGGCTACGCATTCAACGCGCTGTTCACCAGATCCGGCTTGTCGTTGTGGAACCTGCTCGAGACTGAGGTGTTGCGGGGAATTTTGACCCCGGTCGGGCATGGGCTGTGGACGGCGATCCTGGGTGGGGTGCTGTTTGCGACCGCGGCGCGCTCGGGCCGGCTTCGGCTGACGTGGGCGGTCCTGGGGTGGTATGTGGTGGTGGCGCTGTTGCACGGGCTGTGGGATGCCTCCCGGGGGATCGCGGTGTGGTTGACATTGCAGCTCACCGCCACCCCGGTGCAGTGGTTGCTGATCGAGTTCGGTCGCCCGCCCGCGACGACCCAGTCGCAGGTGCACCTGTTCACGGCGCTGAGCTGGGGGCTGCTGGCGATGGATGCGCTGGTTGGTGTGCTGGTCCTGCACCGACGCTGGCGCCGGGCGACCAAAGCGCTGGAGATCCCACCACGTCCCGATGGTGTCGCAGGGATGGTACGGGTCACCCCCGAGCGGTACCCGGGCTAAGTCCGCACCGGAGCAACACTGTTGATCACCATGCCAGCCGACCGAAGGAGCGCCGTGCACCTGAGCGGGTCAGCCAGGTCGGGTCCACCGCCAGACCGGCCAGTTGCGTCTGTGCCGCCATCCCCGCCGCGGTGGCGAAATTGGCTGCTGGGTATTGGGCTTCTGTTTACCGCAGCGTTGTTCTTGCTGCCGATCCTGACCTCAAGCAACGTTGCGCAGTTGGGCTACTCCCAGCTCAAGACCGATATCGCCGCCGGGCAGATTGCCTCGGTGGCGCTCGATCCAGACGGCAGCGTCTCCGGCCAGCTCACCAACGGGACCAAGTTCACCTCCAGCTATCCGGTGACCTTGCAGGATCCTCAGTTCGCCCAGCTGCTCGACCAGCACAACGTGGCGGTCAGCAGCCAACCAGCCCGGACCTCGACATGGTCGGTGCTGCTGAACCTGCTGCCCCTGGCCATCATCGTGGCGCTGTTCGTGTGGTCGGGTCGCGCGACTCGCCGGCAGCTGGCGGGTATGGGGGGATTGGTCGGTCCCGGGGCAAGGTGTACGACACCGAGCGGCCCGCTACGACCTTCGCCGATGTGGCCGGCTATGCGGGCGTCAAGCGGGAGGTCACCGAGGTGGTCGACTTCCTCCGGAATCCGGATCGCTACCGGCGGGCGGGCGCGGTCGGCCCCAAGGGGGTGCTGATGGTCGGACCGCCGGGGACCGGTAAGACGCTGCTGGCCCGGGCGGTGGCTGGGGAGGCGGGTGTGCCGTTCATCTCGGTGACGGGCTCCAGCTTTGTGGAGATGTTCGTCGGCGTCGGGGC
>CAXUFG010000216.1:0-4099 GCA_964250265.1 uncultured Pseudonocardiaceae bacterium | reverse complement strand
GGCGCTGGTCTCCAACGACGAGCGCGAGCAGACCCTCAACCAGTTGCTGGCCGAGATGGACGGGTTCGACCCCACCACCGGGGTGGTCGTGATCGCCGCCACCAACGCCCCGAGGTGCTGGATCCTGCTCTGCTGCGCTCGGGCCGGTTTGATCGGCAGGTGGTGATCCCGCTGCCCGCCCAGCTAGAACGCAGCTGAGGACTTCGCCGAGGCACGAGACCGCGTCCTGCTGGGCCGCCGGGACAGCTCCAATGCGCTGCTACCACAGGAGAAATATGCCGTGGCCGTCCACGAAAGTGGCCATGCCCTGGTGGTGGTGCTCTCCGAGCACGGGGATCCGGTCGCCAAGGTGACCATCCTGCCCGCCGGCCAAGCCCTCGGAGTGACCGAGCAGCTCCCCATCGACGAGCGTCACCTGTACTCCGAGGGCTACCTGAAGGACTCGCTGGCCATCCGCATGGGCGGCCGAGCCGCCGAACTCGTCGTCTTCGGCGAAACCTCCACCGGCGCTGCCAACGACCTGGCCGGTGCGACCGACCTGGCCACCCGGATGGTGCGCGAGTTCGGCATGAGCCCAGCACTTGGCCCCGTCGGGTTCGCCTCGGGCAGCCCCATGTACCTGGGCAGCGAGGAGGTCAAAGCCGCCCGTACGCCGAGGCCACCCAGCGAGTGATCGACGAGGAGGTCGCCACGCTGCTGCGCGAGGCCGAACAACGAGCCATCGTCACGCTCACCAACCACCGCCACGCACTGGACCGCCTCACCGAGCTGCTCCTGGAACGGGAAACCATCGACGGCGCCGCTGTGACCGACATCCTCGGTCATATCCCGGGCAACCGCGGCGAGCCGGCCGGAGCAACGGCAAGCACCTGATCCCGCAGACTTCGGCTCGGCGTGCACGGCTGAGGTGTTCGCGGCTGTCGCCGAGCAAGCAGGTCCCTGAGGCGATGGGCCTCCCGCGGTGCTTATCGGCCGTTATGACGGCGTTGGCCGTTACCATGACAGTCATGGCCGCCTCTAGCGACCGACACAATAGGTTCCAGGGCCATGCCGAGGATCGCCTCGCGAACTATACCGGGCTCGTGGCGACCGCGATCGCGAACAGCCAGGCGCCAGCGGACCTTCGTTGGCTGGCAGAGGAGCAGGCGGCGTTGCGGCGGGTAGCGACGCTGGTGGCGCGCGGTGCCCAAACAGGCTGAGGTGTTCGACGCAGTGACCGGAGAGGTCGGGCGGTTAATTGGCGCGGATGAGGCAGTTCTCAGGCGCTACGAGACCGACGGCACGGCTACCACGGTCAGTTCCTGGAGCGCAACCGGTGCCTCCCTCGCCGTCGGGACACGATTCCCCGCTGACCGCGGTACGGTGTCCTGGCTGATCTTCCAGACTGGCCAGCCAGCACGGATCGACAGCTTCGCGGGACTACTACACGGAGGCCCGCGTCTCGGCATTCACGGACCTCGTGGCGACCGCGATCGCGAACACTGAGAGCCGCGCCGAGCTCGCCGCCTCGCGGGCACGGATCGTTGTCACCGCGGACGCGACCCGGCGCCGGATCGAGCGCGACCTGCACGACGGCGCGCAGCAGCGTCTCCTCTCAGTGGCGCTCGAACTGCGCGCGGCGCAGGAGGAGGTTCCCCCCGAGCACCGGGCCGCACTGTCCCGCGCCATCGAGGAGCTGACGAGCGCGGTCGATGAACTGCGAGAGATCGCGCGAGGGATCTACCCGGCGATCCTCGCCGACGGCGGACTAGGGCCGGCGCTGAAGACAGTCGCCCGCCGCTCCCCGGTCCCCGTCAAGGTCGACGTGCGAGCCACGGGGCGGCTGCCAGAGCGGGTCGAGATGGCGACCTACTACATCGTCTCGGAGGCGCTAACAAACGTGGCCAAGCACGCGCGTGCGTCAGTCGTGCAGGTTTCCGTGGAGGCGCGAGACCATATTCTTTGCGTCGCTGTCGACGACGACGGCGTGGGCGGGGCCGATCTCGCTCTCGGCTCCGGTCTGCTCGGCCTGAAAGACCGCGCGGAAGCGATCGGCGGCACGATGTCGCTCCGGAGTGCGCCGGGGGACGGGACATCACTACACGTCGAACTGCCACTCGGCTACTAGGCAGTCGCGGACAGGCTCTGGGGCTGCAGCGCCTCGCCGACGTGGCCGAGGTCGGTCGCGAACTTGACGACCACCTGGTCGATGCGGCGCAGCAGCCGGGCCGCTTTGAGCAGGGAAGCGCGGCGGTCTGGGTCGGGGGCGTGGGCGGCGTAGGCCTCCGCGGCGTCGATGAGGTCCTCTGCGGAGGAGATTTGTCCGGTCTGGCGGCCATGCAGCGTCTGGCGCAGCGCGTTGAGATTGGTCCGGACACGGGTGGTTGCGGGTTGCAGTGTCGGTGCCCATCCAGGCTCGCGGACGTGGTCGGCAAGCTGGGCCAGGCTGCGGGCGTAGTGATCGACGGCGGTCAGCACCCGTACCGTGCGCTGGTAGCTGGAGCGGCCGCGTCGCCACGGCAGTGGGTTGTCGAGCGGTTTGCTCCGCTCGCGCAGCGTGCTTAACGCCCTATGCAGATCCTGGGTGAGCAGTGCGGGCGGGCGGGTTGGCTCCCCGCCGAGGATGCGCTCGGCTGCCGCGGCCAGCGCCGCGTCGCCGGCGTCGACCATGTCGTCGAGGGCGTCGCCGAATGCCTCCTGGGTCCGTTTCGGTAGTACCAGGTAGGCGGCGAGCATGCCCATCGCCACGCCGACGGCGGTCTCCTCGATCCGCAGCACCAACGTCTGCACGCTGAATTGCCCGATCAGCCCGTACAGGACAGCCAGCACCGCGGTGATCCACAACGCCAGCATCGTCTGGGAGATCCGGACCAGGTACAGCGCGAGGAACGCGCAGCCGAACATCACCAGCAGACCCAGCAACTCGTGGCCGCTGACGAGCACGGCCAGGCCCATGCCGGCCAGCACGCCGCCGATGGTGCCGATGAGGCGCTGCCAGCCTCGGCTGAGCACGTCACCACGGCTGCTGGTGCCGGCGAAGACGAGGAACGCGGTCAGCACTGCCCAGTACCAGCGCGCCGGCGAAACGAGCTCGCCGACCACGATCGCCAGACTGGTCGCAATGCCGACCTGGATGGCCTGGCGGGTGCTCAGCGCCAGGCTCCGAGGCTCGTCACCATCAGTTTTGGTGGCTGTGTCCTCGTCGGCGTCGGGACTCCCTGGTCCGTCCGGGCTGCTGGGCTGGTCCAGGGGAGCGGGCCCGCCGTCGGGCTGGTCCCCTGACAGGCGAGCTGTCGAGTCTTCTATCGCCGGGGCCGGTCCATCCGCGTGCCGGGCTGCCTGCAGTGCATCCGCTAGACGGATCACCGCGAAGGCCACTCGCTGAGTGCGGTCCCGGTGTCCCTGGGTCTCGGCGGCCAGCGCGGAGACGCTGCGCTGTGCCTGTTCGAGCAGCCCGTCGACCATCGCCGGCGGGGTACCGGTGGCCGAGGCCGTGCCGAGGCCGCGCAGCCCCGCCAGCAGCTTGCGCCGGCTGTCCTCATCCAGCGGCGCCTCGCACTGTGCCAGCCGCTGGGTCGCGACGGCGAGGCCCTCGGCGGCTAACTCGGCGTCGAGGATGCCCAGGGTGAAGGCCTCCCCGTCACCGTCGCGAGCATCCCGGCCTTCGGAGTCGCCTTGGTGGTCAGCGCCCCGCTGCTCCACGCTGTCGGCCAGGAGCAGCGCGGTGTCGTTCAATCGGGCGCGGCGGCGCGCAAGATCGTGCAGCTCGTTCTCGACGGTTTCCGGCACGGCCGCCACCAGGTCCGCAACCGCCTCGACGAGCGCGTGCAGGTGGGCGCGAAACGCGCGGACGAGCCGGTCGAGGGTCAGCTCCGGCCGCTCGGCGAACGCCCAGCCGCGCAGCAGCAGCGTCGCACCGATGCCGGTCGCGGCTGCGAGCAGTAGCCAGGGCAGCTGGGCCACGGTGACGTGCAGGAACTGGCTGAGGAAGAACGGCATGAACGCGGCCATGCCCAGCGCGAAACCGCGCGGGCCGAAGCGCCGGATGTAAACCGCGACCATCGTCACCGCGACGAACACGACGTCGGCGAGGACTCGGTGCGACGCCAGCAGCGTCCCG
>CAXUFG010000215.1:1495-9229 GCA_964250265.1 uncultured Pseudonocardiaceae bacterium | reverse complement strand
CGTGACGCTCAGGCAGTTCCCAGCCGGGGCTCGCCGCCGGCTGAGCGCCGGCCAACACACCAGAATCGGGCCACGCCGGCGGACCCGCCGACCCCCGCCCCCCCTCGCCCCCCGCCCAAACCCCCCCCCACCCGCCCCCCACTCCGATGTTCTCCATCACGCACACATACTCGACGGTCTGCTGTCCCGGTTTACGCTCACCGTCCTACCCGGCGTCGACCATTGGGTGCTGCCGAAGGCGACGCGAGCGGTGCGCGACATCGTCGTGGAATGGTTTACCACGCCGGCTCCGGTGAATGCCCGATGAGCCGGTTCCTGTTCGTGGTGCCACCGCTGGCCGGACACACTTTTCCCACCGTGGAGGTGGGCCGGGAGCTGGCCGACCGGGGCCACCAGGTCGCCTGGGCGGGGCACCCGACGTACATCGGCCCGCTGTTGCCTGCCGGTGTGACGCTGCTTCCCGTCGATACCAGCGTCGGCGACGGGACGCTAGCCAAACTGCGGCCGCGCCCGGATCACTTGCGGGGGGCAGCGGCGTTCCGGTTCCTGTGGCAGGAATTCCTCCTCCCGCTGGCCCATTCGATGGTTCCTGGGACGACCGCCGCGGTGGAGGAGTTCCGGCCCGACGTCATGGTGGTGGATCAGCAGACACTGGCCGGCGCGCTGGTGGCCCACCGGCGGGGGCTGCCGTGGGCCACCTCGGCCACCACTTCGGCCGAGCTCACCGAGCAGTTCGCCACGATGCCCCGGCTGGGCGCGTGGGTTCGGCAATGCATCGACGACTTCCAGTTCGACTTCGGTGTGTCCGAGCCGGTCGATCTGCGGTTCTCCGAGCACTTGGTATTGGCGTTCACGACCGAGGCGCTGGTCGGACCGCTGGAGGCATTCCCCGGTCACTACATCTTCGTGGGTCCCTCGATCGGCGCACGGGCCGCCAAGGTCGCCTTCCCGTGGGACTGGCTGGACCCCGCCCGCCGGCACGTGCTGGTCTCGCTCGGCACCGTCAACCCTGCGGCCGGTCGGCGGTTCCTGGCCACCACGGTAGAGGCGGTGGCACCACTGGCCGAGCACCTGCAGGTGGTCCTTGTTGCGCCGCACGGCATGATCGGCCCGCCGCCCGATCACGTATTGGTTCGCGAGTTCGTCCCGCAGCTGGACCTGCTTCCGTTCCTGGATGCGGTGGTCTGCCACGCCGGCCATAACACGGTGTGTGAAACCCTTGCGCACGGCCTGCCGCTGGTGGTGGCTCCGATCCGCGACGACCAGCCCGTGATAGCACGTCAGGTCACCGACGCCGGCGCCGGGCTCAGAGTGCACGTCGGGCGGGTCGGCGCAATCGAACTGCGCGACGCGATCACCACGCTGCTGGACGACCCGTCCTACCGGGCCGCGGCGCAGCGCGTACAGGCTTCGTTCGCCACCGCCGGCGGCGCCCGCACCGCGGCCGACCACCTGGAGAAGCTCGCATGATCCTTCCTGACGGAGCCGCGCGGCCGGACAACCCACCGCAGCGATCCGCGCCCCGGCGATCCGCTCGCCGTCTGAGCGGGCTGGACGCCGGATTCCTCGCCCTGGAATCGCGGGAGCAACCCATGCAGGTCATGGCTCTCGCAGTCCTTGGCCCTGCCGACGACAGCGAGGCCCCGGTTCGGATCACCCTCGACGACGTCCGCCAGCACCTGGCCTGTCGGCTCGACGTCGTGCCGGCATTCCGGCTCCGCGTCCATCCGGTTCCCTTCGGCCTGCACCATCCGGTGTTCGTCGAGGCAACCGAGGTCGACCTCGACCATCACCTCGGTAGTGCCACCCTTCCCGCGCCAGGGGGCCCCCGGGAGTTGGACCTGCTGTGCGCGTCTCGCGCCGAGAGCAGTCTCGATCGCCACCACCCGCTGTGGCATCTCACCCTCGTCGACGGGCTCGACGGTGGCCGCCAGGCGCTCGTGCTCGAGATCCACCATTGCCTCATGGATGGCGCGGCCATGCTCACCACGCTCTCGCGCTTGTTCTCCAGCGCGACCGCTCAACGGGAGGTCCCACGGTTGCGCTGGCACCCGGAACGCTTTCCGGGCCCGTGCCGCCTGGTGCTGGACGCGGTGGCCGATCAATGCCGAACGCTCCCCGGACTGCCGGAGCTAGTCCGCAAGACCAAGCGCGGTACAGACGCCATCCGGGCCAGAAACGCCAGCTCCGCGATAGCGGTGCCCCGCCCAGGAGCCGACACGCCGCCGTGCTCTCTCAACGCCGGCTTCACCTCCGAGCGGCGCTACGCCCGGGCATCCCTGCCGCTCGCCGACGTCAAGCTCGTGAAGGACGTGGCCGGCGTCACCGTGAACGACGTCGTGCTGGGTGTCGTCGCCGGAGCATTGCGGGACTATCTCGTGAAGCGGCGTGATCTGCCGGGCCGCCCGCTGGTGGCGAACGTGCCCGTCGGGATCGAGACATCAGGCGATCCCTCCCGCGCGGTGGGCAACCGCCTCGCGCGTCTCGCGACCTCGCTCGCAACCGACGTAGCGGAGCCCTGGGCGCGGCTACAAATGATCAGCATGGTCACTCGCGAGTCCAAGCGATGCCTCGATCTGATTGGCCGCGAAGTCATAGCCGAATGGCTGGAGCTCGTGCCCCCTGTGATCGCCCGCGCCGCTGTCCGGCGTAGTCATCGACGACGTCGCGGCCACCCTGATCGCCTGGACAGCAACGTGACGATCTCTAACACTCGTGGTCCGGCACGGCGGTGGTCCTTCGGCCCTGGTGTTGTTGAGGAGATGTACATCTCGGGGCCACCGAACAGCGGGGTGGGCGTCACCTTCGTGGTCTGGGACTACGCGGGCGCCCTGTTGGTCGGGATCCTGTCTTTCGCCGATTCGGTCGAAGACCCCGGTGAGCTGGCCAGCGGGTTGTCTCGCTCGCTGAGCGAACTGGTCACCATCGCCCGATACCGTCAAGGAAGATCCGCTTCGCTCGCCGGTGCGGGCGTTGCCCGCGCCGCAGGGGGTGAACGCTCATGAAGACCACGCAAGGTGATCTGTCGGTGACAGCGCTGTATACCTCGCAGGTGTGGGCATGGGCCGGCCTGTCCCACGCACATCTGTTCGCAAGCCAGGATGCCCAGCACGTGTTCGACGCTGCCAACGCAGCACTCGCCGCAGCGAGAACACCCGATCACAAGCTCGCGCCGCTGCACCAATCGCTACTCCATCGCCATGCGATGATTGATCACCTGTTGAGCGCGTCGGGCTACCGGCAAGTCATCGAGCTGGCTGCGGGACTCTCCCGCCGGGGAGCCGCCACCACCAACGATGCGCACGTGCACTACACCGAGATTGACTTGCCGCACGTCGTGGAGCTCAAGCGCGAGCTTCTGCAGCGCACCGACGAGGGCCGCGCAGTGCTCGCGCGACCGGGATTGCGTCTCGTCGGGGGCGATGTCGAGACCACGGCACTCGGGCCATTCGTGGAACGCGGTGCGCCCGTATTCGTCATCGCAGAAGGCCTGGTGATGTACCTGCCAGCCGACGCTCGTCGTCACCTGTTCGCGAAGGTGCGGCAGCTTGCGGCCACCACAGGAGAGCTGCGGTTGGTTTTCGATCTGGTGCCCGCCAGTGAGCACACCGAGCCCGACATCGTTGGGCAGATGCTCAAGGCGGCAACGGGCGGGCGGAGCTTCGAGCGCGACGCGCGGACCCGCGAGGACGTCGTGACAGAGCTTCGCGAGGCGGGCTTCGATGACATCGAGGTCGTGGCGTCGAGTGATGTCGCGCGCGAGTGGGGTTTGCCGGATAGCGATGCGCGAACGCTCGTGGTTCTGTTCATCGCCCACTCGTCGTCGCACACCACTCGACCGTGACTCTCACGGCACGCGCCCCGACTGCGGAATACCCGGCCATCGCATCGCTGGCGCGGTGGCCGGTACTGGCGATCGCCGGCGGGGTCGGATTGCTGCTGTTGCTGACCAGCGGACGCGTCGGTTACTTCGACGACGAGCTCTACTTCCTGGTCGCCGGCCGGCATCTGGACTGGGGGTATGCCGATCAAGGGCCGCTGGTGCCCTTGCTGGCCCGCGCGATGGATACCGTCCTGCCCGGCTCGCTGGTCGGGGAACGGCTCCCGGCCACGGTGCTGACCGCGGTGGGCGTGGTGGTGGCCGCGCTGATCGCCCGGGAGCTCGGTGGGCGCCGCCGGGCGCAGGTGCTGACCGCCGGGGCGTGTGCGATGGGAACGCTGGCCGGTGGCCACCTGCTCACCACCGCACTGGTCGACATGTTCATGTGGACCGTCACGTCATGGCTTCTGGTGCGCTGGGTTCGCCTTCGCGACGACCGACTGCTCCTCGCACTCGGTGCCCTCACGGCGCTCGCTCTGCAGAATAAGTGGCTGATAGTCGCCTTCTGGATGGTCCTGGGTATCAGCTCGCTTGTCGTGGGCCCGCGGGAGCTGTTGCACCGCCCGGCGCTGTGGCTCGGGGCGGCGATCGCGGTCCTCACAACCCTGCCCAGCCTGTTCTGGCAGGCAAAGCACGGATGGCCGCAGCTGGCGTTGGCGAAGGTCATCGCGAACGACGAGCTCCTCGGTGGCCGGCGGGCGCAACTGGCGTTCCTGCCGATGGCGTTGGTCAGCGCCGGGATCCTGCTGGGGGCGGTGCTGGTGTGCTATGGCCTGTGGCGGCTGCTGCGTTCACCGCAACTGCGCCCCTACCGCGGTCTGGGGTGGACCTCCCTCGGGCTGGTGGTGCTCTTCCTTGCCACCGGCGGCCGTTACTACTACGTGGCGGGGCTGTATCCGGTGTGCTGGGCCGCGGGCGCGGTCGAGCTGCAACGGCTCGACCCGGCGCGCTGGTGGCGGTGGGTGCTCAGCCGGCCGGTCTATGTCCTCTCCGCGGTTATCGCGATCACGACGCTACCGGTGCTGCCAATCTCATGGCCGACCCTCGCGAAACCGTACTCGCAATTATTGCTCGGCTGGCCGGAGGAAACCGATACGGTGGCCGGCGCCTACCGGGCGCTGCCTTCTGCATCTCGGCACGACACCGTGGTCGTCACCGAGTGGTATTGGGACGCGGCCGCAATTGACCGGTTCGGCCCAGCACACGGCTTGCCGCGGGCCTACAGCGGCCATCGCGGCTACTGGTATTTCGGGGCGCCGCCCGAGGATGCCAGCACCGTTGTCTTCGTCGGCTCCGACCACGCCTATCTGGGCCGGTATTTCACCGAGGTACGCCAGGTGGCGACCATCACCACCGGTCCCATGATGAACCTGTTCTCGCGGCCCACACCGGTCTGGCTCTGCTCCGGCCGGCGGGCACCGTGGTCACATCTTTGGCCCCAGCTCCGTCACCTCTGACCCAAGGTCCATTTGTTGCTGGGCGCGGTGTATCAACGAGCCGGCCGGACCACTCCATCGTAGAGCCGCAACACGCCACGGCTCACGACAAGGAGAACCCCGATGTCCAGCCCATCCCTGAGCGGGCAACCCGGCCCCGACGACCCGGTAGACAACGCCGGCAAGGTTGACCTCGTGCTCCAAGGGGGTGGCGTCAAGGGCATCGGCCTGGTCGGGGCGGTCAATACGCTGCGCGAGATCAGCTACCCCGATGTCCATCGCGTGGCGGGTACTTCCGCCGGCGCCATCGTCGCATCACTCATCGCAGCGGGCATGCCCTCTGGACAGATGGAGGACGTCATGCGCGGGCTGGACTACGCGCGCTTCGAAGACGGCGGTCTGCTGCCCCATCTCGGGCTACCCGGCAAGGGCTTGGAACTGCTGCTGCACAGCGGGATCTACAAGACCGACTTCATGCACGGCTGGATCGCCGACCAGCTGGCGGCCTGCAACGTGCACACCTGGGCCGACCTCAAATACGCAGACAATGGCGCGGACACGAACCTCGGCTCCGAAAGGCGTTACAAGCTCGTGGTTATCGTCAGCGACATCTCCCGCGGCCGGATGCTACGCCTTCCCTGGGACTACAAGATCCTGTGTGATCTCGATCCGGACGATCTTCCTGTCGCTGACGCGGTCACCGCCTCGGCCTCCATCCCATTCTTCTTCCAGCCCCAACGCCTCACCTGCGGTCCTGAACAAGACAACGAGACGCTCACCCTCACCGATGGCGGCTCATTATCCAACTACCCCATCGGCATCTTCGACCGCACCGATTCCAAGGCGAGCCGGTGGCCCACCCTCGGCATCAAACTCTCCGCACGGCAAGCCCCTGCCGCACAATGGAATGCGATCAATAATCCCATCGAGATGTTTCAGCGTCTTTTTGCCACCATGAGCAACGCGCACGACAATATCTACGTCGACCAGAAATCAGTCCAAGATCGTACAGTATTCGTCGACACAACCGGAATCCAGGCCACCGACTTCAATCTCGACGCAAGCAGACGCGACCAATTGTTCAACAATGGGCGCGAGGCGGCGGCGAAGTTCCTCAGTACCTGGGATTGGAAGCAGTGGCAGATGGATCACGGGGAGTTGATGTGATCGTCGACGATGCCGTGCTGGTTAGGGTCGGCTCGGGTGGTCAGAACCCCTTGCGAGGTAACACCGGAAGATGGCGGCCATGGATTCCGGGCTCCTGCTACACCTGTGCGCGCCGGCGACGTGGCGGATGGCGCTGGCCGCCGGCAGCCTGGCACCGCCGTCGCTGCTCAGTGAGGGCTTTGTGCACCTGTCCACGCCGGCTCAGGTGCGGTTACCGGCCAACGCGCGGTTCCCGGGGCGAATGGACCTCCTCGTGCTCGTCATCGATCCGGCGAAGCTGCCTGCGGAGCTCCGCTTCGAGCCTGCTCCGGACGCCGCTGACGTGCACTTCCCGCATCATTACGGGCCGGTTCCTGCCGATGCGGTGGTGGCGGTCCTGCCCTACCCGCCAGGATCCGACGGGCGATTCGTCGATCCGGTCGTCCTACCCTCCCCCGGGGACTACGCAGCCCGGGTTCGCCTGTTCGATCGGGCGTTGGCGCAGCGGCGCGCCGCCGCTGTGGTGCCGGTGAACGGCGGAATCGCGGTGCTCGATCCGCGGTTCCCCGCGTCCTACGAGCACAACACGTTATGGGTCGAGGGGCCACGCGACGCTGCCGCAGTGGCCGCTGAAGCTGACCGGGTACTCGGCGGCGTTGCCCTCGTCCACCGGCGGGCCGTGCTCGATGACCCCGCCCTAGCGATCGCGCTGGCCAGCCATGGGTGGCACGTGCAGGAGTTACGCCTGATGGTCTACAGCCGACCGGGTGTGGCGGAAAGATCCACCCGCGTGGTGGCTGTCACGCATGAGATCGTCAGCCGGCTCTGGGAGCGGTCCTGGCGGCGCGAGCTGCCTCACCTCGACGATGACGCGGTGCGCCAGCTCGTCGATCGCGAGACCGTCGCCGATGCGGTGCTCCGCGTCATGGATCTCGCTGTGCTTGACGGTCACGATGAGCCGATCGCGTCGACACAGCTGCGCATCGATGGCGCCACCGCGGCTATCGAGGCCGTGATGACCGACCCGGCGCACCGGCAGGCCGGTCTGGCCAGGGCGCTGGTGCTCGACGCGATCGCGCGGGCTCGGGCCGCCGGGTGCGACGTCGTCTTCCTGGCCGCCGCGGCCGACGACTGGCCTCACCACTGGTACACCCGTCTCGGATTCACCGATGTCGGCACCCGCTTCGAGGCGACCCGCTCGACGGTGACGGATTAACCCTGTGTCGGATCAACCCCCGTGTCGAATTAACCCCGTGTCGGATTGACGCCGCG
>CAXUFG010000215.1:0-1395 GCA_964250265.1 uncultured Pseudonocardiaceae bacterium | reverse complement strand
CGGATTGACGCCGCGGCCCTAGCATCAGGCCATGAGTGATCGCTCCGCCACCACACCGGCCGTCCCGCAGCAGGATACCGAGGAGACTTTCGACCGGCTGGTGGACGAGGGCAGGCAACGTCTTGGCCGGTCCTGGTCCGGGTTGCTCGCGACAGGCTTTCTCGGAGGTCTGGACGTAGGGGTGGGCGTGCTGGCATTGCTGTTGATCGAACAGATCACCCACAGCGTCCTGCTCGGCGGTCTCGGGTTGTCAATCGGTTTCATCGCGCTGACCCTGGCACGTAGTGAACTATTCACCGAGGACTTCCTTGTTCCGGTGACGGCGGTGGTGGCCAAGACAGCGACCCTACTGTCGCTCGTGCGGCTCTGGACGATGACAACATTGACCAATTTGGCCGGCGGATGGATCATCACTGCCCTGGTAATGGCTGGATTCCCCGCACTCCATGCCACCGCCATCGAGGCGGGCCGGTTCTACATCGAATTGGGTATCACATGGAAGGCCTTCGCACTGGCACTCGTCGGCGGGATGCTGATCACGCTGATGACTCATCTGCAGCACTCCACGGAGTCCGACGGGGTGCGCCTGGTACCGGCGATTGTCATGGGATTCCTGCTCGGTGCGGGCAAGGTCAATCACGCGATCGTCGGATCGCTGATCTGCTTTGCTGCATTACAGGTCGGGGCGCCGTTCGGCTATGCCGATTGGTCGGGGCTGTTCGCCTTCACCGCACTCGGCAACCTGATCGGCGGCCTCGGGCTGGTCACCCTGGTTCGCCTACTTCAAGTCCCGCACAAAGTGCTGGCCGAGCGCAAAGATGACCCCAGCTCGACCAGTGGAAAGATTGCCTAAATGACGCCCGCAGCGCCCTCGACGTCGTAGACCTCAGCCGCCGGAGTTGCGAGCAGCAGCTCAGCCATCTCGCGTTTCAGGACGGTCAAACGGCTCTCTTGCTGCTCGCTGCGCTGCGGCATACGCGCCAACGCGATGAACTCCTCCTTTACGAATCCCTCGCGAAGGAGCACCGTCACGCTGCGGCCCCGGTACCCGAGCCGGAAAACGAAACGCTCCCGGGTCTGCCCCAGTTCGGCACGCGCCAATACATCGTGGACGGCATAACGGCCCTCGGTCACCGCCCGGGTGACCATTTCGAACGCATCACGGGCGCCCGGGCCGGCGAAAGCAGTGTCCACCTCGATCTCGTGGCGCTCCACCAGGCCGCCCGGCTCCAGCAGTGGCAGCACCCGTTCCATCACCTTCAACGCCTGGGCCACGCCGCCAGGAGAACCTGGACCGTGGTACCGCATCAGATCCTCGAACCTATAGGTCAGCGCGACTCCCTGGTCCGCCACCTCAACGGTATTGATCACCCGAGCTCCTCCCAGCTTGTCAGG
>CAXUFG010000214.1:0-9319 GCA_964250265.1 uncultured Pseudonocardiaceae bacterium | reverse complement strand
GTCCGGATCCGCGCAATGCGCCACGATCTGCCGTAGCGCCCCTACCATCTCGGCGGCCAGGTTCTCGATGGCGGCCTGCTCGTGCACGTTTTCTGAATACGTCCAGCTCAGCTGCAACTCACCATCAGCGACGACCCCGATGACATCGAGCAGGTAGGGACGGACGCTCTCCGGCGCATGATCCGGCGCCAACGCGCCAGCCCAACCCCGATAAAGTCCGCCAGAGGCCCCCCCGACTGTCCACTGACCGTGATAATTCATGCTGATCTGTGGAGAAACATCCCCGCCCAGTCCACTGTTCGGATTCAGGTAACGCAACGCCCCATAGCTGAAACCCCGATGCGGAATAGCCCGCAACTGCTCCTTCACCGACTTCAGCAATTCGCCCCAGCCAGTGGGCTCTACATTCAATATGACCGGGAACAGGGAGGTGAACCAGCCCACCGTGCGGGACAGCTCCATGCCGGGGAGGATTTCCTCCCGACCGTGTCCCTCCAGCGCGATCAACACCCGATCCCGCCCGGTCCAGCCCGCCAGCACCCACCCTAACGCGCTGAGCAACACATCATTGATCTGAGTGCGATACGCCCCCGGCACCCGATGCAACAACGCATCCGTCTCATCCCGACTCAATCCCACCGTCACAGTCCGCGCCGAACCAGCCGTGTTTACCCCGACCCGAGTAACCGGCAGGTCAGCCGGCCCCTCGTGAGACAGCGCGGACTGGGACAACGCAGACTGGGACAGCGCGGACCAATACCCCAGATCACCCTCAAGTCCACCGCCCTGAACATGGGCCACCAACTTGTGCGCCCACTGCGTGAATGCGGTGCCGACCGGTTCTAATTCGACCGGTTCCCCCCCACGTGCCTGGTGATAGGCAGTTTCGAGGTCACCCAGCAGGATCCGCCACGACACACCGTCAACCACCAAATGATGAACAGCGATGAGCAGCCGGGGCTGGTGGCCGGGCCCGGTATCGAAGAGCACCACCCGCAGCAGCGGGCCGCCGGTAAGGTCGAGACCGGACTGGGCGGCCCACGCCGCCTGCTCCATCACCGCCGGCCGATCCGCTTCCGCCACCTCCGCCAGTTCACAGCGCTCCACCACCACGCCACTGGCCGCCGTGATGTCCTGGCACCACTGGCCCGCCAGCTGGGAAAAACGCATCCGCAACACCGGGTGGTGCGCCACCACCGCATCCAGCGCAGTTACTAGCGCGTCCCGATCAAGCTCCTCTGTCAACTCAATGACGAACGACTGGTTGTAGTGCGTCAGCTCCCCATGAGTGGCGAAAAACCAGTGCTGAATCGGGGTCAATGGCGCGGGACCGGCCACCATCTCGAGGGCCGCCAGCTCCGCAACCGGATCTACCCCCACACCCGTAACGAGCTCAGCGATGGTCTGCTGCAAGAAGATATCTTTGGTGCTCACCCGCACCCCCGCTTGACGCGCGCGGGACACAACCTGAATGCTCAGGATGGAGTCTCCACCCAACTCGAAGAAGTTGTCGTGGATTCCGACCTGTTTCATGCTCAATACCTGCGCCCAGATATCAGCGAGAATGTGCTCTGTGGGGGTTCGGGGAGCGACGTACTCGGCCACCGGCTCCATGAGCTGGTCGGGGGCGGGTAGTGCGTTGCGGTTCAGTTTCCCGGTCGGTCCCAGGGGGAGTTCGTCGAGGGTGACGAATAGTGCGGGGACCATGTAGTCGGGCAGGGTGTGGGTGATGTGGGCGCGCAGTTCGCTGGTCGTCGGGGCGGTCTCGGTGGTGGGGACCAGGTAGGCCACCAGTCGTGTGATCCCAGGTTGGTCCTCGCGGGCGATCACCACGACCTCGCCGATCCCGGGGTGGGTGGCCAGCACCGCCTCGATCTCCCCGGGCTCGATCCGGAACCCCCGGATCTTGACCTGCTCATCGACCCGGCCCAGATACTCCAACTCTCCGTCGGGACTCCAGCGCACCAAGTCCCCACTGTGGTACATCCGCGCACCCGGTGCACCGAAGGGGTTCGCGATGAACCGGGCGGCGGTCAGCCCCGGGCGGTGCAGGTAGCCCCGGGCCAGCCCGGCTCCGGCGAGGTACAGCTCCCCGATCACCCCGATCGGCACCGGCCGCAACCACGCATCGAGCACGTAGACCTGAGTGTTGGCGATCGGAGACCCGATCGGTGGTGGCTGCTCCACCGCCAGCTCCGAGTACCACGCGGTGGCATACACGCATGCCTCGGTCGGGCCATAAATATTCGCGATCCGCCGGCACGAGGTCGCCGCCTGGATCTCCCGAGCCACCCGGGCGGGGAGCGCCTCCCCGGCGAGCACGACCGTGTCCGCCCGCACCACACCACCACCACCGTGGGACAATCCCTGGGACAACGCCGAGGGCACCCCGCTGATCAAACTCGCGACCCGCTCGCCGGCTTCGGTCTCACCGAAGGCCAGCACATCGCGGATCAGCTCGATACTTCCGCCCACACTTAATGGGCAGATGATCTCGAATACCGACACATCGAAGTTCAGCGACGTCGACGCCACCACCCGGGACAGTCCCGACACACCGAATTCCGCGGCCGCCCACCCCACCAGGTCGATGACGCTCTGGTGCGTGATCACCACTGCCTTGGGTTGCCCAGTGGATCCCGAGGTGTAGATCGCATACACCGGATGGATGGGGGACAGTGACGCCACCCGCTCGGCGTCGGTCACCTCAGCGCCAGAACAACCGGTGATCTCCTGGATGGTGTCGGGATCATCGATCACCAGCCGGGTGACCTCGTCGGGCAGGCACCCCGCGCTGTGCTGGCTACACAGCACCATCACCGGGTTGGCGTCGAGGCAGATGAAGGCGATCCGGGCGGGCGGGTGGTTCAGGTCGATCGGGAGATACGCCGCACCGGTCTTGGTCACGGCCAGCAATGCCACGATCAGTTCCACCGACCGTTCCAGAGCCAACCCCACGAACTGCTCCGGACCGGCGCCCTGGGTGATCAGCCAATGGGCCAGCTGGTTGGCCCGCTCGTTCAACTCCGCATAGGTGAGTTCCTCGTCACCGACCACGAGAGCCACCGCATCCGGCGTGTGCGCGACCTGCACAGCGAACAGTTCCGGCACAGTGCCGGGGGGAACTACCCGCTGGGTATCATTCCATTCCACCAGCAGCTGACGCTGTTCGGCTGGGGTGAGCACCGGCAGCTGAATGAGTGGCCGATCCGGATCGGCTGCGATACCACCCAGCAACACCAGCAGATGCCCCACCATCCGCTCGATAGTGGCCGGATCGAACAAATCGGAGTTGTACTGTAGTGCACCCTCCAGGACATCGTCTCGTTTCCGGAACTCCAGAGTCACGTCGAAGCTCGCGGTAACCGCCGGCAATGCCAGTTCTTCGCTCTCCAGGCCGGGCAGCTCGGGCGCCTGATGCGCATTGTTCTGCAATACCATCATGACCTGGAACAGCGGCGTTCGGCTGGTGTCCCGGACCGGTGCGAACTCGTCCACGAGCCGTTCAAACGGCACATCTTGATGAGCCAATGCGCCCAGAACAGTGGCCCGCACGCTGCGCAGGAAATCCGTAAAACTATGACTGGAATCCACTGTGGAGCGAAGCACCAGGGTGTTGACCAAGAATCCGATCAAGCCTTCCACGTCGGCGTGCTCACGACCTGAGACGGCCGTGCCGACGGCGATATCGTCCTGCCCGGACCAGCGGCTGAACAGCAGTTGGCAGGCGGCGACCAGGGTCATGAACAGCGTGCTGTCCCGCTGCGCTCCGATGGCCTCGAGCCGGCTGATGACTTCGGCCGGTACCACGAATTCGTGCATGGCACCGGCAGAAGTACGCACCGCCGGTCGCGGTCGATCGATCGGCAATTCCAACGGCGCCACACCGTCGAGTTGGCGGCTCCAGTACGCCAATCCCGCCTCGAGCATCGGGCCGGGCAGTGCCGCACGCTGCCAGGCGGCGAAATCGGCGTACTGCACCGGCAGGGGTGCCAGATCGACCACATCGTGACCCGTGGCCGCCCGGTAAAGCGTGCACAGGTCGTGGACGAGCACGCCCATCGACCAACCATCGGTGATGATGTGATGCATCACCATGAGCAACGCGTGCTCCCGGTCACCCAGCCGTACCAGGCACACCCGCATCAAGGGTCCGCAGGCGAGATCGAATGGCCGGCTGATTTCCGCTTGCAGGAATCGGTGTAGCTCGGCTTCGCGCTGCGGCTGGGTTAGTTGTGGCAGGGCCAGCGCTGACAAATCCCGCACCAGCAGCGACATCTCGCCGGGCGGATGCACCACCTGCCTGCCACGGCCGTCGACCTGCTCGAAGGTGGTACGCAGTGACTCGTGCCGCACGATCAACCCGGTGAACGCGGCACGCAACGCGTCGAGGTCCAACTCGCCGCGCAACCGCAGGCCCACGCGGATGGCGTACTCCGCGTTATCGGGCTCGAACTCGTGCAGGAACCACAACCGCTGCTGGGCAAAAGACAAGACCAGCTCGCCGTCACGGGGAACAACAGGAATTGCCGGTTTTCCGGTCACGGCGTCAGCCGGCATCGCAGAAGCGAGTTCAGCGACCGTGGAATGAGAGAAAACGGCACGTGGAGAAAGGTCCACGCCAAAAGCGGCCCGCAGCCGCGAGGTCACCCGGATGCTCAGGATCGAGTCTCCACCGAGCTCGAAGAAGTTATCCCCGGCACCGACCCGCTCGATCCCCAGGACCTCGGACCAGATCTGCGCCACCATCCGCTCGGCGTCGGTGCGCGGCGCCACATAACCGGCGCTGGCCGCGTTCCACTCCGGATCGGGCAACGCCCGCCGGTCCAACTTTCCATTGGCGTTCAATGGCAAACCATCGAGCAGCACGAACGCCGCAGGCACCATATAGTTCGGCAGGATGCCCGCCAGGAACGACCGCAGCTCAGACTGGCTGGGAATATGGGTACCAGCCGGCACGACATAAGCCACCAGTCGCTGGACGAGCGACCCGTTCTGCTCGGTGCGCGCGGTCACGACGACCTCGCCGATATCGGGATGCCCGGCGAGTACCGCCTCGATCTCACCCAGCTCGACGCGGAATCCGCGGATCTTCACCTGGTGATCGAGCCGACCGAGGTACTCCAATTCACCGGCGATGTTCCACCGCACCAGGTCCCCGGTCCGGTACATCCGCGAACCCGCGGGCGCGACACGGCCGCCAAATGGATTGGCCACGAACCGCTCGGCAGTGAGTCCCGGCCGGTCCAGATAACCGCGGGCCACACCGCGACCAGCAAGGTACAGCTCCCCCGGCACGCCGATCGGAACCGGGCGCAGCCCCGCATCGAGCACATACGTCTGGGTGTTGCTGATCGGCCGGCCGATCGGCGGAGCTTGGTCATCATCGAGCGTGCCCGCGTCGCGGTACCACGCCGCGGCGTAGACCGTGGCTTCGGTCGGGCCGTAGATATTGGCGATCCGGCGGCACGAGGTTGCTGCTGCGATCTCGCGTGCCGCCCGCGCTGAGAGCGCCTCACCGGCCAGCACCACGGTATCCGCGGTCACCGACACACTGCCTTGGGACACCACCTGCGACAGGGCCGAGGGCACCGCGCTGATCAGGCTCGCCGCGCGTTCCTCTTCACCCAGTGCCGATTCACCCAGGGCCAGAACGTCACGCACGACCTCGATGCAGCCGCCGACCACCAACGGAGAGACGATCTCGAACACCGAGACATCGAAATTCAGCGACGTCGAGGCCACCACTCGCGACAATCCCGTCGCCCCGAACTCCGCAGCCGCCCACGTCGCCAGGTCGACGACGCTGTCCTGGGTGACGACGACGCCCTTCGGTCGTCCCGTCGAACCCGAGGTGTAGATCACATATGCCGCATGCGTACCGGAGCGTGGCACCAGTCGGTGGAGCTCGGCCGGATCGCCACCGGGGCGCTGCGCCAGCACGGCGAGGGTAAGCGGGTCGTCGAGCAGCAGCCGGGGAACTGCCTGGCCTACCTCGGGCAGCCGACCGCCGACCTCGGTGGTGGTCACCACCAACACCGGTCGGGTGTCGGACAGCATGAACCCGATCCGCTCCGCCGGGTAAACCGGATCGATCGGGAGGTACGCGGCGCCCGCCTTCCACACCGCCACCACCGCGACGACCATGTCCACCGAACGCGGCACCATCAACGCGACGAACCGCTCCGGACCCGCCCCCCGCTCGATCAGCAACCGTGCCAACCGAACGACCCGCTCGTCCAACTCCGCGTACGACATGCGGACATCCCCGCAGCTGACCGCGGTCGCATCCGGGGTACGGGCCGCCTGCGCGGCCACCAACTCCACCACCGTGCCCTCGGGCACCTCCCGGGCAGTGTCGTTCCACTCGACGAGAACCTGGCGCCGCTGCGCGGGGGACATCCAGGGCAGCTGGGACAGCGCTGACTCTGGCCCGTCAGCCATGCCCGCGAGCACCAGTCGCAACCGCTCGGCCATAGCCGCCACGGTGCGCTGATCGAACAACCGTGCGTCATAGCCCAGCTCGAAGCAGAGTTGCTCGGCCAGGTAGGCACGCAGGCTGAGCGGGAAGCTGGTGGTGTCCTGCGCCTGGACCTCCCGGATCCGCAGACCCGGCTCGCCCTCCGGTGGGGCCTCGAACGGGTAGTTCTCGAACACGATCATGCTGTCGAACAGGTTGACCCCAGCCGGCAGGTCGCTGCACGCCTGGACCTGGGACAGGGACACGAAGTCGAACGGCCGCGACTGGGCCTGCGCGGCCTGCAACTCACGCAGCCACGGCAGCACCCTCGCGGAGTCCTGCACCCGCACCCGGGTCGGCAGGGTATTGATGAACATGCCGACCATCGACTCCACCCCCGGCAGCTCTGCCGGCCGGCCGGAGACAGTGGTACCGAAGAGAACCTCGGGCTCCCTGCTGTAACGGGACAGCAGCACCGCCCAGGCACCCTGCACGATCGTGTTCAAGGTCAGACCGCCGCGCTGGGCGAAGCGCTGCAGGGTCGCCGACTCCTCGGCGGAGAGCGCCACCCGCACCGACTCGGCGGACTCGGCGCGGTGCGCTTCCCGGGGCTGGCGGTCGAAGGGCAGGCCGGTGGGCGCTCCGAAACCCGAGAGCACGCCCCGCCAGTGCTCCTGCGCCTGCTGCTCATCCTGCTCTGCCAACCACTGCAAGTAGTCAACGAACGGACGCCGGGTGACCAGATTGGGGGTCCGACCGTGCACAATCCCCAGGTACTGCTCGCGCACCTCGGTGAACACCTGAGCCAGGCTCCAGCCGTCCAGCGCCACGTGGTGCGAGGTCCACACCAGCAGGACCTGGTCATCGGGCAGCGTGGCGATGATCAGCCGCAGCAAGGGCGGCGCGGTCAGGTCCAGGCCGGCAGCCCGGTCGGCCGCCACCACCCGCGCCAGTTCCCGATCCCGGTCCCCGGCAGGTAGCCCGCGCCAGTCGTAGTAGGTCGTCGGCACGGGAAGCCGGCGGTGCACAACCAGCAGCGGCTCCTCGACCCCGTCCCACTCCACTGCGCTGCGCAACGCCGGTGTCCGGTCGGCCACCCGCTGGCAGGCCGCGCCCAGCGCGTGCGGGTCGGACACGCCCTCCAGCAGCAGCCGGGCCTGGTCGACGTAGGCACCCGAGTCAGCGTCGACCAGGCTGTGGAACAGGATGCCGGCTTGCAACGGCGTCAGCGGGTGGATGTCCTCCACGGACTGCCCGGCTCCCACCAGGCGGTCCACGCCGGCTTGGTCGAGGCGAACCAGCGGGAAATCCGATGGGGTGCGACCGCCGGCCCCCGGCGCCGCGCAGTGCTCAACGATCTCGCGCAGCGCCAGGATCATGTCCTCGGCCAGCCGCCGTACCGTCGCCTCGTCGTGGATCTGATCCGAGTACAGCCAGGTCAGCGCGAGCTGCCCCGCCTCCACCACCCCGGTGACCTCCACCAGATGCGGCGCCGGCTGATCGGGCGCCAGGTCCGCGCCGAGGGTCTCGCCCAGTGTCCGGAACAGCCCGTCCGCGGCGGCGGCGGTGTCCCATTGGCCGTGGTAGTTGAAGGAGATCTGCGGCGCTGGATCACCACGCAACGCCGCCGCCGGAGAATCCTGCGGGCTCAGCTCGCGCAACGCACCATAGCTCAGGCCCCGGTGCGGCAGGGCGCGAAGCTGTTCCTTGACCGAGGTCAGCACCGCGCGCCAGTCAGTGTCCTGCTGCCCGTCCTCCGGGCCGCTCGGCACTGTGAGCGCGAGCGGGAACTGCGCGGTGAACCAGCCGACGGTGCGGGACAGATCGATCCCCTCGAGGATCTCCTCCCGGCCGTGTCCCTCCAGCGTGATGAGTACCCGTTCGCGGCCGGTCCACTCAGCCAGCACCCGGCCCAGCGCGCTGAGCAGGACGTCGTTGATCTGAGTCCGGTAGACGCCAGGCACCTGGTGGAGCAGGGCGCCGGTCTGTGCGGCCGCCAACCGCACGGTGAGCTGCCGGGTGGAGCCGGCCCGCCGGGTGGGACCAACACCGTGCACCCCGGCGTGGTCGACCGGCAGATCGACCTGCGCGCCCCGGGACACCTGCCGCCAGTAGTCCAGGTCGCCGTCCAGCGCACCGGAACGGGTGTGTTCGGCGAGCTGGTGCGCCCAGGTGAGGGCGTCGGTGCCGGCTGGTTGCAGCGCCACCTCGCCACCGCTGCGGGCCTGCTGGTAGGCGGTTTCCAGATCGTCGATCAGGATGCGCCAGGAGACACCGTCGACGGCGAGGTGGTGCACGGTGAGCAGCAACAGGGCCTGCTGCTGCGGGCGGGTGAACAGCACCGCCTTGATCATCCGGCCGGCACCCGGGTCAAGGTCTGCTCGCGCCGCGGCGGCCGCGGCCAGCATGGCGGCCTGCTGCTGCGCACCGGTCAGCCCGAACAGGTCGTGGCGCACCAGGATTCCGTTCGGGACGGCGGACCGTGGTTGCTGGCGCCACTGACCGTCGATGCGCTCGAACTGCAACCGCAGCGCGTCGTGGTGGGCCACCACCGCGTCAAGGGCGGTCTGCAGCGCGTTGTCCTGGAGGTCCCCGGCCAGCTCCAGCACGGTGGACATGGTGAAGTGCCCCAATGCCCCGTAGGTGGTGAAGAACCAGCGCTGGATGGGTGCCAGCGGGGCGGGACCCTCGATGGGCGCAGGCTGGTGCTTGCCGGTGTCGAGTACGCCGACCAGCGGGGCCAGCGCGGCGATGCTCTGGTGCAGGAAGATGTCCTTGGAGCGCAGCGCCAGGCCAGCCTGGCGAGCCCGGGAGACGACCTGGATGCTCAGGATGGAATCCCCGCCGAGGGCGAAGAAG
>CAXUFG010000213.1:5529-9324 GCA_964250265.1 uncultured Pseudonocardiaceae bacterium | reverse complement strand
TGACCCCGTTGCAGGCGGGGATGGTGTTCCACAGCCTGCTCGATCCCGGCTCGGCCGCCTACGTCGATCAGATTCAGCTGCGGATCTCCGGGATCAGCGATCCGCAGGCGTTGGGGGCGGCGTGGCAGCGGGTGGTGCAGCGATCCCCCCTGTTGCGCAGCGCGATCGTCTGGGAGGGGATCGACGAGCCGGTGCAGGTGGTGCATCGGCGGGTTGTGCTGCCGATCGCCTATCGCGACTGGCGCGCACTTCCCGAGGGGGAGCTGCAGGAGGAGGTAGCTCAGGTCGCGGCGGCCGAGCGCTCAGGGGTGGATCCGGGTGTGCCGCCATTGTTGCGGTTGGTGATCGCACGAGTGTCCGAGGGCGAGGTCCTGCTGTTCTGGACCCACCACCACGTGATCCTCGATGGCTGGAGCATGGCTGCGGTATTCGGTGAGGTCTGCGAGCAGTACGCGGCGATCACCCAGGGCCGGGTACCGGAGTTGGTGGCCCGGCGCCCGTTCCGGGACTACCTGCGCTGGCTGAGCGAGCAGGACCAGGCCCAGGCCGAGCAGCATTGGCGGACCCTGTTGTCCGGGTTCGATTCCCGGACCGCGCTGCCCTATGACCGTCAACCCCGCCAAGCCCACCGGTCGGAGTCCTCAGAATCGATGGACATCCACCTCGGCGTGCCGGACACCATCCGGTTGCAGCAGGTGGCCAAGCGCAATGGCTTGACAGTGAACACGATTGTGCAGGGTGCTTGGGCGTTGCTGCTGTCGCGTTATAGCGGTGCGCGTGATGTGGTGTTCGGGACCACCGTCTCCGGGCGCCCGGCCGAGCTGGCCGGGGTGGAGTCGATGGTGGGCATGTTCATCAACACCGTGCCCACGAGGGCGCAGATCGCCGACGATCAGCAACTGGTGTCGTGGCTGCAGCAGCTCCAAGGCGCACAGATCGAGTCCCGCCGGTTCGATTTCCTCTCCCTGGCCCAGGTTCAGACCTACAGCGACCTGCCTGCCGGCAGCGCGCTGTTCGACAGCATGGTCGTGTTCGAGAACTATCCCTTCGACTCCGAAGTCGTGACCGACGCTGGCCTGCACTTGCACGACATCCACGTTCGGGAAACGACGAATTTCCCGCTCAGCGCGCAGGTCTCGCTGGGCGAGCGCTTGCAACTACGCCTGGCCTACGACCCCCACCTCTTCGACAACTCCACCATCCACCGGATAGGCCAACACCTCGTCACCCTCTTCACCGGCATCGCCACCAACCCCGACCAACCACTATCCCAACTACCGGTGTTGACTGCCGCGGAGCGGGATCAGTTGCTGGTGACATGGAATGACACCTCGGTGGAGACGCCGACGGCGACCCTGCCGGAGTTGTTCGCCGCGCAGGTGCAGCGCACTCCGGGTGCGGTGGCGCTGGTGATCGAGGGCGAGGAGCTGTCGTATGCCGAGCTGAACGAGCGGACGAACCGGCTGGCGCATTGGCTGATCACTCGCGGCACAGGTCCGGAGCAATTCGTCGGGCTGGCTCTGCCCCGGTCTCTTGACATGGTCGTGGCGTTGTTAGCGGTGGCGAAGACGGGTGCGGCGTACCTGCCTATTGACCCGCATCATCCGCCGGCGCGGATCGAGTTCATCTGCGCTGACGCTAAACCCGCTGCCGTGTTGACCGCCCAGGAGACCGCCGGGTGCCTACCCGTGGGCATCGACCGGCTGGTGATTGACGATCCCCACACCATCCAGGATATCGCTGATCATCCGGGTCACGAGATCACCAACGCCGATCGACGGGAACCGCTGTTCCCCACCCATCCCGCGTACGCGATTTACACCTCGGGATCCACTGGGCAACCCAAGGCAGTGGTGATCACGCACCAGAGCGTGGTCGACCTCGTGCGGTGGGCAGCTGGCGAGTTCGGCGTCTCGGGGTTATCGAAGGTGCTCGCCTCGACCTCGCTGACTTTTGATGTGTCGGTTTTCGAGATCGTCTGCCCGTTGTTGGTGGGGGGCCGCATCGAGGTGGTGCGTGATGTGCTGGCCCTGGGCGAGCCCGGGGACGGGGAGTGGGTAGCAAGTTTGATCAGTGGGGTGCCCTCCGCGATGTCGTCGGCATTGTCCCAAACGGGATTGTTGCAGGGGTCCCACGGTGGCGGTTCAATTCAGGCCGGGACAGTGGTGCTGGCGGGGGAGGCGCTCTCGGCCCGGGTGGCTCGGGAGATCCAGGTGGCGACCCGCTGCCGGCGAATCGCGAACATTTACGGCCCTACCGAGGCTACGGTGTACGCCACCGCGTGGTACGGCGAGGGAAATACCCCCATCGAGCACTCGCCACCGATCGGGTCCCCGATCGCCAATACCCGAGTGTTTGTGCTGGATGACCGGTTGCGACCGGTTCCGGTCGGGGTGACCGGTGAGTTGTACATCGCGGGGACCGGATTGGCGCGGGGCTACCTGCACCGCCCCGGACTGACCGCTACCCGTTTCCTCGCCAACCCTTATGGCGCGCCCGGGGAGCGGATGTATCGCAGTGGGGACTTGGTGCGCTGGCGCCCGGGTGGGGAGTTGGAGTACCTGGGCCGCGTTGATGAGCAGGTCAAGATCCGTGGGTTCCGGATCGAGCTGGGTGAGATCGAGGCCGCGCTGGCCACGCACCCCGGGATCAGCGAGGTCGTCGTCACCGCCCGGGAGGATCAACCCGGAACCAAACGGCTGATCGCCTACCTGGTTCCTGCTGATCAGCACGTCCCCTCGACCGCGGAGTTGCGAACCCACCTGGGTCAGGTGCTACCCGATTACATGGTGCCCGCGCTATTCATCACACTCGACGAATTGCCGCTGGGCCCCACCGGAAAACTGAACCGAAACGCGCTCCCTGCCCCGGATCGGCACGCCACCCCGGTGGCCGGGTACATCGCCCCCCGGACAGATGTCGAGCGCGTTTTGGCGCAGGTCTGGGCTCAGGTGCTGGGCGCGGATCGGGTTGGCGTGGAGGACAATTTCTTCGAGTTGGGTGGGGACTCGATCCTCAGTATTCAGGTGGTGTCCCGGGCTCGGCAGGCCGGTGTACCGGTGACCACGCGGGATGTGTTCTCCGCGCAGACGGTGGCTGCGCTGGCGGCGGGTGTGCGGTCCGTTCCACAGGTGGCCGATGCTGAGGTGATTGCCGGCCCGGCGCCGTTGACCCCGATTCAGCACTGGTTCTTCGCCACCTACGGGCCACTGGCTCATTTCAACCAGTCCTTCGCGATGGAGTTGGCGGAGGATGTTGATCAGGACGCGTTGGCGGTGGCCCTTGATGCGGTGGTGGCGCATCACTCGGCGTTGCGGACTCGTTTTTCCCGGCTTGAGAGTCAGTGGTTCCAGGAGATCGCCCCTACTGGTGGCGTGGTGCTCGAGCGATGTGACCTCTCGCATGTTCCGGAAGCGGATCGGCGGGTGGTCGTGGCGGAGGCGGCGTCGGCCGCCGCGTCCGGCCTGGACATCACCCGTGGTCCGGTGGTGCGGGTAGTGCTCTTCACGTTCGGGCCGGGTCAGCGTCCCTGGTTGTTCGTCGCTGTGCACCATTTGGTGATCGATGGGGTGTCCTGGCGGATCCTGCTGGGCGATCTGGAGCTGGCCTACCAGCAAGCTTGTGGCGGGGGCCCGGTCGAGTTGGAACCGGTCAGCACCGCCTTCACCCAGTGGGCGCACCGGTGGGTTCGGCATGTCCGGGCCGGCGGGCTCGAGAATGATCGAAATTATTGGTCCGCGCTGTCGCAGGAGACTGTGGCCCAGGACACCGTGGCCCAGGACACCGTGGCCCAGG
>CAXUFG010000213.1:0-5429 GCA_964250265.1 uncultured Pseudonocardiaceae bacterium | reverse complement strand
CACCGTGGCCCAGGGCACTGGGGCCCAGGACGTGGTGGCGCGGCTGCCGGTGAGCCGGGTCGGGGCGAACACGGCGGATTCGGCCCGTGTGGTGGTGGCGGAGTTGACCCGGGATGAGACCGATGCGTTGTTGCATCGGGTGCCCGGGGTGTATCGCACCCAGATCAACGATGTGCTGCTCAGCGCGCTGGGCCGGGCGCTGGCGGCGTGGACCGGGCGCGATCGGGTCCTGATCGCGCTGGAAGGGCACGGCCGGGAGGAGATCCTGCCCGGGATGGAGCTCTCCCGCACGGTGGGTTGGTTCACCTCCCTGTTCCCGGTGGTCTTGAATGTGGCGCCCACCGGCTGGAGTGAATTACTCAAGTCGGTAAAAGAGCAGCTGCGGGCAATCCCGAATCGGGGGCTGGGTTATGGGGCGCTGCGGTATCTGACGTCCGATAGTGGGCTGGCTGGGGACCTCTCGCCGCAGATCAGTGTGAATTACCTCGGTCAGTGGGACGCCGCGGGCAATCCTGGCGGTCTATACCGGGACTGGGTTGGTGGATTGGCGCCCGATGTCGCGCCGCACAGCACACGCCCGCACCTGCTGGACGTGGTCGGGGTCGTCACCGATGGCCAGCTGCAGCTGAGCTGGACGTATTCCCAGAACGTGCATGATGAGGCCACCATCGAGTGGCTCGCGTCGCAGACATGTGAGGCCTTGCGGCAGATCGTGGCGCATTGCGCGGATCCGGACGCGGGAGGGTGCACGCCGTCTGATTTTCCGCTGGCAACGCTGTCGCAGACCCAGCTCGATGCATTGCTCGGTACCGGCCGGGACGTGGAGGATGTCTATCGGTTGACGCCGTTGCAGGCCGGGATGGTGTTTCACAGCCTGCTCGATCCCGCGGCAGCGGCCTATGTGGGGCAGACCCAGCTGCGGATCACGGGGATCAGCGATCCGCGGGCATGGGGAACGGCTTGGCAGCGAGTAGTGGACCGCGCCCCGCTGTTGCGCACGGCGATCGCCTGGGAAGGCATCGATGAGCCGGTGCAGGTAGTGCACCGGCGGGTGGAGTTGCCGATCACCCATCACGACTGGCGAGACCTGCCCGAATCCCACCAGCGCCACGAGCTGGCCCGGATCTGTGTCGCTGAACGCGCCGAGATCGATCTGGGTGTGCCGCCGTTGCTGAGGCTGGTCATCGCGCGCCTATCCGGGGATGAGGTCCTGCTGGTATGGACGCATCACCATGTGATCCTCGACGGCTGGAGCATGGGTGCGGTGTTCGGGGAGGTCTGCGAGCAGTACGCGGCGATTAGCCACGACCGGGCACCCGAACTCACCGCCCGGCGACCATTCCGGGATTACCTGCACTGGCTCATAGCGCAAGATCAGACCGAGGCCGAACAGCACTGGCAAACGGTGCTCGCCGGGTTCGATTCCCGCACCGCGCTGCCTTACGACCGCCCACCCCGCCAAGCGCATCACGCAGAATCCACCGAAACAATCGATATCCAGCTCAATGGGCAGGACACCGCCCGGCTACAGCAGCTCGCCAAACGCCATGGCCTGACGGTGAACACGATTATGGAAGGTGCCTGGGCATTGCTGCTTTCCCGCTACAGCGGGCAATCCGATGTCGTGTTCGGGACCACCGTAGCCGGACGTCCCGCCGAGCTGGCCGGTGTGGAATCCATGATCGGCATGTTTATCAACACCGTGCCCACCCGAGCGCACATCGACGAGACCCAGGACGTCGTGTCCTGGCTACAGGAGCTGCAAACCGCCCAGATCGACTCCCGCCGATTCGACTTCCTCTCCCTCGCCCAGATCCAAACCTACAGCGACCTCACCCCCGGCCACGCCCTGTTCGACACCATGATGGTGTTCGAGAATTACCCCTTCGACTCGGCCACCATCACCGGCGCCGGCCTGTACATCCACGACCTCCACGTCAGGGAAACAACCAACTTCCCGTTGAGCGTGCAAGTCTCCCTGGGCGAGCGGCTGGAATTGCGCCTGGCCTATGACCCCCACCTGTTCGACATCCCCACCATCCAGCGGATGGCCCAGCACTTCCTGGCGTTGCTGGCGGGGATCACGGCTGAGCCCGACCAGCCCGTAGCCCAGCTCCCGGTGCTGACCGAGGGCGAGCAGCATCAGCTGCTCGTCCAGTGGAACGACACTCACCAGCCAGTGCCGGCGGCGACCCTGCCGGAGTTGTTCACCGCTCAGGTCAGCCGCACTCCCGATGCGGTGGCGGTGGTGGTTGAGGGTGTGGAGTTGACGTATGCGGAGTTGACTGCGCGGGCCAACCGGTTGGCGCACTGGCTGGTCACCCAGGGGGTGGGTCCGGAACAGTTCGTCGGGCTGGCCCTGCCTCGGTCGGTGGACTTGGTCGTGGCGTTGTTGGCGGTGCTGAAGGCCGGTGCCGCGTACCTGCCTATTGACCCGAACTATCCGCCGGCGCGGATCGAGTTCATCCGCGCTGACGCCAACCCGATGGTGATGCTGTGCACCCAGCACACCTCGGGATGCTTACCCGCTGATGCGACCACGTTGGTACTCGACGATGCCCGGGTTGTTGAGCAGATCGCGGGTTATTCCGGCGATGACGTCACCGACGACGACCGGACAGAACCGCTGTTCCCCAGCCATTCCGCATATGCGATTTATACGTCGGGATCCACCGGACAACCCAAGGCAGTAGTGATCACGCACCAGAGTGTGGTGGATCTGGTCGGATGGGCGGCCGGGGAGTTCGGGAGGTCGGGGTTGTCGAGGGTGCTGGCCTCGACCGCACTGACCTTCGATGTGTCGGTGTTCGAGATTTTCTGCCCGTTACTGGTGGGCGGCAGCATCGAGCTGGTCCGGGACGTGCTGGCCCTGGGTGAGCCCGGAGCCGGGGAGCGGGTCGCGAGTTTGATCAGCGGGGTGCCTTCGGCGTTGTCTCAAGGCTTGGCCCACGGTGGTGGCGCGGTTGCGGCGGACACGGTGGTGCTAGCCGGCGAGGCGCTGTCGGCCCGGGTGGCTCGGGAGATCCAGGTAGCGACGTCGTGCCGGCGGATCGCGAATATTTATGGTCCGACCGAGGCCACCGTGTACGCCACCGCGTGGTACGGCGAGCCGGAAACCCCGGTTGAGCATTCACCGGCGATCGGGTCGCCGATTGCCAATACCCGGGTATTCGTGCTGGACGGGCGGTTACGGGCGGTTCCGGTCGGGGTGGTTGGGGAGTTGTACATCGCGGGGACCGGGCTGGCGCGGGGTTATCTGCACCGACCCGGACTGACCGCGAGTCGCTTTATCGCCAACCCGTTCGGCTCACCGGGCGAACGGATGTATCGCAGTGGGGATTTGGTGCGCTGGAGCCCGGGTGGGGAGTTGGAGTACCTGGGCCGAGTCGATGACCAGGTCAAGATCCGTGGGTTCCGGATTGAGTTGGGTGAGATCGAGGCAGTGCTGGCCGCCCACCCCGGAATCAGCGAGGTCGTGGTGGTGGCCCGGGAGGCTGGGCACGAGATCAAACAAGCTGGGCCCGAGATCAAACAAGCTGGGCCGGGGGCCAAACGTTTGGTGGCTTACCTGGTCCCGGTCGGCCAGGACGTCCCCTCGACCGCGGAGTTGCGGGCCTACGTCGCCCGCACCCTGCCCGATTACCTGGTGCCCGCGCTGTTCGTGACGCTGGATGAGTTGCCGTTGGGCGCGACGGGGAAGCTGGACCGCAAGGCATTACCCGCCCCCGGTCAGCTCATCGCTTCGGTGGCTGAGTACCTCGCTCCACGAACTGACACTGAACGTGTCTTGGCCCAGGTGTGGGCGCAGGTGTTGGGGGTGGATCGGGTTGGTGTCGAAGACAATTTCTTCGAGTTGGGCGGGGACTCGATCCTGAGTATTCAGGTGGTGTCGCGGGCTCGGCAGGCCGGTGTTCCGGTGACCACGAAAGATGTGTTCTTCGCGCAGACGGTGGCCGCGCTGGCGGCGGGTGTGGGGTCCGTTTCGGAGGTGGCCGATGCTGAGGTGATTGCCGGTCCGGCGCCGTTGACGCCGATTCAGCACTGGTTCTTCGCCACCTATGGGGCATTGGCTCATTTCAACCAGTCGTTTTTTATTGAGTTGAGCGATGACCTCGATCAGGACGCGCTATCAGCGGCGGTGGATGCGGTGGTAACGCACCACCCGGCCTTGCGGACTCGTTTTTCTCAGCTCGATGATCGGTGGTACCAGGACGTCGCACCCGCCAGTGATGCAGTGCTGGAGCGCTGTGAACTCTCGGATGTTCCGGAGGAAGATCGGCGTGCGGTGATGGAGCGGGTGGCACTGGCCGCGCAGTCCGGTTTGGACATCGCCACTGGCCCCGTCCTGCGGGTGGTGCTCTTCGATGCCGGGCGAGGCCGCCGGTCCTGGCTGTTCCTGGCCATCCATCATCTCGTGGTTGACGGGGTGTCCTGGCGGATCTTGCTGGGTGATGTGGAGGCGGCTTACCGGCAGGTTCGTGGCGGGGAACCGGCGGAATTGGAGCCGGTGGGGACGGCGTTCACGCAGTGGGCGCATCGGTGGGTGGACCACGTTCAGGCCGGCGGGCTTGCCGGTGAGCTGGGGTATTGGTCGGCGTTGTCGCAGGACGTGTCGGTTGAGTTGCCGCTGAGCCGGGACGGGGTGAACACGGCTGGTTCGGCGCGGACCGTGGTGGTGGGGCTGGGTCGTGAGGAGACCGATGCGTTGTTGCATCGGGTGCCGGGGGGCGGGTGCTGGCGTCCTGGACCGGGCGCGATCGGGTAGCGATCGCGCTGGAAGGGCATGGCCGGGAGGAGATCCTGTCCGGCGTGGAGCTCTCCCGCACGGTGGGGTGGTTCACCTCCCTGTTCCCGGTGGTGCTGGGTATTGAGCCCGGCGGTTGGGGTGAGTTGCTGAAGTCGGTGAAGGAGCAGCTGCGCGCTATTCCGCATCGAGGGCTGAGTTACGGGGCGCTGCGGTATCTGACGCCCGACAGTGGGCTGGACGCCGACCGCTCACCGCGGATCAGTCTGAATTACCACGGTCAGTGGGCTGCCGCGGGGCAGCCGGACGGGCTTTACCGGGACTGGGCCGGCACCTTGGCGCCGGATCATGCACTGGACAGTGTTCGCCCTTACTTGCTGGATGTGATCGGGGTTGTCGCTGATGGTGAATTGCAGCTGAGTTGGACGTATTCGGAGAACGTGCATGATGCGGCCACTATTGAGTGGTTGGCCTCGGAGATGTGTGAGGTCTTACGGGAGATCGTGGCGCATTGCGCGGATCCGGACGCGGGGGGGTGCACTCCGTCTGATTTCCCGCTGGCCAGGGTGTCCCAGGTCCAGCTCGATGCGCTGGTGGGGGCTGGCCGGGATGTGGAGGATGTGTACCGGTTGACCCCGTTGCAGGCGGGGATGGTGTTCCACAGCCTGCTCGATCCCGGCTCGGC
>CAXUFG010000212.1:0-9386 GCA_964250265.1 uncultured Pseudonocardiaceae bacterium | reverse complement strand
GGGAGGCGTCGGGGGGTGGGGGGGCGGACGCGGCAGCTTCTGCGATGGCTGCAAGGGCGGTAACGGCGGCGACGGGGGCCTCGTCGGAGGCGTGGGCTTCTGCGGTGGCAAAGGCGGCTCGGGCAGCGTAGTCAACGGCCCAACCATCGACTGTCCCAAGATCTAAGAAGGCGACGGGTAGCCCCACGACCTGGTCAAGGTCGTGGGGCTACGGCTTGCCGACGCCGCGGCGGGGCGTGACGGCTCTGTGTGCGCCGAGCGCGACAGCCGAGCTGGCCGGACGGTGCTGTCGAGCTCGGCGACAGGAAAGCGCTCAGAGCAAACGGCTCTCGCCCACCGCGAGGTCCCACAGGCCTGCGTGATCCCGGTGGGCGGCAGTCCAAGCAGCCCGGGTGCGTTCAATCGGCTCCATTGCCGGTTCCCGAGACAGCCAGAACGTGCCCCAATGCATAGGCACTATCACCTGGGCGCGGATGTCCCGGGCAGCCTGCACAGCCTCCGCTGGATCCATGTGCATGTTCCGCATGAACCAGCGCGGCGCGTACGCACCGACCGGCAGCATCGCGACGTCAATCCCGGGATAGCGGGACCCGATTTCGGCAAAGAACGGGCCGTAGGCGCTGTCCCCGGCGTGGTAGACCCGCAGGCCGCCCGGCGCGGTGAGCACCCAGCCACCCCATAGGGTCGCGCAATGGTCGAACACGCCCCGGCGGCTCCAGTGGTGCGCCGGCACGAATGTCACCTCAAGAGCACTGATATGCACCGACTCCCACCAATCCAGCTCGGTGACTGAGGTGAAGCCGCGGCAACGGAACCACCGGCCGAGCCCACCCGGGGCCACCACGGGGGTATCCCGGGGCAGCGTGCGCACCGTTGGGGCGTCCAGGTGGTCGTAGTGGTTGTGACTGATCAGCAGCAGATCCAGCGCTGGTAGTCGATTCAGGCCAGGCGGGGTGAACCGCTGGCCGGCACCCAGGATCCGCTGCGACAGCACCGGATCTACCGCCACAGTGCGTCCATTGAGCCGCAGCAGGAACGAAGCGTGCCCGAGCCAGACCAGCCAGTTGTCATCAGTGGGCAGCGGTGCCCGGGCGGCGACCGGAATCCGAGCCGCACCCTCGGTGGCTCCAGCGAAACCACCTTCCCGCCACAACCGCAGGAACTGCGGCGGGCCGGGCAGCGGCGCGGTGACCCGGTCGGCAAACGAGCTGGGCCACCGTCTGGTCAGAAAGCCGGCCACGGGATCGCCGGCCAGTTCCCGTTCGGGGACGGGAACTTCTCCGCACTCAGCAGCTGGTCGGCGCGTTTCCGCACGGCCCGCACCTCCGCTCGGGTCACGTGCTTGGTCAGCGCAGTCCCCAACGGGCCGTCCAGCTCCGATCGCACCCTGCGCAGCATGTCCAGCGCCGCACTGGACAACGGCTCACCGAGAAAGCCCCACAGCACGGTACGCAGCTTGTCCTCGCGATGCAGGCAGATTCCGTGATCCACGCCGTACACCCCGCCATCCAACCCGGCGAGGACATGGCCACCCTTGCGGTCGGCGTTGTTGAGGAGCACGTCCAGCACAGCCAGCCGGCGCACTCCTTCAGTGTCCGCGTGCACCAGCAGCGCCGGGTCGCCGAACCGGTCGTGCGCCCGCAGCACCGTGCGCCAACCCCGCGGCACCGCGTCAAGCGCTACCACATCCACCAGGCCGTGCTCGTTCTCCGTGTCTATCCAGAGCTGCACCATGCCGGGCCCCAGCGGCCCTGGCCGCAGCACGGTGGGCGGCACCAGCGACCAGCCAGTGGCCTCGGAGAGCAGCCAGCTGGCCACCTCACGGCCAGCCAGGGTGCCGTCCGGGAAGTCCCAGAGCGGGCGCTCGCCGCGGATCGGTTTGTAGACGCACTCGGCGCTGACCCCGTCACAGTGCACCGTGCACAACAGGGTCGCATTGGATGCGTCGATGATCCGCCCGGTCACATCGATGCGTCCGTGGTGCAGTAACGGCAGCGCCGCCGGATCGGTGGGCAGCACCACGAGCTCGCTCAGGCCTCGACCTGGCGACGGTAGCCGTTCTGCCGTGGGCAGATGTGTCCCTTGGGACCCAACGGCTCCGCGCAGAGTGGGCAGGGCCTGCGCCCCGCCGAGATCACCCGTTCGGCGCGAACCGTGAACGCGCGGGCTTGCGGGAGTGACAGGAACACCCGCACCGCGTCCGGGCCGTCCTCGGTGTCGTCGAGCACCATGGACTCGTCCACCTCCTGCTCGCTCACAGCGAGCAGCTCAACGACGATGGCCCGGGACTCCACGTCCCAGCCCAGGCCCATCGTGCCGACCCGGAACTCCTGCTCGACCGGAGAGCGCAACGGGTCGGTGTCCAGCACCGGCTCCTCGGACTCCGCGGGAGCATCGGCGCCCAATCGTCGAACGACCTCGTCGAGCAGTGCGGCCAGGCGTTCCGCGAGCACAGCGACTTGTTCCTTCTCCAGCTGCACGCTGATCACCTTGGCCTCGTCAACGGCCTGCAGGTAGAAAGTGCGATCGCCAGGCTCCCCGACCGTGCCCGCGACGAACCGATCAGGGGTGCGAAAGACGTGGATGACACGGGACATGGCACTAACGACACTAGAGCACTCCGCGTAGTCCGGCAGCGGCCCTCCCACGCCTGCGCTAATGCCCCGTCGCCCCCCCGGGGGTGGCGTCAGAGGAGGGCCGCCGGCGGCGGCGGCGCTTGGGTGGGACGAGCGAGCGCAGATCGTCAGCGCAGTCGTTGATTCGCTGCACGAACGGCCGGGTCTCGGTGTAGGTCACGGCGCTGACTGAGCACGGGTTGGCGACGATGCGCTGGAAACCATCCAGGTGCACACCCAGCGCGTCGGCGAGCATCGCCTTGATGAGGTCGCCGTGCGTGCAGGCCAACCACAACACCTGGGGGCCGTGCTCCGCGGCCAACTTGGCGTCCCACTCCCGCACCGCGGCCACCGCGCGAGCCTGCATTGCGGCCAGCGCCTCGCCGCCGGGGAACACCGCACCCGAAGGGTGCGTCTGCACCACCTTCCACAATGGCTCCTTGGCCAGGGTGCGTATTTCCCGCCCGGTCCACTCGCCGTAGTCGACCTCAATGAACCGGTCGTCGACGGTCACCTCCAGCTCGCGTGCCTGCGCCAGCGGCGCCACCGTGTCCCGGCACCGCTGCAGCGGGGAGCTCACCACCGCCGCCAGCGGCAATTTCGCCAGGCGCTGGGCCACCGCGTCGGCCTGCTCTCGACCGTGCTCATCCAGGGCAACCCCCGGAGTGCGCCCAGCCAGCACCCCCGCGGTGTTCGCCGTGGACCGGCCATGTCGTAGCAGGATCACGGTGCCCACGCCGCCACCCTACGCACCCGCTAGCGTGCACCCCCGTGCAACAGCGTTATCTGGGCCGTAGCGGTCTGCGCGTGTCCCGGCTCGCCCTGGGCACCATGACGTGGGGCCACGACACCGACCCCGAGGAGGCCGCCACCGAGCTGGTCGCCTTCCTCGACGCCGGCGGAACCCTGGTGGACACCGCCGATGTGTACAACGACGGCGAATCGGAGCGAATTCTGGGTAAGTTGCTGGCCGACCTCATTCCCCGGGACGAGGTGGTCCTCGCGACCAAGGCGGTGGCACGCCGCGAGCAAGGACCATCCGGCGGGGGCGCGTCCCGGGCATCGTTGCTCGCGGCGCTGGACGGGTCACTGCGCCGGCTTCGCACCGATCACATCGACCTCTGGCAGTTGCACGCCTGGGACCCCGCTGTGCCCCTGGAAGAGACCCTGTCCACGGTGGCCGACGCGGTGCGCGCCGGCAAAGTCCGCTATGTCGGGGTGTCCAACTACACCGGCTGGCAGCTGGCCACCGCCAAGGCGACCTCGGAGGTGCCGTTGATATCCACCCAGGTGGAGTACTCGCTGCTGGAGCGGGGGGTGGAACGCGAAGTAACCCTGGCTGCGGCGCACCACGGCGTGGGGCTGTTGCCGTGGGCGCCGCTCGCCCGCGGGGTGCTCACCGGGAAATACCGCAACGGCACGCCGCCCAGCTCCCGGGCAGCGTCGCCGCACTATGCGCGCTATGTCGAGCACCACCGCACCGAGCGGGCGAACCGGATCGTGCAGGCTGTCGTCACCGCCGCTGACGGGCTGGGCGTATCCCCGCTGGAAGTTGCCCTGGCTTGGGTGCGAGACCGGCCGGGGGTGGTCGCCCCGGTCGTCGGCGCGCGCGACACCGCGCAGCTGGCCGGCTCACTCGCCGCCGAAGATGTCGAGCTGGCCCCAGCGATCCGGGCCGCGCTGGATGACGTCAGTGCGATCGAGCTGGGCTATCCGGAGCGCCCGCTCGGCTGACCCGCCGCATTGCGGCCGTCATGTCTCGCGCAGCTCGCGCTGTACCCCGGACCGATCCGGACACCTTGGAACGCCCGCCGGCCCGCGGCAGGTACTCGACGTCAAACTCGCGCACCCGCCAGCCGGCGGCGGCGGCCCGCAGCAACAGCTCGAACGGGTACCCGAAACCGCGGTCGGTAATGCCCAGCTCGAGCAGCGCCTGCCGACGTGCGACCCGGACCGGTGCGATGTCGTGCACAGGCAGCCCCTGATGTCGCAGCAGCGTAGCCAATACCGCGTTGCCGGCCCTGGCGTGCCACGGCCAGGCGCCGGCGTGCGGCATCCGGCGGCCGACAGCAAGATCGGTGCCGTCCACCACTTCCGCGACAAGCCTGGGCAACACCTGTGGTAGCAGCGATCCGTCAGCGTCCAATACACCGACCACCTCGGCGGTTGCGGCAAGCAACCCGGTGTGCACCGCAGCACCGTAGCCGCGTCGCGGCTCGGAGACGACTGTTGCGCCGCAGGCCGCCGCGACCGCAGCAGTGTCATCGGTGCTGCCGTTGTCGACGACAAGGGCGCGATAGCCCGCCGGCATCGCGGCCAGGACTGCCGGCAGCGCCTCGGCTTCATCCAGGCATGGCAGCACGATGTCTACAGTGGTAGTCACGTTCGATGACGTTAACCCTAAGACGGACCCAAATACCGGCCAAACTGATTACAGATCAATCACGGAACGCTGCGCAGCGTCATCGACCGAGGCGTGGAGTGCCCGTCCATTAGCGTATTAATGCCAACAACCGGATGCCTGGGGATGACGTGGGGGTGTCACGTCAGGAATGCTTGACTGACGCCCTGCCCCGAACTGCCGCCTACCGACAAGGAGGTCGGTGTGCCCGGTGCCCTGCGCGTGGCCCTGCCTGCCACGTTGCTCGTCGCCGGGCTCGTCGCCGGATGCGGCACTGTGCGCGGCTCCGCCGACCAGCAGGCAGTCGCCCCCGCCGAGCCCGCGGTGGCGTCCCCGGGTAGGACGAGCCCCGTCGGTGTCGTCGTGCCGCTGGGGTCGCCGGCCACCGCGGTGGTGGTGGACTCCCGCACCAGGACGGTAGCGGTGGCGCTGGTCAACCCGCCGCGGCTACTGCTGAGGGCGCTGGATGACGCCACGTCGGTCCGGCAGGTTCCGCTGCCAGGACCGGCCGCCGATCTCGCGCTCGCCGCCGGGGACGGCACGCTGCTGGTGCCGGTGACCTCACCGGGATGCCTGATCCGGGTGCCGCTTGATGGCAGGCCACCGAGCAGGACGGATCTCGACGGCCCGGCGCGCGGAGCGGTTGCGGTAGGTGATGTCACCGTGGTCGCCTTGGGCGATCGGCTCACCGTGTTCGACGGGAACCGGCCGCGCTTGACGGTCCGGGACTTTGCGGATGCCGCCCAGTTGGTTCCGGCGGGAGTTCCAACCGGTACCAAGGTCGGGGTGCTCGATCGTGGGCGAACCGCGGTAAGCGTGGTCGACCTGTCCACCGGCGAGATCAGCCCGGCGTTGCGAGCAGGCAACGGCGCGGCCAACGCGGTGGCCGATCGGTTCGGTCGGATGCTGGTGACCGATACCCGAGATGGCGAATTGCTGGCCTTCGCCGGTGACCCACCGATGTTGCGGCAACGTTTTCCGCTGCCGGGCGCGCCATACGGGCTGGCCTACGACGGCCAGCGGGACCTGGCATGGGTGACGCTCACCGCGCTAGATCAGGTGGTAGGGCTCGTCGTCGCGGCAGGCGAGCCGGTGGTCGTCCACCGGTTCCCCACCGTGCATCAACCCGATGCGGTAGCCGTCGACCCGGTCAGTGGCCGGGTCCTGGTCGTCTCGGCGTCGGGAGAAGGACTGCAGATTATCGATCCCGGACGGGTGGTGCAGTAAATGATCGAAACAGTAGACGGTGATGGCCTCGACTGGGAGTACCAGCCGCTGCGGTTGCCGCGAGAGGTGTCCCGGCGGACCGCAGCGACCCAGCTAGCGGTGCAGGCCGAGTTCGCGGGTTGGGAGCTGTCCCGGGTACGGATGTACTCCGATGGCACGCGGACCGTACTGTTGCGCAGGCAGCGCACATCGGTCGCGCAGCCCAAGCTGTCGTTGTAAAGCGTCCCGATACGACATAGGGCCCGCACCGACGGGTGCGGACCCTACTCGTGAGTCTGGTCGGTCCGGGTGGTGAGCACCCGGCGAGCAGACCTCAGGCGCGGAGCGCGCGGATCTGGTCGGCCTGCGGACCCTTAGGTCCCTGAGTGATCTCGAATTCCACCCGCTGGTTCTCCTCCAGCGTGCGGTAGCCGGTCGCCTGGATCGCCGAGAAGTGGGCGAAGACGTCGGGGCCGCCACCATCCTGGGTGATGAAGCCGTACCCCTTCTCCGCGTTGAACCACTTGACCGTGCCGGTCGCCATCTTCCATCTCCTTCTCGGGCCCCCTGTGCGGCCCGTAATGCGGGTGCCTCGGATCGCGGTGGATCACCGACAGCGCTGTGCGCGCACCGCGCTGGCCGGACACAACGAACGCCTGTGGCGCGCTTGCTCCACAGGCGTCCTTGGAACCAAGACTGCTACGGGCGCAGACGTTAGCAGAATCAACAGCTCCGGAGGAACCTGTCGAGGACGCGGGTACCAAAGATCAGCCCGTCGACTGGCACTCGTTCGTCGACACCATGGAACAGCGCGGCAAAATCGAGATCGGGCGGCAACCGCAAGGGCGCGAACCCGAAGCAGCGCATTCCCAGCTGGCTGAACGCCTTGGCGTCAGTGCCACCGAAGAGCATGTAAGGAACTGTTCGGGCACCGGGATCCTCCTGAACGATCGCGGCGTCCATCGCGGCTACCAGGTCGCCGTCGAAGGTGGTCTCCACCGGCGGCATGCTCAGAACCCACTCGCGGGTGATGTCGGGGCCGAGCAGTTCGTCCACTTCGCGTTCGAAGGCTGCCTGGCGCCCAGGCAGCACCCGGCAGTCCACTACCGCCTCCGCTGTGGAGGGGATGACGTTGGCTTTGTAACCAGCGTCGAGCATCGTCGGGTTGGCCGTATCGCGCAGCGTGGCGCCAACGAGCCGCGCCAGCGCGCCGAGTTTCGCCACCGCTCCTTCCACGTTGTCGCCGGAAAAATCCAGCCCGGTCTCCTCGCCGACGGCAGTCAAGAACTCCTGCACCGAGTCGGTCATCACCAATGGGAAACGATGATTGCCCAGCCGGGCCACGGCCGCACACAGCGCGGTCACCGCGTTGTCCTCGTGCACCACCGCTCCGTGCCCGGCCTGCGCCCGGGCTCGCAGCCGCATCCAATTGATGCCCTTCTCCGCAGTCTGGATCAGGTACAGCCGCCGGCCCTCCCGCACGGTCAGGGAGAACCCGCCGACCTCACTGATCGCCTCGGTGCAGCCCTCGAACAGCTCTGGTCGGTGCTCGACGAGCCAGTGCGAACCCTGCAACCCACCCGCCTCCTCATCGGCCAGAAAGGCGAAGATGAGATCGCGCGGCGGGATGATGCCATCGCGCCGGAACCGCCGGGCGACGGCGATGGTCATCGCCAGCATGTCCTTCATGTCGACCGCCCCGCGGCCCCACAGGTAGCCGTCCTGCACCGCTCCGGAGAAGGGATGCACGGACCATTCGGAGGCGTCGGCAGGCACCACGTCGAGATGGCCGTGGACGAGCAGCGCGCCGCGGTGAGGTTCGGCACCGGGCAGTCGGGCGATCACATTGCCCCGACCCGCCGCCCCGGACTCGAGATAGGTGACCTCGAAACCCACGTCGTCGAGCTTGCCGGCGACGTACTCCGCTGCGACCCGTTCCCCCACCAGAGTCTCTGGGTCGCCGGTGTTGGTGGTGTCGATCCGGATCAGGTCGCTGGCCAGGCCGACGACCTCGTCCTCTGCCGTGCTGGTGCTGCCCGACGGTGCCTCCATCTGGCCTTCCTACCACCGCTGATCTGCAGGATCTACGATGCGTGCACCGAGTTGGGCCGGTGGGCGGCGATCAGCTACCCTCGTTGCGCGCCGCACGACTGTAATTGGTGTGTGCAAGGTCCAGTGGCGAATGTCCGAGTGGCGGAATGGCAGACGCGCTAGCTTGAGGTGCTAGTCCCCGGCTAGGGGGTGGGGGTTCAAGTCCCCCCTCGGACACGTGCGCTAACCACACGCGATGATGTCATGGCCACAACGGCTCGGTCGTGTGGTTTGTAGCGCAGCTCAAGACTTTGTGGCGGTCCAGAAGTTGACCACCGGCTCTGGACTTCGACGAAGCCCAGAGCCTCGGCTACATTGTGTACCCCACTGGTGCCATCTACGTCCAGGCTCAAGATCAGCTCGGGGCGTATGCTCTGTCCGCCGATCGGTTGTGCGTAGCTGCGCTGTCGGAGTCCGATTCCGCCGATGCCATCGTTGCACGCATCGAAGACCTTGAAGACGAGTCGGAGGATTGAGATGACCACCGCCGATCGCCTCGTGTGGCGGATCTCCAGCCGCAGCGGTAACGGTGAGAGCGGTGTCGAGGTAGCCTCGGCAGCAGAGGGCGTGGTGATCCGACACGGCAAGCACCCTTCCACCGGCACGATCACCTTCCCCGGCTCTGCATGGAGGGCCTTCGTTTGCGACGCTCGCGACGATGTAGCGAGCACGAACGGCGTGGCCACCATCGCCAAGATCGGCACCGACACTATCGTGCAGTCGCTCCACACCACAGTCGCGCTGCGCTTCGAGGCCGAGGAGTGGTCTGCCTTCCTCGATGGAGCCGCCGACGGTGAATTCGAGTTCACCAGCCAACTCGCGTCAGCTCAGAGTTCCGCCGCGTTGGTCGAACTCACCAGCCAGTTCTTCGCTACGGCCGATATTCCCTATCTGGCCACTGTCAACACCGTCAGTGACGGTGACCTCTGGGTGAGCTGCTGGGCTAACGATGGCGCGCTCTACTCGGCCAACGGGGATGGCCGCGGCTTCTCAGCGAACCCGAAGGACTTCGCCGACGTCGTGGTGAACAGGATCACCGGTACGCCACCGACCGGTATCAGCGGCGTCCGGCT
>CAXUFG010000211.1:0-9405 GCA_964250265.1 uncultured Pseudonocardiaceae bacterium | reverse complement strand
CATCATGGCGGCATCATGAATCAGGCTGACGTCGTGGAAGGAACAGACCAGGTACTCGAAGACCTCGGGCATGTGCCAACCCGCTACGAGGACGAGATCACCTGGCTCATGCCAACGCCGGATGAAACGGATCAACTAGCCAGAGCTGCCGGGACGCCCGTTGGGCGCGTGCTCGAACCACCTTCGACCAGAACGAACGCCCGATCGAGGTCTATATCTTGATCCTTCCCGCTGATCGCCACGCCCTGCTCTACGACGTGTCAGCTGAGTGATCCAAGGCGAGAAACCAAGGTGACCCTGTTCCACAGTGGCGACCGATGTATGACGGAAGCTGCGACTGTTGTATCTTACGACATCCGACCGTTGTAGTCCGGAGGTCGCCGGTGGCTGATCAGATCGCCGACCGTGAAATGGTGCGCCGCCTCGAGCAGGTGGTGGTGGACCGGCTGGCGATCTCACCCGTCGTTGTACTGCAGGGCCCGCGGACCGTCGGCAAGAGCACCCTGTTGCGGCGTCTCGCGGCCAGGCTCGATGGCCAGATGGTGGATCTGGATGAGCGTTCGGCCCGCACCGTCGCCGCGGCTGATCCGTCGCTGTACACCACCGGAGACCGGCTCGTTCTCATCGACGAGTACCAGCGTGTCCCCGAGCTGCTCGATGCGATCAAGGCCGAGCTGAACCGAGAGCTGCGCCCGGGACGGTTCGTCGTGACCGGCTCGACCAACTACTCGACGATCCCCCGGGCGTCGCAGTCGCTGACCGGTCGGGCCGAGGTGCTCACCGTCTGGCCGTTCTCCCAGGGTGAGCAGGACGCCCGGCACGAAACGTTCGCTGAGGTCCTGCTGGCCGATCCGGCGAGGTTCCGGGGCACGTCGTCGCGGACATCCCGGGCCGACTACATCGCGCGGGTGCTCGCCGGGGGGATGCCGGTCGCCTTGCGTCAGCCGAGCGAGCCCGAGCGGCGGAGGTGGTTCCAGGCCTACCTCGATCTCGTCGTGCAGCGGGATGTCCTGGACATCCGGCTCATTCGGCAGCGGGAGGCGTTGCCCCAGCTGCTTCGGGCGCTGGTGGGTCAGACCGGACAGCTGCTCAACGTCGCGCAGGCCGCCGAACGAGCCGGCCTGAGCCGTGCGGTGGGGCTCGACTACCTGCAGCTGCTCGAAGCCGTCTTCCTCGTGCGCCGGCTCGCCGCGTGGGGCAGGACCCTGAGCAGCCGGGCGGGCGCGTCGCCCAAGTTGCACGTCGTTGACAGCGGCGTCGGCGGCTGGCTGCTCGGACTCGGATCTGCCCGGCTGGCCCGTCGAGATCCGGCAGCGTTGCAGCAGTACGGCCATCTTCTCGAGTCGTTCGCCGTCCACGAGATCCTCAAGCAGGTGGGTTGGCTCGACGAGCTGCCGCAGGCAGGTCATTTCCGGACGAAGGATGGGCTTGAGGTGGATCTCGTCCTTGAACTGTTCGACGGACGCGTCGCCGCTGTGGAGGTCAAGGCCGGCACCGTCGTGCGAGCGGAGGACTGTCGAGGTCTGGCCGCGCTGCGCGACCGGCTGGGCTCTTCGTTCATCGGTGGCGTTGTGCTCTACGCCGGCGAGCTGGCCTATCAGGTGGCGGATCGGCTATTCGCCGTGCCGCTCGACCGGCTGTGGATCCCGCCCGAAGCCACGCGGTAGCTCGGCAACCGCCGTCGGTTCGGCTGGGCGCTGTCCCGTGGATCTTCAGTCCCGTGATCAACTCTCCCGTTCCCGAACTCAACAGAGTTGCCCAGATCCCTCCAAACAGCTCTGGTGTTGAGTTCGGGTGGACGGGAGCGAATCCGCCGCTCGGGCGCGGGCCGTCGGTGGCTGAGATGCGCGGTGATCATCATGGGTGCGTCGGTGTTGCGGTTCGACGTTGCTTGATCAGCGTGTAGCCGATCAGTACCAGGAGGATTGCTGTCAGGGCGGTGGATGAGCCCACCGTGCCCAGATCCAACCCGCCCTTGGCAAGGGGTTTGCTGAAGAAGTCGCCCACGGTTGCCCCGAGTGGGCGGGTGAGGACGAAGGCCATCCAGAACAGCAGCGTGGCCGAGATCGGGGTGAGGTAGTGGGCGGCGAGGATCAGCACCATGACGGCGGTGATCACCAGGGCGCCGCCGGCGTAGCCGAGGCCGGAGCTGTCGGCGAGGTAGTCGCCCAGGGAGGTGCCGAGGGTGTTGGAGAACAGGATCGCAATCCAGTAGAGCAGCTCACCGCGAAAGGTCCTGATCTGCTCGACGGAGAACGTCTGCCCGCTGTAGTACCAGATGGCGAACACGCCGGCGAGGCAGGCGATGAGGACCAGGGCGCCCTTGGCGTAACCGAGCCCTGCCGAGCGGTTGATGAAGTCAGACATGGTCGTGCCGGCCGTGCTCGTCGAGACGATGACCGTCCAGTACAGCGCCGGATGGAACTTCTTGACCTTCAGCTGGATGACCAGGCTGACCAGGAACAGCCCGATGAACAGCAAGGAGCTGACCGCGTAACCGACGTCCAAGGTCTGAGCGAGAAGGTCCCCACCGGTCTCCCCGAGCGTAGTGGCGGCGATCTTCATTACCCAGAACAGCAGGGTGATCCGCGGAAGCTTCGTCATCCCTTTCCTCGGGGGCGTCTGCCCTGTACCGAGTAGATCGCGCACGATGAGGCTCTGAAACTGGGATCTGCCAGGAGCCGTCGCAGTTCCGCGAGCTGCTGGTCGGTCATGCCCACCTCGATGAACTGGTCCCGGAGGCGGAAGGTGTGGTGGATCAGCAGGCGCGCACCGGCTGATCCGGCGTGCCACAGTTCGAGATGAGGTTGCGGGTCGATCTCGACCAGCCCGGCGTCGTGCATCGCCTGGGCGGCATGCTGCCCCCAGGCCCCATCGGTGCCTGCCGCGGCGAACAGGCGGGCCTTGGCCGCCAAGAACGTCTCGTAGAGCTTTCTGGCTCGTGGGTCCGGCATGAGCAGGGCAGGCCCGTAGGTGATGTCGAACTCGTCGAGCTGCAACCACCCACCCGGCCGGACCGCGCGGACCAGCCGGTCCAGCACCGCGCGCCGCTCCGGTAGGCACAGCAGGACCTGCCGTGCACAGACCAGGTCGAACACGGCCTCGGGCAGCGGATCGCGGACGATGTCGTGCTGGGCCACCTCTAACCCGGCCCTCGCGGGAATGTGGCTGGGCTTGATGTCGGTGGCGAGCACCCTGCCCGAGGGCGCGACCCGCTTCGCGAGCCAGCTGGCCACGCTGCCCCCACCCGCGCCGACCTCGAGGCAGTGCCATCCATCGGTCACACCCGTCTGGGCCAGCCGCGTGGTGGTCATCGGGTCGAGCATCTCGGTCAGGTATTGATGCTGATCCCGAGAGTGGGGGCTGTCGTTGTCGAACACATACCCGAGTCCGCCCAGGTTCACAGCCATTCGACGTTGCCTTCCGGGTTCAGCACATGACGGGTGTCGAATGACCACGTCGATGTCCGCCACCGCACAGAATTCGGTCCCGACCGAGTTGGTCGTTATCAGTAATTTTTGTCGGCGGGCATCACCCTGGTCGCATCAGTTTGGGCCATTTCGCGATTGACCTGATCTGGTACTTTCGGTACCGTTCCTTATCGGTGATGTGAAGTACGCCGCCCAGGGGTGTTGACGTACGGGCCGACGGTACCCGGCAGGTGTTCACGCACCAGTACTTTTTAATGCACACCCCGTTCGACGAGTCTCCTGCGGTCGAGCACGGAGATCGCACCGACGGCGAGGATCGTGGACAGCCGGTGCGCGATCACGCCACCTCACACATCTCAAACAGGTAACGGAAGATAATTCTGGCAGGCAGAGGTGGACTATGACGGGAGGCAGTACTGAAAGTACTGGATTGGTCCAACGTGAAATAGTCAGATTCGGTACGGCCACGGTGATGTCGCGCCGAAAAAAATGCTGTTAGCGTCCAATTGGTCGCTGACAGTTTTGAACGCTGTGCGATCGAACACCTTCGATCTGCACAGCACTGGAGCGTACCGGTAACAGTGACCGATCCGACGAGGGAGGGTAAATCGTGGACAAACTGCGGCTTGACCTGGAAACTCTGGAAGTCGAACGTCTCGATATTGCGGTGGCCGGCCTGAACGGCGGGCTGGAGGCATTCGGGATGGGCCACGCATCAACCGAGATGGGGCAGTCCTGCGTGGATGGCTGTGGCACCGACACGTGCGCGTGCTCCGATGCGTACGGCACCGGCTCGAGCTGTGTCGCTGAGGAGTGCAGCTGCGACGAGGGCTAGGACCCACCCGAGCAGTGGCCCTCGCGGGTGACTGAGCTGCCCGCGAACTGAGACCGGGTGGGGAGCAGCGTTGTGGCTTGAGCGCCACGGTGCTCCCCACCCGCTCGGTTAGCCCCGGGTGGCTCGCCGCCGTGGGGATCGGGGTGCCAGGGGATATTCCGCTGCGACCCCGCCGATCGAGGAGATCATCATGAGGTCGGCCACTATCGGTGACCACGCCGTGGTACTCGGGGCGAGCATGGCCGGCCTGCTGACCGCCCGGGTCCTGACCGATGCCTACGACCACGTGACGGTGGTCGAGCGGGACATCCTGCCGCACGACACGGCCCACCGCCGGGGGGTGCCGCAAGGTCATCACGTACATGCGCTGCACGCCCGCGGCCGGGAGTTGCTCGACGAGCTGTTCCCCGGCCTCACCGAGCAGGTGGTACAGGCCGGCGCGGCCACCGGGGACACCCTGGGTGTCGTCCGATGGCAGCTGTCGGGTCAGCGGCTGCGCCAGGCCGATATCGGCCTGCCCGCGCTGGGCGCCAGCCGCCCCTTCCTGGAAGGCCACGTCCGGCAGCGGGTGAAGGCGCTGCCGTCGGTGCGTTTCGTCGAGGGCCGCGATGCGGTCGGCCTGCTCACCGACAGCGACCAGCGCCGGGTAACCGGGGTGCGGGTCGCGCACCGCGGGGAGGGCGGCACGGAGCTGACGGTGCCCGCCGATCTGGTCATCGATGCCACCGGCCGGGGCTCCCGCACGCCGGTGTGGCTGGAGCAGTTCGGCTACCCGCGGCCCCAGGCGGACCGGGTCGAGATCGGGCTCGGCTACTCCAGCCGCCGCTACCGGCTGCACCCCGGTGCCCTGGGCAGCGACCTGGGTATCCTCGCCGCGCCGGCTCCCGGCAACCGCCGATGCGGGGGGGTGGCTCCCCTGGAGGGCGGCCTGCATATCGTCACGCTGGGTGGCATCCTCGGCGACTACCCGCCGGTCGACCCAGCCGGATTCGACGCATTCGCGGCGGGCATGTGCTTCCCCGACGTCGCGAAAGTGCTCGTCGGTGCTACCCCGGTGGACGACCCGGTGCCCTTCCGGTTCCCGGCCAGTGTGCGCCACCGCTATGAGCGGTTGCGCCGGTTTCCGGCCGGCCTGCTGGTGATCGGTGACGCGGTGTGCTCGTTCAACCCCATCTACGGGCAGGGTATGACGGTGGCCGCGATGGAGGCGGCGACGCTGCGAGACATGCTGCGCACCGGGTCTCCGATTGGGTCTCACCAGTACTTTCGGCGGATCGCGAAGGTCATCGACACGCCCTGGGAGATCACCGTCGGCGCCGACCTCGCCTTCCCCGAGGTGCCAGGCCGGCGCACCGTCAAGGTCCGGGTGGCCAACGCGTACCTGCCCGCGCTGCACGCCGCGGCCAGTACCGACCGCTCGCTCGCCCGCGCCATGGTCCGGGTGGCAGGCATGGTGGACCGGCCCGAAGGACTGCTGCGGCCCGACCGCCTGCTGCGGGTCCTGTGGGCACATCTGCGGGGTGTACCGGCACCAGCCGGTACCGGCGCACGCGGGGCCGCCCCGCGGCACCCGGTCGAGTCAACCTGATTCTCAACGAAGGTAGTGGGTCACATGGAAGAGGTAATGGCCTTGCGGGACAGCCGGCAGGCCGAAATCAGTAAACATCCGTTCTTCGAGTGGCTGCACAATGACTGCGTAGCGATCGAGGACCGCCTGAAATTCGCCCCGATGGGCGCGTTCTTCATCATGCAGTTCCGCGACATGAACCGATGGGTGCTGCGCTTCCCTCAGGCGCGGGACGAATTCGAGTGGGTCATCAACCTGGGCACCCAGGAGGACGAGAGGCACTCCCGGATGTTCCTGGACGACTGGCACGAGCTGGACATCAACGAGTATCTCCGCTGGCAGGCGAGCGACATGCTGTGGTGGTTGTTCCTGTCTCCGGACCAGGAGATCTTCCGGCGCTGCGGGATCGAGTTCATCTCGCTGGCCGTCGAGGACGGGAATGACGCGCTGATCCGGTTCGGTCACTCCGAGGCAGGGGAAGCCTCCGGGCATGTCTTTCTCAGCAACACGGCCAAGGTCGCCGCATCCCTTGCTGGCAAGACCGGGTTGAACTACCGGTATTTCGGTCCCTACCACCTGAACCTGGAGTCCGGACACGTGGCGAACACCGAGGGCGTGTTCGAGGAAGCCGTGCTCGACCCGGGCCGCCGCGCGCATTCCAAACAACTGTGCGACCGCATGTTCGGTCTGTTCGAGCAGATCTTCGATGGCTTCTTGCATTACGCGAACACCTACGTGGATACCAAGACGGTTCCCCGGCGTCCTGCCGAGCCGGCGTGCGTAACAGCCGGGTGGACCGCTCGACCATTGGAGATCAAGCCGCGCGACCAGCTGGACATCGAGGTTGCCCGTAGGCTCGTACAGCGCAAAGCGCAGGTTGCCGCGCACCCCTTCTACGACTGGGTGCGCGAGGACAACGGTCTTTCGGCGGTGCAGAAGCTCAAGCGGTTCATCCCGATGTGGGTGATGGATATTCTGGGCTACCGGGACCTGAACAAATACGCCATGAAATACGTGGACCCGCAGGACTCGGCCCAGCGGGCGATCAACACCTGGGCGAGGCGACTCTCCGCGCACAGCGCCCTTTTCCTGTCCGACTGGGACGCGCTGGAACTGGACGAGCTGCTCGGGTACTCCGCCAGTGAGACGCTGGAGTTCCTGTTCCTCGACCAGGACATGGACCTGCATCGCGAGCACATGATCGAGTTCGCCAGGCTCGCCCTGCGTTACCGTGACCCGGCCGTGCGGTGGTGGATGATGGCGGCACTGGAGTCGACAGGTGAGCAGTTCTTCGCGCACACGCAACCGCTCGCTCTCGCCGTTGAGCAGGAAACCGGTCTACGCCTTGATTACCTGAGCGGCCGGCACGACCCACCAGAGACGGGCACGAACACCGGTGGCGAGCTGGATGGCGTTCCGCCGGCACCGCTTTCCGCGCAGGGGCGCGACGCTGCCCTGACCTTGGTAGACCACGTGTTCGACTCGATGGACAAGCAGCTCTGGCGGTCCCTGGCAGTGGCACGTGCCAACAAGTTCGGCGTGTCCTAGTTAGATGGGTAAGCTCCCCAGAGTCACCGCTCTATTTTGGGTCATAAAGATTCTAGCGACCACGTTGGGTGAATCCGGGGCCAACTGGGTGTCCCAGACGCTGAACCTTGGCTATCTGGCAAGCACCGTTATTTTCTCGCGTTGTTCGCCGTCAGCCTGATCGCTCAGCTGTGGGTCAATAAGTTTCATCCGGCTGTGTTCTGGGCGGTGATCCTCACCACCAGCACAGCCGGCACCACGATGTCGGATTTCATGAACCGAACCGCGGGGCTCGGGTATGCCCGTGGTGCGCTCGTGTTGACTACGTGCCTCATCGTGGTGCTCGTTGTGTGGCGGATGAGCGGTTACACGATGGACGTCGAACGGATTGACACGTTTCGTGGTGAGGTACTGTATTGGATCGCGACATTGATTTCGAACACGCTGGGCACATCCAGTGGTGACTTCTTGTCCGATGACGCCGGTGTCGGGTTCCGCGACAGCGCGGTCATTATTGGCACGGCACTGTGCTGATCCTGGCTGCGCACTATGGGACAAACGTTAACGGCATCGTACTGTTCTGGGCCGCGTATGTTCTCACTCGCCCGCTCGGCGCGATTGCCGAAAACGCGGTGGAAAAGCCGGTCACCATAGGAGGACTCGGCGTAGGAACTGTCGTGACATCCGCTGTTTTACTCAGTCTGCTCATCGCGCTGGTCGCCTACCAGATGTTGACGAATCGACAGCAGACTCGCGCGTTGATTCCCCCGGATCGAGACGACCACGACATGAGCGATCCCGCCGACCAAGACCGAATCGGGTAGCGGGGTTTCCGTGTAAGGGTCGTCGCGGTTTTCATCGTGGCGTCCAGCGTGAGCACCACCCGGCGCCCCACCCGACCCCTCGATGAGGTCCGCTTGCGGCCATAGGATGATCGTGCGGGAGTTACCCTCGGGGTCCTGCCCAGTGATGGCGAACCGATGCGAGCGCTCGGCGGTCACCGGCCACTCCCGGCCGTCGCCGCGTCGAGCGTCACCAGCTGCGCCGTGCCGGTGTGGGTCGCCCAGCTGGACCGGGCTGACCACGGCCGCCTGAACCACCCGAGACGGGACCGGCTATCCCACCTCAGCCAGGCACTGAGTGATCTCCCTGGCTCGTCCGACCGGGCAAGTTGACGATGCCGGCGCACCCCCACCCCACGGACTACCCCCGCCGGTGGTGTCGATTGAGGCGATGAAAAGATACGCTCTGATGATGGCCACCACGAAGATATCGTTGACGCTGGAGTCGACCGCGGCGTTTTTGGCCGAGCAGGCCGCCCGCCGCGACGGGCTGTCGGTCTCGGCCTGGGTGTCGAAGTTCATCCACCAGAACATCCACCAGCACTACCCGCCCCAGCCCTACGACGGCGAAGCCCTCGCCGCGGCCGAGCTGGAGCACCAGAACACCATCGCCGAGTTGGTGTCTGCGCGGGGCCGCCGTGCGGCGGGGTGAGTGCTGGCGATATCAGCTGCGCGCGATCCCCGTCGGCCCGATGGTCATCGTCTCGGCCCAGTACCTCGTCGATGATCCCGCCGTGGCGATGCTCTATGGCGTCCCTGTGGTTGCTGAGGACCCCGGTGGGCTGACCGCCATCCCCATCACCCTCGGTGGCACCTCTGGCTGGCTTAACATCGCCCGCGACATCACCCGCCTCTACCAAGGGGCCCTCACCGAATTCCTCGGTGCGCTGGACCCCGCCGACCTCGACCGCGTCGACAAGGCCATCTACAACACCTTCGGGCTGCCCCTGTGACATCACGGCTCGGTGTGCCAGCGGATGGTCGCGTCCACCGAGCTGACTGATTTCACAAGCCTTGACCTGGCTACTGCTTTCGATCAGCCATCTAATGCAGTATTCCGTCGTCTGATGACTTCCGGGCCTTGGAGCGTGGCTGTGGCGGCAGTGTGCGCGGATCGGGCCACGATCCGCGGGTGGCGAGCGCTGCGCGGCGGCCAATCGTGAACGGATCACCGAACCGACCCCCCCCCGCCGGCACCGGCCG
>CAXUFG010000210.1:0-9420 GCA_964250265.1 uncultured Pseudonocardiaceae bacterium | reverse complement strand
CTCCGTGACCGAGATCACCCTGCCGCCGGACGGAGACCGCGTCGAGCCGGTCGACATCCAGCAGGAGATGCAGCGCTCCTACATCGACTACGCGATGAGCGTGATCGTCGGGCGCGCGCTGCCCGACGTCCGCGACGGGCTCAAGCCGGTGCACCGCCGGGTGCTGTACTCGATGTACGACTCGGGTTTCCGTCCCGATCGCGGCTTCGTCAAGTGCGCCCGGGTTGTCGGTGACGTGATGGGTAACTACCACCCGCACGGTGACACCCCGATCTACGACACCCTGGTGCGGATGGCCCAGCCGTGGTCGATGCGCTACCCGCTGGTCGACGGCCAGGGCAACTTCGGATCCCCGGGCAACGATCCCCCAGCCGCCATGAGGTATTGCATCACGGGGGATGCCCGGGTCCGGACGGTGGACGGCGGCAGCATCCGAATCGCGGACATCGTCGCGGACGCTGAACCGAACAGCGACAACCCGATCGACCTCAAGGTCCTGGACCGCCACGGCGACCAGGTCCGAGCGGAGATGCTCTTCCACTCCGGTGACCAGCCGACGCTCCGGGTCACGACCTCCGAGGGTTACCAGCTCACCGGGACAACGAATCACCCTGTGCTCTGCTTGGTGGACGTGCTCGGCGTGCCGACCCTGCTGTGGGAGCTGCTCGAGGAGGTGCGCCCGGGTGACCGGGTGGTCATCCAGCGCACTCCCCGGCCGGAGTTGGGCACGCCTTCATGGTCGGAGGTGGCGGCGGGAATCGTTCTCGGCGCCTTCGTCAGCGAAGGGTTCGTCTCGGAGCGCCGGGCCGGCTTCAACAACATCGACCAGGAGTTCTTCTCGCTCGTCCTGGCCGCCTATGACACCGCTGTCGGCGGGCGACGCTATGTGTCGAGCAGAACGATTGCGTCTGCCTCGGTCCTGCACGAGCTCGATATCCACGATCTCAGCTCGTTGCGGCGAAGCGTGCTCAGCGAAGTGACCGGTCGCAGTGCCGAGAAGAGGGCCCCTGATTTCGTTTGGTCCGGCTCGTCCGATCTCCAGCGGGCGTTCCTCCAGGCGCTGTTCACCGGCGACGGATCGGCCTCGGCGCTGCCCCGGAGGTCGGTGCAGGTCTCGTACTCGACCCGTAGCCCGCAACTCGCCACCGACGTCCAGCAGTTGCTGCTCGAGTTCGGGATCGTGTCGCGCCGCTACCTCCACGCGAGCGGCGAGTACAAGGTCGTTATCACGAACCGGCGGGACGCCGTGCTGTTCGGCACGCGAGTCGGTTTCATCGGCACCAAGCAGGACAAGCTGTCGGCGATCTTAACTGGAGCCTGCGCACGCAGCCGATCGATGAGCCGGGATCACGTCCCAGGCCTTGGTGCGTTCCTGCGAGCACATGGCGCCAGTCGTCCGGCTGACCGGGAGTGGCTGTCCAAAAACAACGTCGACCGCATCGAACGCTGGGAAGATCGCCGCGACGAGATCCTCTCGCACGTCGACGCCCCCGATGCCCGCGCCATCGCCGAGGAGCTCACCGACGGCCGGTACTACTACGCCGAGGTTGCCTCGGTAGCAGATGCCGGCGTGCAGCCGGTGTACAGCCTCCGGGTGGATTCCGACGACCACGCCTTCATCACCAACGGATTCGTCAGCCACAACACAGAATCCCGGTTGACCCCGCTGGCCATGGAGATGCTGCGGGACATCGACAAGGACACTGTCGATTTCGAGCCGAATTACGACGGCCGCACCCAGCAGCCCGTCGTGCTGCCGGCCCGGATCCCGAACCTGCTGGTCAACGGCAGCTCGGGCATCGCCGTGGGGATGGCGACGAACATCCCGCCGCACAACCTGCGCGAGGTCGGCGCGGGCGTGGTCTACCTGCTGGAGAACCCCGACGTCGATGACGAGACGCTGCTCGACGCCCTCATCGAGCGGATCAAGGGCCCGGACTTCCCGACCCGCGGCATGATCGTCGGCACCGACGGCATCGTCGACGCCTACCGCACCGGCCGCGGCTCGATCCGGATGCGCGGCGTGGTGGAGGTCGAGGAGGACACCCGGGGCCGCACCACGCTGCTGATCACCCAGCTGCCCTACCAGGTCAACCCGGACAACTTCATCGAGGCGATCGCGGCGCTGTCCCGGGACGGCAAGCTCGGCGGGATCGCCGAGATCAACGACGAGTCCAGCGAGCGCATCGGCATGCGCATCGTGATCACGCTCAAGCGTGACGCGGTCGCCAAGGTGGTGCTCAACAACCTCTACAAGCACACCCAGCTGCAGCACACCTTCGGCGTCAACATGCTGGCCATCGTCGAAGGCGTCCCGCGCACCTTGCGGATCGACCAGATGGTGCGGCATTACGTGCGCCACCAGCTCGACGTCATCGTCCGGCGGACCAAATACCTGCTACGCAAGGCCGAGGAGCGCGCCCACCTGCTGCGCGGTCTGGTCAAAGCGCTGGACATGCTCGACGAGGTCATCGCGCTGATCCGCCGATCCCCCACGGTGGACGACGCCCGCACCGGGCTGATGGAGCTGCTCGACGTCGATGAGATCCAGGCGAACTACATCCTGGAAACCCAGCTGCGCCGGCTGGCCGCCATGGAGCGCCAGAAGGTCATCGAAGACCTCGCCGAACTCGAGCGGGAGATCGCCGAATACCTGGACATCCTGGACAAACCCGAGCGGCAGCGGCAGATTGTCCGCGATGAGCTGACCGAGATCGTCGAGAAATACGGCGACGACCGGCGCACCCGGATCACCGGCTACGACGGCGATATGTCCACCGAGGACCTGATCGCGGTCGAGGACGTGGTGGTCACCATCACCCGCACCGGCTACGCCAAGCGCACCCGCACCGACCTGTACCGGGCGCAGAAGCGCGGTGGCAAGGGCGTGATGGGTGCAGGCCTGAAGCAGGACGACATCGTGGCGCACTTCTTCGTCTGCTCCACGCACGACTGGATCCTGTTCTTCACCAACAAGGGCCGGGTGTACCGGGCGAAGGCCTACGAGCTGCCCGAAGCCAACCGCAACGCCCGCGGCCAGCACGTGGCGAACCTGCTCGCCTTCCAGCCCGATGAGCAGATCGCCCAGGTCATGCAGATCAAGGACTACACCGCCGCGCCCTACCTGGTGCTGGCCACCCGGGACGGCCTGGTCAAGAAGAGCAAACTGACCGATTTCGACTCCAACCGGGCCGGCGGCCTGATCGGCATCAACCTGCGCGAGGAGGACGAGCTGGTCGGCGCGGTGCTGTGTTCCGCCGATGACGACCTGCTGCTGGTCTCGGCCCATGGCCAGTCGATCCGGTTCTCGGCCACCGACGACGCGCTGCGCCCGATGGGACGGGCCACCTCGGGAGTGTTGGGGATGCGGTTCAACGGCGGTGATGAGCTGCTATCCATCACTGTGGTGCAGCCCGGGTTGTTCGTGCTGGTCGCCACCGCCGGCGGTTATGCCAAACGGACCCCGATCGATGACTACCCGGTGCAGGGACGTGGTGGTAAGGGCGTGTTGACCATCCAGGACGACCGCCGGCGTGGCAAGCTCGTCGGGGCACTCATCGTCGACATTGACGACGAGCTCTACGCCATTACCTCCAGCGGTGGGGTCATCCGGACCACCGCCAAGGAGGTGCGCAAGGCTGGCCGGCAGACCAAAGGGGTGCGCTTGATGAACCTCGCCGAAGGGGCCAGTCTGGTAGCGGTGGCACGCAACGCCGAAGAGGCCGCCGACCCCGACGTCAGCGGTGCTCCGACGGAAGGTGAGTCGTGACCAGGCCTGAGAACACCGAACAGGTGGAGTCCGAAGTCGTCGCCGACGAGCCCGCCCAGGAGGATTCCTCCGGCAACGGGACGGCGGGCTCGCCTCCGAGGCAGCGCCAGCGCACCACGACGGGCGACGCGGATCCCAGGACAGTGGCCTTGCATGTGGGCTCGCCTGAGCACTCCCGTGATGGGGTTCGAGACCAGGCCGATCGGCAGCAGGCCAGCGGCCGACCGCATGGTTTCGCACCGAGCGTCGCCCCTCCGGTCGACGGCGGAGCTACCAGGCAGGCCGAAACGATCAGCGGCTCCATGGGCTACGGCAGCGGTAAAGATTTCTCCCCACCCACCGTGCGGGTCGGTGGATATACCCCCCCTGAGCGGGTGCCGCCCGCCGCCGCGCCGAGCGCGCAGTCCCGCTCGGTCCGGGTTCCGCGACGGACGAGCCTGCAGCTGAAACGACTCGATCCCTGGTCCGTGCTCAAGATTTCACTGGTGCTGTCGGTGTGTGGTTTTCTGGTCTGGCTGGTGGCCGTGGGAGTGCTCTACGGGGTGCTCGCGGGGATGGGAGTGTGGGACCAGATCAACGGCACCTACTCTGATCTCACCTCGGCGAACAACCCTCAGCTGAACACACAGTTGATTAGTGGCGGGCGGGTGTTCGGGGTAGCGTTCGTGATCGGCTTGGTCAACATCGTGTTGATGACCGCGCTGGCCACCGTCGGGTCGTTGGTCTACAACGTCGCGGCGGACTTCGTCGGCGGTGTGGAGGTCACCCTGTCTGAACCGGACTGATCGAGGCTCCCGCATGCGGGTTGGGCTCCTTCGAGGCGGTGCGGTAACCTCGCCGGGGTCGTGGGGGGCCTATAGCTCAGTCGGTTAGAGCGCATCCCTGATAAGGATGAGGTCGCTGGTTCAAGTCCAGCTAGGCCCACTGGTGAAGGACCACTTGGTAGGAGGCGATCCATCGTGAAGAAGATCATGGCGTTGTTGCTCGTGGGTCTGGTGGCGTTGATTCTCGTCCAGCGTCAGCGCTCCGCGAAGGCAGAGGCGGACCTGTGGCGTGAGGCCACTACCCCGAACGTCTGAGTCGCTGCTGGGCGCGCTTGCCGCGCCCGGAGCCGGGGACGTAGTTCAACTGGTAGAGCACCGCCTTTGCAAGGCGGGGGTTGAGGGTTCGAGTCCCTTCGTCTCCACGAGGTCAGCTACCTACATGAACACAGGTCAGACAGGTAGTGAACCTGCAGCGGGCTCTCAGCCACCTCACCTGCCCGGCTGCGGGCTCCTCACGGCGGTGTGTCGAGCACGTCGGCCGCGAGATCGGTCTCGACGACCTGGCGGGCCACCTCCGAGAGGAGTGTGTTGTGAGTGCGGGCGTAATGGCGCAGCCGATCGAAGGCAACATCCATGCGCAGGCCCTCACGCTGGGCGAGTACCCCTTTGGCTTGCTCGATGATCACCCGACTGTTCAGCGCGGTCTGCAACCGCTCGTTGAGGACCTCACGGCTGCGGATGGCGCGTTCGGCCAGGATCCCGATCGTCGCGACGTCGGCCAGCGCTTGACCTATCGCCAGGTCGGTTTCGGGCAGGGCACCGGGCTGGTGATGGAACAAGTTCAGCGTCCCGATCGCCTCGCCGCGCAACCGCATCGGCACCGCATGAACCGACCGGTAAGCCCCCCGCTCGGCCACGGCCGCCACGAACACTGGCCACCGCCCGGCCGCGTCGGCCAGATCCGGGACACTCACCGGCTCGCCGGTGTTAAAACACTCCATGCAGGGGCCCTGGTTGGCTTGGAGCTGCAGCAGCTCCATCACATCGGCGTCCTCGTCCGAGGACGCCACCACCCGTAGCGGGCGCTGGGAGTCGGCCAGCAGGATTCCGGCCGCGTCGGCGACCAGCAGCTCAACGCTGTAGCCCACCAGCCGGTTCAGCAGCTCGATGACGTCGTAGTCATCAACCAGAGTGTCTGCAAGCCCCACGAATGCCTTGGTCAGCAGCTGCTCGCGACCGCTTCCCGGCTGACTCATCTCAGATCCCCTCCGGACTCGTCGCACCGTTCGGCGTCGGACGGTCCTTCAGCCGTACTGGCCGGCTGACTTACCCGCAGGGGCGGCTCTCCCGCGGAGCCGACCCTGACGAGTGGTAACTGCGTCTCTACGATCCGTCTGCCCGGTTGGTCCGGGCCTCACGATTAGTTCGGTAATGGGCACCCGCAGGTTCACCGTTTGAGATCACGAAGAGGAAACATTGGTGCTGTACTCAGCACGTCCTCATTACTTCGGTGATCTGCGGCGACGCGTTCAGGGCTTGCGATCAGGAAGGACGGTGAACTGTACCGAATGCCACCCACTGGCGCCGTCCGGAATGGGCGCGGCCCGATCCTTGGTCTGGGTGTAGCCGGTCTTGTCCGTCGCGCGTACCTCGGCCACGTGGTTGCCGGGTTCCCACCGTCCCCGCAGCCGGAACATCCGCCAGGTGTCCTCGTTAACCTCAGTGGACAGCTCCGCTGGTCGCCACTCGCCGCGATCGACGCGCACCTCGACCTTCTCGATGCCCTTCGTTTGCGCCCAGGCAATACCCGTGATCGGCGAGTCCGGGCTGACCCGTCCGAACGCGCCGGGACTATCGATCCGGGACATCGTCTTGATCGGGGCCCGCTGCCCCCAGCCGCGCTGCAACCAGTAAGCTCTTTTTGCATCGAACGTGGTGAGTTCCATATCGGTGATCCATTTGGTGCCGGAAACAAATCCGTAAAGACCAGGGACAAACATCCGAACCGGGAATCCGTGCTCAATCGGCAGCGGCTCGCCATTCATCCCGATCACCAGCATGGCCTGCCTACCTGGATCGGTCAGAACGGCGGTCGGGCTGCCGCAAGTCCACCCGTCGACGCTGGTGGTGAACACCTGCTCAGCACCCCGCCGCACACCAGCCTCCTTGAGGATGTCGGCCAGCAGTACGCCAGTGAAATTGGCGGTGGAGATGTATGACCCACCAACCTCATTGGACACGCAAGTCATCGTCACCGGACGCTCAATCAGCCTGCGCGAGGTCAGGTCCGCCCAGCCCAGCGTGAGTTCCCGATCGACCATCCCGTGCACCCGCAACCGCCAGTCCTCGGCGCGCAGCTGCGGCAGCGCGAGGTTCACGTCCACCCGGTAGAAATCTCGGTTCGGGGTGATGAAGCTCGGGGACCCGTCGGAAGCGAAGTCGGCCCCGGGCGGGATCGGTGGCGCGGCCACCGTGGGCGCGATCTGCCCGACCGCCTTGCGGGAGGCCTCGACGACACCGCGCCCGGTCAGCAACTGGCCGCCGGCAGCCGCGATACCGGCACCTGCGGCGACCGCCACCGACCCGACGAGCAGCGCGCGACGGGACACCCCCGCACCGTCACCCGTGGGGTGCTGCCTGAGCTCTCCCATCCGATGTAGGACGAGGAACGTCCCCACACTGACGATCAGCGCAACCAGCGGAGCAAGCACATCGAGGGCACCCGCGGTGGGACGGGTCAGCACCGCGACAGTGGCGACCACACCGAGCACCACGATCAGCACCAGCCCAGGTAGCCGGGAGCGCCGGGACAACATTCCGGCGGCCACCCCGAACAGCCCGATCACAACCGCCATGCCCGATAACAGAACAACCTTGTCGTAGCTGCCAAAGGTGCGGACTGCGAAGTCTTTGAGCCAGGTGGGGGTGAGGTCTATCGCAGCGCCGCCTACGGCGAGGAACGGTGAGGAGCTCGGCGAGATGAATCCGCCCACCAGGTGCCCCACCGCCAACCCCGCGACCATCGACAATAAGCCGATGAGAGCGGCCACCGGAGCGGACAGTCGGGACATAATCACACCTGGCCATTCGAGGTTTCACCGACCGGCGGTTCAGTAAGAGACCAGATCGTGATAGTGCTCACCCCCGCCGCGCGTTGAGCGCAGCCTAGAACTCAGCCGGTCCAGTTTCGCGGTGGACGCCCAGGCACGTCAGCTGGAGAACACGTCGGGCTCGACCTGGAAGCCGTCGATCAGGACGGGTGTCAATGACCTGTTCTGGGGCCTGTTCCGGGTATTTCCGTTAGCCAGCCAGGTCGCTGGACCAGTCCGAGGTCTGGTACACCAGCAGGGACTCCGATGCCGTGGCTTCATCTAGGGCGTTGCGGACCGTGGGACCGACCCCTACCAGGCGCACCCAACCCTGGCGGTCGGTGAGGGTCTGGTAGATCCAGACCAGCACCGTGAATAGCCGATGGTCGCAGCCGGTCACCCTGGCCAGATCCAATATCAAATACTGAGCGCCCGTATCGAACAACACTTGCAACTGCAAACTTAGCTGCATCAGCCCCATATCGTCGAGCCGCCCGGTGACTGACAGCAGATCCACCTGTGCAGCGCTGATCGTCACTTCTGCGATGTTGGCTGGGTGATCGGCAGCAGGTGGAGTCCCCCGTGCGCTGGACTGGTCAGTTGTGATCACTGGTCTGGCTCCTCAACGCTCGCCCCGGCGTACGGCGATGAAGGCCGACCCCCCATCGAATGGGAGCCTCATCCATGATGCCTCGCAGAGTGCCGGCGGGGACTGGGCCGGTAAACTCTGTGCGAACGGCGCGTGAACTGCACCATTCGCTCACACTTTAGACCAGCGGATTCACCCAGTCCACACGCCGATCCAGAGCCGTCAGACGGGCACCCACGCCCCCGTGCAGCGATTCCGCTCCTCCAGCCAGCTTCGCGCGGGCAGTCAGCGGAGCGAGCAACACTGACGCTGGCCCGCACGAACCGGTCGTGACCAGGCTCGACGTGCAGTTTGCGTCCGCAAGGGCTAGTCTGGTGATGTTGCCCCAGACCTTGGCAGTTGAGTGGTCGGTGGGCAGCGTGGAGCATGAGGGGGCAGGGGTGTGACCGATAGTGAGTCACACGAATGGGCCGCGGTGCACAGTCACCTGCCGGGCCTCGACCATACTGGCCTTTTCTGATCACCTGACCGGTGACTAGCCTATTCACAATATATGAGACACCATCGTCACATTGACTCACCAACCGAACTATCGGCTGATGCAGGGTTAGTCGGGGGTTAGTCGCCTCGGCGCTGCCGGGGGCTGAACTGCTGAAACAGATGAGGACACATGGACGTAGTTGGCTACATCGCCACAATCCTGGCAGCGATAATCGTCGTTGGCGTGGTCATTCTCGGAGTGGTCTCGATCCCAGATATCCGCCGCTACCTGCGGATCCGCAACATGTGACGGCGACCCGCCACACGGTGCAATTCCAACCGACGGTCACTTAACGTGACTGCTGGTAACCACAGTTTGATGGCAATGAGCACCACGTCGTCCAAGGATGTGGCACCCCATAGCGCAGATATTGCGGTCAACCTTGGGGTGGGTCCCAATGTGTGCGCACCTGCCGCATCGTGCCGTCGCAGGCACAGGGTTCGGTATTCGCCGTCCGCGACTTCGAACTGCGGGCGGGCGAAGCCGATGAGGGCGGCGGAGAGGCAGTCTGCGGATCCTTAACAGGTGCGTCTGGCGCAGGATGCGGGGTTACCGGGACGGGCTGCGTGTTCACCGGCGCCGGACGCTCGGCTACGGGGTGCACGACGGGCTCCCGATGGGTGGGCGTGGAGCGAGCGACCGCCACCGGCTGATCGACTGAGTTGGGT
>CAXUFG010000209.1:0-9588 GCA_964250265.1 uncultured Pseudonocardiaceae bacterium | reverse complement strand
ACACGACAATCAGCGACACTACAAGAGGTCGCACTGCGCCCGGGCCGGTTCTGGTGCCTGCCCGATGATCCCGACGCGGGGCATCCCGACGCCGTGCCGGTGCCCGACGAGGCAGCGCTAGCCGCAGTCTTGCGTCACGAAGTGATCACGCACGCCACCCGCTTCCTCACGGTCTACGACCCGCAGGTGCGCTTCGGACGCCGCACCCAATGGGCAACGGTGACCGATGTGCTGGACAGCGGCTTGCTGCTGGCGGGTCGCTCGTTCGGGTCACCGCAGGCAGGCGCATCCGATGCCCGGCTGGTGCTGGGCGACGGCGAGAAACCGCTGACCTCGGCGTCGACAATCTGCACGGTGACCGACGAGCGCGGGCGTACCCACTGGACCCGCCGGCGCGGGTCATGCTGCTTTCTGTATGCGCTACCTGGCATCGAGCGACCCTGCGTCAGCTGCCCCCGGATCAGCGAAGCCGATCGGACCTGCATTTTCAGCACCCTCAACCCAGCCTGAACCCCGCTGGCGACCGCATCTTCGGAGCAACGTTCAGCGTTGCGAAATACGTAGTGAACCCCTTGTGATGAACCATGGAAGGGCTTCGTACGTTTACTGTGATGCGGGTAACACTGCCCGCTGGGTGTTCATGCTTCGACGGAGGGAGCCGTTGAGATGGTGAGCCTGGTGAAGGGTTTTGCAGGCAAGCCTGCGCATGCGCCGCTGACCGATATCGGTATCGGTGCCTACACCGCGGGCGTCGCGATGCTGGTGGCCGGCGCGGCTGGGTTTCAACAGGCTGCGATGGCCACTGCTTCGGTGATCACGATCGGGATCGGTCTCATCGCCGCCATACCGACCATCATCACCGGCCTGGTGGACCTGTTCGGTATTCCCGCGGATGCGCCCGCGCGCACCCTCGGCTGGTGGCACCTCACGCTGATGTCCAGCGCCACCGGCATGTTCGCCGGAACGTTCCGGTTACAGTTGGCCGGGTACTATGACGGCAAGATCATTACTTCGGCTTTGACCCTCGGGGTCATCTCTTGGATATTGCTGTTGGCTGGGGGCTACCTCGGGGGCGCGCTCACCTTCGTCTATGGCGTACGGGTCCTCAAGAAGCCCGACGCAGCGATGGCTGATGCGCTCATTCCAGGTCGCGCTGACCATACTGACTGATCCGGGTGCAACACACCGGTGCCGTCCTACCTGGGCGGCACCGGTGCATACCGTCCTTAGTTTCCCTTGTGGTAAGCGTCCAATACCTCAGCCGGGATACGGCCACGGTCTGAGACGTTGAAACCGTTCTTGCGGGCCCACTCACGGATCGCGGCGTTCTGCTCACGATCTACTGATGCCCGACCACCGCTACTGGTCCGACGAACTGGACCTGCGGCCTTGCGACGCCCGCCCGCCTTCCGAGCGTTGCTGACATAGTCAGCCAGCGAGTCACGCAGCTTCCCAGCGTTACCCGCCGACAGATCAATCTCGTAAGCCACACCGTCGATACCAAACTCAACGGTCTCTTCGGCGGTACCTCCGTCGAGGTCATCGACCAAGGTAACGGTGACCTTCTGCGCCATGCGCGTCGTCCTCCCTCAGGGACGTGGTGGACGGAGCCATCGCGCGACGACTCCACAACGACAACGGAAGGTTAGCCCATTTCCGAGAAAATTGCGAAATCGACCCACCGCTGGAGTGGACTCATTGTGGTCTTACCAGCGGAAACGTCGATCCTCTCGCGGATACCCGAACCGGTGAGCGCCATGAGCAGCCGGTCGATCCCATTCCCATGCCGCCACTTGGCGGCATTCCATACGCCATCACCGTCAGGAAGTCCCGATGGAGGGGCATGGCCTCGTCATCTCCGGACGGGGAGAGTGCACCACCCACGTCGGCCAGGCTGAGCATGGCCTGCGGTTCGGTTCCTCACCTCCCGCAGGCTGGCAAAGCACAACGTGCCGGTATTGCGCAGGAAAACAACTCGACCGCTCACGGATACCTGCTCACCGGGGATCCCGTCCGGCGCGGCCCGGGGTAAGCCTCCCGAACCTTCATGAGAGTCCGGGTACGAGGCTCCTCGACGGGGGGTGCGGATCCCGCCCGGAAGCCGGCATCCGCTCCCGCTTCTGACGGCGCACCCCATCTGGTCAGGCAGGTCGTCATCAGGGGATCGCTGGGGTCCTCCCTGGGATAACCTAGTGATTCGCTGGATTCACGTTGATCGCCGGTACCGTCTCCTGACGTGGACGAGCTACCGGCGCGTCGCGCCCTTTCTTTCGGTTCCGTGGCCGCCAGGTACACATTGCACCGGCCGGGCTACCCGGATGAGGCGGTGACGTGGGCTTTGGAATCGCTACCAAACAGCGCGCGAATTCTCGATCTCGCTGCTGGCACTGGCAAGCTCACCGAGGCGATACTGCGATGTGGAATACCCGCGGCGTCACTGCTCGCCGTCGAACCGGACGCCAGGATGCGTGCGGAACTGCGCCGGGGGCTGCCACAGATCGCCGTCCGTCCTGGCTCGGCAGAGCAGATTCCCGCAGACGACGGTGCGCTGAACGCGGTCCTGGTCGGCCAGGCCTTCCACTGGTTCGACCTGGAGCGGGCGCTGGGCGAGATTGCCCGAGTATTGCGACCGGGTGGCGTATTGGCCGTGCTCGGCAACGTCGAGGACGACTCGGTGGCCTGGGTGGCAGAGCTGACCGAGGCAGCTCAGGCTACGCGATCGGTGGGAAGTGTCGGCCGTGGCTTCGCCGATATGCCCGAACACCCCGCTTTCAGCGGGCCGCAGCAGCGTCGGTTTCGCTGGCGCTGGCCGCGTACCACCGAATCACTGCTGGAGAACGTATCGACCCACTCATGGGCGCTCATCAGCTCGCCCGAGCAGCGGACCGCTGCATTCGGAGCGATTCGCCGGTTCCTCGAACAGCACCCCGCCACCAGCGATGGCGCTTTCGAGCTACCGATGCAAACTCTGGTGCTCCGAACCACCCGCCGCACCTGACGGTGTCCAAACGCAACAAGGATCCGCCTCTCGACCACGTTGAGCATCCATGCACGTCGCGCTGGTGGACGGGATTAGGGGATGTTGCGGTCGTAGACCATGCGCAGTCCGCGCAGGGTGAGGTGGGGGGCGTGGTGGGTGATGGTTTGCGACTCGGCGATCAGCAAGGGGGCTAGACCGCCGGTCGCGATCACCACTACCGCGCTCTCGGCGCCCGGGGCAAGCTCCGTGGCGATGCGGCGGACCAGCCCGTCGACCTGGCCCGCGAAGCCGAACAGCAATCCGGACTGCAGGGCTTCCACGGTGCTCTTGCCGATCACCGACCGGGGCCGGACGAGCTGTACCTTCACCAGTTGCGCCGCCCGGGTGGCGAGCGCATCGATGGAGATCTCGACACCGGGAGCCAGCGCACCGCCGAGGAACTCCCCACGCGCGCTGACGACGTCGAAGTTGGTGGAGGTACCGAAGTCCACCACGATCGCCGGGCCCCCGTAGAGGGTGTAGGCGGCCAGCGTGTTGACGATCCGGTCGGCGCCTACCTCGCGGGGGTTGTCGCACAATAACGGCACTCCGGTGCGCACCCCGGGCTCCACGATCACTCGGGGTAGCTGCGGCCAGTAGCGGTCCACCATCACCCGCAGCTCCCGCAGCACGGCGGGAACTGTGGACAGCGCAGCGATACCCATGATCTTGTCGACGTACTCCCCGAGCAGCCCCCGGAAGGTCAATGCCATCTCGTCGGCGGTCATCCTGGAGTCGGTGCGCATCCGCCAGTCGTGCAGCAAGGTGGCGTCCGGGCTATTGCCCCCACGATGATCACTGAAAAGCCCGAGGACGATGTTGGTATTGCCGATATCTACGGTGAGCAGCACCTGCTCAGCTTCGCGTCTCGCCGGCCGAGCCGGCAATCAGAGAACCGCCGGCCTGGGCATGCGCCGGGTCGCTGCCCTGGTGCACGATCCGGTTGTCGGCGTCGACGAACACCACCCGGGGGCGGTAGTGCCGTGACTCCGCCTCGTCCATGGTGCCGTAGGCGATGAGAATGACCAGGTCCCCGGGTGCCACCAGATGTGCGGCAGCGCCATTGATCCCGATCACGCCACTGGAGCGGGCACCAGGGATGACGTAGGTCTCCAGCCGGGCGCCGTTGGTGATATCCACGATCGCGACTCGCTCACCGGCAAGCAGATCGGCAGCGTCCATGAGGTTTTCGTCCACGGTCACCGACCCCACGTAGTGCAGATCCGACTGCGTGACGGTAGCCCGGTGGATCTTGGACTTCAGCATCGTCCTGAGCATCACAGGCCTCCTCGTCCGTCCGGGCCGGGTGCGAACCCCAGATGCACGCACACGTTGTCAATCAGTCGGGTGGTCCCGACGGTGGCGGCGAGTAGCAGCCGGGCCGGTCCCCGCTGCGGGGCGGGACCGAGCGCAGGATCGCGCAGTGCCAGGTAGTCCAGCGCCACGCCAGGTCGTCCACACAGCGCATCGTTGGCGGCGGCAAGGACCGCCTCGGGGCCATGCACACCGGCCTGCGCTCCGGCAGCCAGGGCCGCGGGGAGCGCGGCCGCGGCGGCCCGAGCTTGCGCATCCAGGTGGATGTTGCGGGAGGACAGCGCGAGCCCATCGAGCTCTCGCACCGTGGGCACTCCGATCACCTGCACGTCCATCCGCAGGTCGGCCACCATCCGCTGGATCAGCACGAGCTGCTGGTAGTCCTTCTCACCGAAGAATGCACGATCGGGCGTGACGATCCCGAAGAGTTTGGCCACGACGGTGAGCACGCCGACGAAGTGACCCGGCCGGCTGGCGCCCTCCAACTCGGCGCCCAGCGCCCCGGGCACCACCGTCGTGCCGGACCCTGGCGGGTACATCCTCCCGACGGTGGGCGCGAACACCAGTCCCACGCCTTCGTCGCGGCACACGGCGAGATCTGCCTCGAGTTGGCGGGGGTACCGGTCGAGGTCGAGCCGCGAATCGAACTGCAGCGGATTGACGAAGATCGACACCACCGTGGCCACCTCCGGGATGGCCCTGGCGGCCTGGATCACGGCCCGGTGGCCGGCGTGCAGCGCTCCCATCGTCGGGACCAGTGCCACCGGACGTCCAGCCTGGCGCAGCGTCCGGATTACCGCGGACAGCGCCGCGGGCTCGTCGTAGACCGTCAGGCTCCGCACCGTGGCCCCTGCAGCGTCTCCCGGATCTGGGTGGCGGCCGCCGGTGCCAGCAACCCGGCTGCTTCGGCCCGATCGGCGGTCCGGCTCGCCTGCGTGCGGTAGGCAGCGAGCAGCTCCGGGGCGGACTCCGCGAGCACCCGCAGGTGCAGCCGGACGGTGTCGAGGTCGCCGCGGGCCACCGGTCCGGTCAAGGCACGGTCGCCGTGGCGCAGTGTGTTGTCCAGCGCCGCCTCCAGCAGCGGGCCGAGCAGCCGTTCCGCGGGCACCACTCCGGCGTGTTCCAGGGTGTCCACCGCGTCGCGCACCAGGGTGGCCAGGTGGTTGGCGCCGTGCGCCAGTGCCGCGTGGTACAGCGCACGGGCCTCGGGCGGCACGCGCACCGGCTCGGCACCCATCTCCAGCACCAGCGCTTCCCCGACACTCCAGCCGGTCTCGTCGGCGACGGTGACGCCGACACAGGCCCCCGCGAGCCGCGCGGTGTCCTCGGCGCGGCCGGTGAAGGTCATGGCGGGGTGCAGGGCCAGCGGGAGGACTCCGAGCGCGATCGCCGGCGCCAGCACGTCCACGCCCCGGGAACCGCTGGTGTGCACCACGATCTGACCAGCTCGGAACGCGCCGGTCGCGGAGAGCCCGGCAACCAGGTCTCCCAGCACGTCGTCAGGGACGGCGAGCAGAACCAGATCCGAGCGGCGCACCACGTCATCGGGTGGCAACACGGGTGCCTCGGGCAGCAGGTCCGCGGCGCGGCGCAGCGATGATCGGGACACCGCGCTGACCCCGACCACGACGTGTCCGGCGCCGGAAAGAGCGGAGCCCAGCACCGACCCGACCCGGCCAGCGGAGACGACGCCTACGGCCAGCCGGGCAGGGCGATGAACCGCGCCGCTGCGCTCTACACCGGCATCGGGCGCAGCCGCCCCCGACTGCGGCTTCGTTGCCATCGCCGTCCTCCAGTGTTCCAGTCCCGCGCTGGCCGCAGGTACCGGACTCCTCGCAGGTTATCCCCGCCGGCGTCACCGGCGCCGGTCGTGGTGAGCAGCTTCACTGCCACATTCACCCCTCCCGCTGCTGATCCGGTGCGCTCACGGCCCGGTCCCGGGCGGCGATCAACTCCGCCACCGCCTCGTGGTGCCACCGTCGGGTGTCCGGGCTGGCCGTGCCGCGTCCCACCCGGTCGGAGAGGAAGGCGGCTTCGGTGACCGCATTCTGGTAGTCGCGCACCGCGCTGGCAGCCGAGTCTCCCGCCCGACGGCGTACCTCGGAGCGCCAACCCCGCCGACCTATCTGGCTGGCCAGCAGCGGAACCTCGCTGGGGGCGATCCAGCCCGCAGTCGCGAACCCCGGCAGCGCGGCGGAGACCATCCGCTGCTCCCGCCGGTGTTGCCACACCACCATCGTGATCAGGGCGCCGAACAGCGGGACCATGATCACTCCGTAGAAGGCCGGCAGGTAACCGAGACCGGCAGAGGCGTTCCACAGCGCATGCAGCCCGACCGCGCCGCAATAGCCGGCCCCGATAAAGCCGACACGATGCACAAGCAGCTGGTTGCGGCGGCGGGCCACGAGCCCCACGGCGATCCCGGTCATCGCGGTGAACACCGGATGCGCGAACGGTGCGAGCACACCGCGCAGCAGGAAGACGATGGCCACACTCCGGCCGTCGCCGGCCAGCCCGTCCAGGGCGAAAGCGCGCCCGAAATAGAGGACGTTCTCGGTGAACGCGAAGCCGGCTGCGACCAGACCCGCGTAGACGACCCCGTCCACGATCCCGTCGAACTCACGCCGGCGCAGCCATAACAGGCCGACCAGGAATGCGCCCTTGAGCGCCTCCTCAGCGATCGGTGCGGAGATCACCGCCGCAGCCAGATCACCCCCGCCGGTGCCGAGCAGCTGCTCCCCGATCGCTGTCGAGGCGTCATTGATGAGGGCTGCGCCGAGCACTGAAATCCCCGCGCCCCACAGGAACGCGGCGAGCAGCAGCTGCGATGGCTCGGGCTCCCAGCGATCCACCCACAGGAAAGCCGCGACGACCGGCAGTACCGGTAGCGCCGCTGCCATCGTGCCGACCAGCATGGCGGTACCACCGATGGTGGTACCGATCAGGCCGAGCGCGACGAGAACCGGGAGGGCCAATGCGACCAGGCGCAGCACCGCCCGCAACAGCGCCGCTGCGCCCCGCTCAGGGGCGCTTGTCAGCTCTGGGGTAGCCGACCTGAACCCGGTCATGGCGACGCAGCTTAGGCCTCGCCTGATCGAAACGGCGAGGCAAGGCGTCAGGCGTGGTTGCGCCTGCGCCGGGCGGTAGGCGCTATCCCCCCGTGAGCGGCGATCAAGTCGTCTACCGTCCGCTGGCCCTGTGCCTGCCTGGCCGGCGCCGGCGGCGTCCCTTCTTGCGCCGGCAGGGCACTGCTTCGGTTGACCCGTGATTCGGGCCATTCCTGAATAGGCATACCGTGCCTGCCCCGCGCGGGCGAGCGTCCTTCGCTGGAGACCCCAGAGTTCCAGACCGGTGCGAAGTCGGGACCGAAACGCGTCCCGGTGCTGCTCCGCGCCACCGGGAGGACCTGCGCCGACGTAGGGCTGGCATCGGCATTCCGGGGCGGGGCGGGAAGCGGGAGCAACCGGGTGGACTCGGCCCGCAGCGTGACCCGCTCCACCAGTGGAGTGCCGCCGAGATGTTCGAGATTGGCCCGCATGGCGGCAAGCTCGGCGTGTAACTCGACGATCTCGCGCCGCCGCGTGAGCTCAGCCTGCTCGCGCAGCTCGCGTTCGACGGTCAGCGCATGTTCACGCCTGGCGGCCACCTCGCGTTCCAGCTCGAGCTGGTAGGTCGACCGCAAGTGATCGGCATGGTCGGCGCTCGAGCGCGCCTCGCGGCGCCACAGCGCCCCGGCGAAAGCAGCGACCAACCCCGCCCCCCCCCCCGCGACCAGACCCAGCCTCAGCAGGCGAGCATCCTGGGTCCCCACCGCGAGCACACCGCCCGCCGCGGCGGCTGCGACGACAGTGCTCATCATCAGAACCCGGCAGCTCCCGCGCCGAAACGGGTGCACGGTGGCCGCGGTCATGGCGGACACCGTACCGCCTCGCGGCCCCAAAGTGGACCTTGGAGCGGTGACGGGCAGCTATCGGGCGACAACAGGGAGGAGTCGAAATCGTCACGGGCTGGTTGGTGGCCGTTGTCGGATGGCCCCACGTGAAGTAATGATCACCCGACTTCGCCACCCCACCGCCGGATGCCCGCCGTAGCGCCAACAACGCCAACAGCTCCGGGTTTACCCCGCGTCCAATGCATTGCCGCCCCGGCGCAGCACATCGACGCCCGCCGCAGCGGCGAGCGGGTGCCGGGCGGTCACCAGGCCATTGCGCACCTTTACCGGCGTCTTCGCGTGCAGCCACCTGCTGGGAGGAGACCACGCACCACGTCATCGTGGCGCTTAGATCTCCGGAAGGAGTCGGATTCGCTCTGAGCTTCCCGAACTCAACAGTGGAGCTGTCAGCGCATGATCAAAAAGCTCTGTTGTTGAGCTCGGGAACGGGAGAGCTGATCACTCCTCGCCGTCGTCCGGGGTTCGGCAGCAGTGCTCCAACCACAGCGCGGCGGCCACCAGCGCTGCTGCGCAGGCAGCGCCTACCGAGGCCGTGATCGTGTCCGATGCGGCGGAGGCCAATTCGGGCCGCCGCGGCAGCACGTAGCCAAGGACGCCCAGCCAGGCTCCGCCGGTGATGGCACCGGCCAGCGAGGACGCCTTGGCCAGCACGACCGCCTTCGCCGCGGTGAGCGCCTGCACCGGCCGGCTCCCCGGGCGCTGCTGGATCCGCGCCCGCAGCGTGTTCCCCAGCACCACCTCAGCGATCGCGAAGATAAGCAGCGTGGTGCCGGCCGGTTGCGGCAAGGTAGGCAGATCACCGTAGGACAGTTGGAGCAGCAGGTTCACCAGCACGGCCGCGATAGCGGCGGCAGCGAGCAGGTCCCGCGCTCGGGTGAAGGTCACGGTGCGGCCAGCATCAGGTCGGGACGCCGCTGCACACTCCGTCGCTGCGCCGCCGGCAGCGCCGCGACCAACTCGGCCACCGCGCCGTGGCCGACGAGCACCGCGCCCGGCGCCACGTCCAGCCAGGGCACCAGCACGAAAGCGCGCTCGTGGGCCCGGGGGTGCGGCAGGGTCAGGTGCGGATCGACCCGGCGGGTCTGCTCCACGTCGATCACATCGACGTCCAAAGTGCGCGGACCCCACCGGAGCGTGCGGGTGCGCTGCGCGGCCTGCTCACATGACTGCCCACGGCGTAGCCACTCCTGCGCGTCTGCGTCCGGGTCGTCGACCAGCAAGACGGCGTTGAGGAACTCGTTCTGCGGCACGCCCCCCCACGGCGCCGTCGTGTACACCCCCGACACCCCCCGCACCGCATCCG
>CAXUFG010000208.1:3417-9688 GCA_964250265.1 uncultured Pseudonocardiaceae bacterium | reverse complement strand
ACACCGGCTTGACCTCGAACCCAGACTCCGCCATCACCTCTGTATTCATACCCGGGCGGGGACGACGATGTGGCGGGCGCCGGGCCAGGCATCATGGGGGCCGTGACCAACCCCGAGCCCCGGCTGGTGGCTGGCCGCTACCGGCTCGACGCGGTGCTGGGCCGGGGCACCATGGGCACGGTGTGGTCGGCCCACGACGAGGTGCTCGGGCGGCCGGTCGCGATCAAGGAGGTGCTGCTGCCACTGGGCATCCCGGATGCCGAGGCGGACGCGTTGCGCGAGCGTGCGATGCGGGAGGCCAGGGCGATCGCCGCGCTGTCGCACCCCAATGTGGTGACCCTTTACGACGTGGCCCGGGAAGGCTCTGCGCCGTTTGTGGTGATGGAGTTGGTGGCCTCCCGCAGCCTCGCGGAGCTGACGCGCGATGGTCCGTTGCCGCCGCAGCAGGTGGTTGCCATCGGGGCCGCGGTGGCGGCCGCGTTGCAGGCTGCGCACGCAGCGGGGATCACCCATCGGGACGTCAAGCCGGGCAATGTGCTGGTCGCCCATGACGGTCGGATCAAGCTCACCGACTTCGGGATTGCTCGCAACCCGGCCGATCGGACGTTGACCGCGACGGGTCTGATGCTCGGCTCGCCCGCTTACATCGCTCCCGAGATCGCGTCCGGTGGGCCGGTCAACCCGGCCTCAGATCTGTGGGGGCTGGGCGCGACGCTGTTCGCCGCGGTGGAAGGCAGGCCCCCTTACGACGCGGGGACCGCGATGGCGACAGTCGCTGCAGTGGTGCAGGACGAGGTGCCCACGACGTCGTGTTCCGGGCCGCTTGCCGAGGTGATCGGCGGCCTGATGGTCAAAGATCCAGCCCGCCGGATGCCGCTGTCACGGGTACGCGAGTTGCTGGGCGCCTCCCCGGAACCGGCCCAGTCCGGCAACTCCCAGTCCGTCAACCCCCAGACCGCCAGACCCCGACTCGAGGCCCGTCCCGTCCCGGTCGCCAGCGCGACAGAAGCGACCGGACCTCTTGAGATGCCCGACCGGCGCAGCGGGCAGCTCGCAGCGGACCCGGGCCCGCTGCCCTTCACCCCGGACACTCCCGCTACGACGCACCGGAGCAAGCGCACCGGCGCCGGCGGAAGGCCGCTCCTGTGGGCGCTGGCTGTGCTGCTGTTTCTCGGCACCGCGGTGACCGGTTTCGGGGCAGCGCGGATCGTCACCGGCCAGCCCGCGCTGCCCCACCTGGGGGTCCCAGCCGCACCCGGCGGCAGCCCCGGCGAGCTGATCCTCACTCCCCGGGTACTCCAGGTCAGCGAGCCGGATGGCACCCGGCCGGCCCAGTTCACCGTCAGCATTCCGCAGGGCTGGCCGGAGTTCCGCGAGCAGCGCACGCTCGGCACCAACGCCGGCACCGTGATGCGTTTCGTCTCACCAGACGGCTCGGAGGTCATCGCCATCGAGCGGGTCACCGGTGCGCTACCTGGCGGTATCGACCAGTATCTGACCACCTACCTTCGCCTACTGGCACAGGGCCTGCCGCAACTCGTGGAGACCCAGCGGCAGCGAATGTCCGGCGGCATTCTGGAGGCCACCGTCCGGACCCAGGAGGGCGGCGAGCTGCGCCGCACCACCTACCTGCGGATGATGCCGGGAGCCCCGGATCTGTGGGTAGTCTCCGTCACCGTGCCCACCGAACGCGAGGCCGCCGGGCGCACGAAACTGTTCGAGCCGGTAGTGGCGGCATTCGCGGCCAACCCATAGACCCCTAGCTAGGCTGCCGACCGTGACTGACCCGGCACAGATCGCCCGAGATGCAGCTGTGGCACTCGCCGAGCGCACCGGGGCCCCCACACACGACATCGCCGTGGTGCTGGGCAGCGGCTGGCACCCCGCAGCTGATGCACTGGGCGCTCCGAGTATCGAGATCCCCTTCACCGCGCTGCCCGGATTCGCCACCCCACAGGTCATCGGGCACGCCGGGACACTCCGGTCGGTGCAGCTGGGTGATCGACGCATCCTGGTGCTACTCGGCCGCACGCACCTCTATGAAGGTCACGGCGTGGCGCAGGTGGTGCACGGGGTGCGGACCGCGTGCGCGGCGGGGGTGCGGGTCGTCGTACTCACCAACGCCGTCGGCGGTATCGCCGAGGGCCTCGACGTCGGCCAGCCAGTGCTGATCTCCGACCACCTCAACCTCACCGCCACGTCCCCACTGGTCGGGCCGCGGTATGTCGACCTCACCGACACCTACTCCCCCCGGTTGCGGGCACTGGCCAAGGAGATCGACCCGACGTTGGTGGAGGGCGTCTACGCCGGAGTACCCGGCCCGCACTTCGAGACGCCGGCGGAGATTCGCATGTTGCGCACGATGGGCGCTGATCTGGTGGGAATGTCCACCGTGCTGGAGGCCATCGCCGCGCGGGTCGAGGGCGTCGAGGTGCTGGGGATTTCGCTGGTCACCAACCTCGCCGCCGGGCTGGTGGCGGCTCCGTTGGACGTCGCTGACATGCTCGCCGCCGCCGCTGCTGCCGCGGAGCGGATGGGCGAGCTGCTGCGTGAGCTGATCACCCGGATTTGATCACAGCGTAGCGCTGTTCGAACTCCGCCCGTTCCGCATCGACAAGATCGTCCCGGATCGCGCGCGGGGTATGTGGCGAGAGCAGGGTCGGCACTGGCTCCGCGTTCGGTGGTAGCGAGGCAGGTGACGCCATGCGCACACCTTAAGCCCGCGGCGAAGCCGGACCATGCGGTGTTCGAGCGGTGGATGGCCGAGCAGGGGACGCGCTTGCTCGCGGTTGAACAGAGGTGTCGGTGTGAGCGGCTATTGTGATGGCCGTGACCACGGCCGGCGTCGCCGGCGAGCAACCACAGCAGCACCCGCTGGCGTATGGTGCCTCGCCGAGCCACATTCGGGACGCGTTGCTGCCTGAGGACCGGGGCGCGTTCGATGCAGCGTACGCCGCGGCGCTGGATGAAGCGCGCGAGGCCCTAGAGCTGACCGCGCTGTTCGAGACACTCGAGCGGTGGCGGCGCATTGCGGCGTTGCAGGCTGACCGGGACAACTTCCGGCGGGTGGCCCGCCGGGTAGCCGAGCTGCGTACCGGTGAGCCGGTGCCAGAGGACGAACCGTTGCCGGTCACGCGCGCCAAAGCCGGCCTGTAGCTAGGGTGTACCAGCTCACCATCGACAAGCACACCCAAGCCCAGCTCGACGCCTTACCCGCTGAAGGACAACGGGTCTGGCGCGAGGTGCGAGCCACCCTTGAACTCGCTCCGTGGAACGGGGAACCGCTGCACCCGGATGCCCCGGAAGGAGTGTTGAGCTGGCAGTTCGGCCCACACCGCGAAGGCCTCGCACGCGCTGCGAGACGGCGGGGGGCGGGCCGCCAGCCTGGCCGCCCGCGAGCACTGGCAGCCGCCCGTCCTCAAGGTGTTCGCCGACGTCTGCCAGCAGAAGCCCTGGCTGCTGCAACTCCCAGCCTGGGCAGTTGATCAACACCGCGACGATAACCAGGCGCCTTTGGACAGCGATTGGTCGTGCTCTGCCACTGGACCGTGCCCAATCGTGTAGCCAGTCGCATGAATGGGTGCAAAAAGCATGCTAACATCATGCTCATGGCAACCTTACAGGTGAAAGACGTGCCGGACGACCTGCACCGCGAGCTACGACGCCGTGCCGATCTGGACGGGCTGAGCATTCGTGATTATCTGCTGCGCCTGATCCGAAACGACCAGCAACGCCCGCCCGCGACCGAGTGGCTGGCGCGCCTTCGTCGGCTCGAGCCGCTCGATCTCGGTGCACCCGCCGCCGACCTCGTCCAGGCAGATCGTGCCGCGCGCAACATCGAGCCGTTACCGGAACAGCGCCAATCGTGATCGTGATCGACGCGAGCGCGTTTCTCGAGGTGCTCATGCGCTCGACGTCCGGGTTGGCCGTGGAGTCGCTGCTCAAGGACACGATAGCCCCCGACCTGCTGGATGCCGAGGTGTTCCATCGACTAGTCCGCGCCGAACGGGGCGGTGCACTTCAGCCGACAGAGCTCGACGAGCGCCTGGCGCTGCTCTATGACGCTCCGATCGAACGGATTCCCTGCCGGGAGCTGCTCGCCACGGCCCGCCGATTCGTCAATGCGATGTCCGGCAACGACGCGCTCTACGCCGCCCTCGCTGGAAGCCTGCGATGCCCGCTCGTCACCACGGACGGCCGCCTGGCGCGTACCGCAACAACACAGTTCGGCCTCACGGTGACCCACGTTCCGACGAGTGGCCGGTGATCTTTGGCGAGTCAGGCCGCGATGACGTCCCCAGTCATCCTGCTCAGCACGCTACTGGTATTCAACTAAACAGCCCTTTGAGGAACCGCAGCACGGGTTGTTCGATCGCGATCGGGTTGTCGATCATCGGCCAGTGACCGCTGTCGGGCAGAACGACGACCTCCGCGCGCGGAAAGGTCTCACGCTGCCGTTCCGCGTAACGAACGGGCAGGTAAGGGTCGTGGGCACCCCACACCACCAGCGCCGGCCGATCGAGCGAGCGCAACCGGGACTGCAGATATACCAAGGAGACGGCACGGTCGTCGGTGGCGCGGTACAGGCGCAGCACGGCGAGTTGAACGGCAGGGTTCTGGTAGTCCCGGTACATCCGCTCGACGACGTCTCGGGGCAGCCCGCGAGGGTTGCCGGGGCGTAGCAGCAGCCGCATCGCCGGCAACGTGCCCGTCCGCATGACGGCCTCACCCAGCACCAGGATGCGCCAGCTGCGAGCCAGGTAGTGCCAGCGGTAGCCGGGTAGCACACCGCAGTTGACCAAGGTCACGCTGGCGAAGCGATCCGGGTGCTCGGCCGCCCACGTCAAGCCCCACGGGCCGCCGAAGTCATGCAGCACCAGGTGGGCGCGGCGGATGCTCAGCGTCCCGAGGATCCCGCCGAGATGGCGGGCATACCCGTCGACGGTGTAATCAAAGCGATCAGGCTTGTCGGCCCCGCCATAGCCGGGTAAGTCAGGGGCGACCGCGCGGGCGAACGCCCCGGTGCGGGCAACCAGGCGCCGCCAGCCGGCCGCCGGGCCCGGATTGCCGTGCACGAACACGACCGCCTCATCCGCATCGACCGGCCCGGCGTGCAGGTATGGGCTCCGAACCCCGCAGACGATGACGGCGTCCTCGACGACCGGGACCAACCCATCGGTGGGTGCCACGGTGGCTGGTCCTCTCACCAGACCCGCGCCAGCGGCCGAGCAGGCGGCGCGGAGCTCGACGACGTACTGAGATCACCGCGCCTGGCTCGGGCGGCGGCGGCCAGGATCCGTGGGGCGAATAGCGCCGCCGGTCGCTCCAGCATGCCGTACACCTGGAGATAGGTCTCGGCGATGCGCAGGTCGCGGATGGCCACGGGTAGCAAACGGTCGAGGTAGCGGTGCAACAGCCGCATCGCAGGGCCCACGTTCTTGCCGGTGGTGGTCGGGAAGCGCAGATCTTCCCCGGTCGAGAGCATCCACGGTTCAACGTTGCGGCGCGCCAGCCGCCGCTGGAAACGTCCGGCCAGCCCGTCGAGGTTGCCGGTGGGGCGCTGAGCTCGCTGTGCCCGCAGGCAGGCGTCCAGGGTCTCGGCGGCGATGGCCGCGGTGGTCATGCCCTGACCGTAGAGCGGGTTGAACGCACACACCGCGTCACCCAGGACGACGAACCGCTCTGGACGCCGTGCCATGCGCTCGTAGCGGAGCAGCCGGTTGGCGGTGCCGCGGTAGGCGCGGATCGGGGTCACCGGCTCGGCCATCGCGAGCGCGTCGGCGATGATCGGGTGTCGCAGGCTGCGGGCAAAGGCGGCGAAGCCGTCCTCGTCGGTCGGTGGGTGCTGACCGGCGGCGCCCATCAGGCCAACGATCCACTGGCCGTCCTCGATCGGCAGGAGGTAGCCGGAGCGCGGCATCGAGGGCGGCTGCGAGGTGACCATCACCATCTGCCAGTCCGCGCGGAAACCCTCCGGGATGCGGTAGATCCGGGAGCCGTACCCGATGTCCGGGTCGACGTGTGCCGTCGTGGGCGTCGGGTAGCCGGCTTCGGAGAGCCAGACGGGAGCGCGAGAGCCACGGCCGCTGGCGTCGACCACCAGGGCGGCGGCCAGCTCGCGGGCGCCACCAGGGTCATCGAGCGCGCGGAGCGCCGCGCCGGTGACCTCCCGGCGGTCCGGTGAGGTGAGCAGCGAGGTCACCTCGTGGCGCTGGAGGATCGTCAAGCCCGGCAGCTCGCGCAGCCGCCGGCGCAATATCCCCTCGAAGAG
>CAXUFG010000208.1:0-3407 GCA_964250265.1 uncultured Pseudonocardiaceae bacterium | reverse complement strand
CCCCCCGCCCGCGCCCCCCGCCGCGGGCCAAACCCCCCCCGCCCGCGGGGTCGGCTGGCCGAGACGAAGGGCCACCCGGTCGCCCGCCGGTCCAGCCAACCGACCGGGGTGAGGATCAGCACGTCGGTGGGCATGGTCAACGGCACCGCACCAGCTGCCTCGAGGTCGCGGCCGTAACCGGGGAACAGTCGCTCCATGATCCGCTGACCTCGGGCCAGCATCGCGTGCGGCATGCGCCCCTGCGGGACACCCTTGCGGGCATGCAGGTCGTCCGGTAACCGGTCACGCTCCACCAGCGTCACCCGGTCGAAGTGGCTGGCGAGAACCCGCGCCGCCAGCAGACCGGCCATCCCGCCGCCGATCACCACGGCGTGCCCGCCGTCACCGGCACGGCGGATCGCCCACGGCTCGCCACGATCAGACGAACGGCTCATGAAGGCCTCCCGGCGTCTCAAACACTGTTATAGAACGCTGTTCGCGATATTCTTGTCGGGTGGCCCGACCGAAACTGCACGACGATGCGCTGCGGATGCGCCTGCTCGACACCGCGGGCGCCCTCCTCACCTCCGAGGGTCCGGGCGCATTGAGCCTACGCAGGTTGGCCGCCGAATCGGGCACCTCGACCAGTGCGGTCTACGCCCTGTTCGGCGGCAAGCCGGGGATCCTGCGGGAACTGTTCATCGAGGCGTTCACCCGCTTCGCCGCCCATCTGGACACGGTGACACCCTCGGATGACCCGCTGAGCGACCTCCTCGCGCTCGGCCACGCCTACCGGGCGAGCGCGCTGGCCGACCCCCACCTGTATGCGGTGATGTTCGGATCGCCAGTACCCGGTTTCGAGCCCACCTCGGACGATTACGCGCACGCCGAAGCCACCTTCGCCCCGCTGCTCGACACGGTGCGCAAGGCGATTGCGGCAGGACTCCTGGTCGACGCCGACCCCGGTCTCATCGCCACCGCGCTGTGGGCAAACGTGCACGGCCTGGTGTCCCTGGAGCTCCGCGGCGCGATCCCGGCGGGGGCGGTGCCGCCGGGTGAGTTCTTCGAGGCCGCTATTGGCGCCAACCTTGCAGGTTGGCGCTCGTGAGTGGCGGGGGGGGGGGGGGGGGGGGGGGGGGGGGGGGGGGGGGGGGCGCCCCCCCCCCCCCCCCCCCCCCCCCCCGCCACTCACGAGCACTCATTCGATGCAGCTACGCTGCATCGAATGAGTGCGGACATTGTGCCGATCGAGCTGTCGGTGACCGCGGGTGACCTGGTGACACTGTGGGCACCCCGCTGGCGTGAGGACGGCGAGGAATGGGAGGCATTCCTCGGAGACGACGACAATCTGTTCGCGTTCACCGACGTCGCGGCACTGGCCGCCTTCGTGCGCACAGCCGGCGAGCACGACCTCGTCGACCACCCGGCGTGGCCGCTGGTAAGGCGGCTGCCTGCGCCGGACCTGCGTCCCGGGGAGGCCAACCGTTACGACCTGGTGGGGGTGCCCGAGCTCGTCGCGCAGACGCCGGACACCTGGGTGATCGGTGAGCTCGCGGATGTGGTGTCGATCGTGCGTTCCCTGGCCGAGGTATGCGGCTTGGACCTGGTGCATGACGTGCTCAAGTCGACACCCGGGTTCAGCATGCTCGAGGGCGGCGCGCTGGCCTTCGGCGGCCGGGAGGGCGGGCGGCATTGGGACGCGTTGTGTGAGGTGATCGCAGGACGGTGGGACGAAGTGATCGACGCCGTGGACAGCATGATTCGCAGTCCTGATGTCGAAGCGGAAGCACTGGAGGCCGCGAGGACCGAACTGTCCGAGGCCGAGGCCGCCGACGAGGAGCAGTCGGATCCGGAAGCTGGTGACGCCAAGTCCGACGGCGATCCCGCGCTGGCGTTCTGGTCGGAGGTCGGCATCGACCCGATCCGGATCATCAGTGATCTGGGCGAGCACTACTCCTTGCGCTGTTACCTCGACGACGCACCGGTATTCCTGGGTCGCAACGGCCGCATCGACGCCTTCACCTCGCCCCGCTCGCTGACCCGCCACCTACTCGAGCATCCCGAGGGGCACGATCTCGACACGGTATCCACCTGGCCGCAGGTCACCAAGCGGGCGGCGGAGCGCGAGCTGGCGGTGGCGATCGATGAGGGCAACAACTACGTGCTAGCCGGCCTGGCTGATGACCTCGCCGGGGGTCCCGAAACGGTGGACCCTGGGCAACTTGAGCTGGCCGGCGAACTGATCACCGACGCGGAACAGTGGGCCGGGTCGGACGCCGCCGACAAGGCACTGGCCAGCTCGGAACCGCTGGGCTGGCTGGTCTCCTTCCTGGTACGACCGGATCCCACCCGCCTGGCGCCCAGCCCTCCCTTCGACACCGAGGCGGCCGCCTGGCGGGTCCTGATCGGGGCCTTCGAGGACCGTCTGCACGTGCACTGAGCCATCGGGGTGGCCCACGGGCAGCGTGGTCTCCCGGTTATGGCCACGCTCACCGGGATAGCTAGGATCCGCCCGCACCGCCGATCCCCTCCGCCCCCTAGCGAAGGCCAAGCCCGTGAACAACACCGCATCGACGCAATCCTTTGATCGGATGCGCAGCATGCTCGTGCGTGCAGCCGAGATCCGCGACAGCGAGCAGCAGCAGATCTTCGACGCGCTGGACGAGATTCACGCCCGGTTGGCTCCCCTGGAGTCGCTGGGCTCGGTGCGCAAGCGCTTGTCGGAGATGCCGGATCGTACCGAGGTCAGCGTGCTGGCCGAACGGGTCGATGAGGTGCTGTCGAAACTCGAAGCTCAAGACGGCGCGATCGCCGCGTTGGGCCGTGCCGTCGAGTCGATCGTGGACAAACTGGCCAAGCCATTCGCCGAGCTCGGGGGGCGTCTGGACGGGATGGCAGGCCGTTTTGAGGGCGTCGCCGGCCGGATGGACGGCCTGGAGGACCGGATCGCTGGGCTGCACAAACGGATCGACGATGTAGACCATCACCTGGACCGGCACGACACCCGGGTCGACGGGTTGCCCGCGGCCGTGCACGGGCCGATCCGAGAGCAGCTCGGCGCCACCGAGACCGGCTTCCGGAGCCGGCTGGACGAGGTCGACAAGAGCCTGCACGAATCGCTGGCGGGCGCCCTGGAGTCCCTCACCCAACGGCTGGACGTGCTGTCCAGCCGGTTGGATGCGATGGAGGAGGGCGTCGGTGGCCGGTTCGGCTCAGTCACCGAGCGGCTGGGGGCGCTGGATGGAGCGCTGGCCCATCGCCCCGACGTCGACTCTCTGTTCGGCCTGATCCGGAAGGCCAACGAGGAATCCGAGATGCGCTACACCGCACAGCTGGACGAGGCGATGGCTACCTTCGCCGAGATCATCATGGGTGGCACTGCGCCAGCCCGGCTTGCTCCCACCCCGCCACCGCCGCCGCGACCGGCC
>CAXUFG010000207.1:0-9701 GCA_964250265.1 uncultured Pseudonocardiaceae bacterium | reverse complement strand
GCGCCGCGCAACCACTCGCGGCGACCCGCACATCCGACGAGCCACCGCCACCAGATCCGTTGCCCCCATCGAACAACGCCGTCCCACCATTAGCGCCACTAGCGTCCCCAGGGCCACCGGCTACACCACCGTTGGAGCCACCGAAGCCGCCCAGCGCACCCCGCCCGCCGGAGGGACCGTTGCTCATGCCCCCGGATCGGCTCGCGGCCGTGCCATCAGCTCCCTTACCGGCCACATCGACCTGCACAACCTGCCCCGTCGTAAGTCCCGTCAGCGTCCCCGCCGCCTCACCCCCACGCCCAGGCGTGCTAGTGCTCAGGATGTCCCCGGCGGGCGAACCGCCGTGCGCAGCGTCGCCCGCAATGAAATACCGCCCGCCCTGGGCGCCGAGGACGTCGACGACCACCGAGTCCACCCCAGCCGGCACGGTGAACGTGTCCGACCCGATCGTGGTGTAAGTGCAAGTTGTCGAGTTGGTCAGGACACCGGTACTGCCACACGGGCCGGTATCTGCGGCCAGCGCGACTACCATCGGTCCGGGAACGGCTGGTGCAGTGGCGGCCACGGTGCTGGCGGTGACCACTGCGCCCAGAAAAGCGAGATACCACGGACGGAAGCGACGACGGGCGTACACCAGCAACTCCTCAGGATCAGCGCGCGGGAACCAGCAGGGGACAAGCAGGCAGGATGCGAACCCAGCAGCGCAGCCGCGCGTCATGGCCTTGAAACTTCCTGCGCAGACGCGGGCGCTCTCGGGTGACGGCCAGCCAGCATGCCGCACACGAGGACCATGACCCCTTGTCTTCCCGTATGTACGGATTCATGCGGCGAAACGATGCGCACCCGAAGTGAACAGGACAAGTCCCCTCGACGAGCAGAGGATGACCGCAAACCCCACAGCGGACGGCCGGCTCAGCCCTCCCGTCGGGGGAGTTCGGTCACGGAGAACAGGCGGGCGATCACGCTGCCGGCGAACGGGGCGGGCATCCCCAGGGCGACGCTCCACGCGCGGGGGTCGGTGGTGTTGGACACCGCGCCGTGCTGGGCGATCTGGCCGCCGAGCTGTATCCGGCGCAGCAGCGCATTCCCGGAACGACCGTCCTCACCTCGGCGAGCTGGCTGCCGGAGGGTCCAGTCGACCTGGCTGACATCGAGCTGGCCTGCCGCAATTCAGGTTCACCCGACAGAGCGACAGCAGCAGCAACCGGAGATGCAAGACGCTGGCCGAGACGGCTGGCGGGCGGCACGCCGTGCGAGATCAGCACCGAGCCGTTTCCTCGCGACCTCAGGATAACTTGCCGCCTCGCCGTGCGGTGAGGGCCTGCGAAGCCAGTGGGCTGGGTACCTGATGGCGTAGGGAGTCTGCGGGAGGATGGCGGGATGAGCACAGCGCGCGAACAGGCGTCACCAGCGCCGCCAAGCACGGCCGCTCGTCCGCCTGCCGCGCGACCGCGCCGGCTCACCGCGTGGTTGCTGCATCACCGGGTGGAGTCTGTCCCCGGGCCGGCGACGAGAGAGGCACACCACGAGGAGCACGCGTGGTGGAAGGTGATGTGCCTGACCGGGGTGGACTACTTCTCCACCTTGAGTTACCTGCCCGGCATCGCCGCGCTGGCCGCTGGGGCCATATCGCCGCTGGCCACGCTACTGATCGTGCTGCTAACCCTGTTCGGGATGCTGCCGATGTACCGGCGGGTGGCGGCGGAAAGCCCGAACGGGCAGGGTTCGGTGGCCATGCTGGAGCGACTGTTGCCGTTCTGGCGCGGGAAGTTCTTCGTGCTGACGCTGCTCGGGTTCGTTGCGACATCCTGGCTCGTCACGATCACCCTGTCGTCGGCGGACGCCGCCGTGCACGTCGCGGAGAACCAGTTCGCCCCAGAGTTCCTTACCGACCACAAGGTTCTGATCACCGTTGCCCTGCTGGTGGTGCTGGGTGCGGTGTTCCTGGCCGGCTTCAGCGAGGCCGTCAGAGTGGCGGTACCGCTGGTTGCGGTGTTCCTGCTGTTGAACGCGGTGATCGTGGTGGCCGGGCTGGTGCGCAGCATTGGCGAACCGGTGGTGGTGCAGCGGTGGCTGGAGGCCCTGCTGAGCAGCGGAGACCCGGCCCATGTGGCCCTGACGGCGTTCCTGGCCTTCCCGTTGCTGGTGCTCGGCCTGTCCGGGTTCGAGACCGGGGTGAGCATGATGCCGCTGGTCCGCGCCGACGGTCAGGACGAGCAGGAACGGCTGCGTAACCGGATCGCGAACACCCGCAAGCTGCTGACCGTCGCCGCCCTGATCATGAGCGGTTACCTCATCACGATCAGTTTCGTCACCACCGTCCTCATTCCGCCGGCGGAGTTCAAGGAGGGCGGCCGGGCCAACGGTCGCGCCCTGGCCTATCTCGCGCACGAGACGCTGGGCGACGCCTTCGGGACGGTCTACGACGTGAGTTCCATCCTCATCCTGTGGTTCGCCGGGGCATCCGCGATGGCCGGCCTGATCAACATCGTGCCGCGCTACCTGCCCGGCTACGGGATGGCCCCGGAGTGGTCCCGGGCGGTGCGGCCGGTCGTGCTCGTCTACACCACGGTCGCGATCGTGATCACTATCCTGTTCCGCGCCGACGTGAACGCCCAGGCCGGCGCCTACGCGACGGGCATCCTGGCCATGATGGTGTCGGCGGCGGTCGCGGTGACCATGTCGGCCCGGCGGCGTCGCCGGCCTGCCGCGGTCGCCGGTTTCGGGCTGGTCACGCTGCTGTTCGGTTACGCACTGGTGGCGAACATCATCGAGAAGCCGGACGGCATCGTGATCTCGCTGGCGTTCATCGCCGGAATGGTCCTCATCTCCCTGGTATCGCGGCTGAGCCGGGCGACCGAGCTGCGCGCCGACGACATCGAATTCGACGACCTGGCCGCTGCGTTCATCCGGGGTTGCGTCGAGCACGGCGAGCTGCATCTCATCGCGAACAAGCGCCAGGCGGGGGACCTGGCGGAATACCGGGACAAGGAGCGGGAGCAGCGCGAGCTCAACCCCATCCCACCGCACGCCTCCATCACTTTCCTGGAGGTCGATGTGACCGACCCGTCAGAATTCTCCCGGGTGTTGCACATCCGCGGGATCGACGTCGACGGGTACCGGGTGCTGCGCACGCAGAGCGCGGCGGTTCCCAACGCGCTCGCCGCGATCATGCTCCGGATCCGCGACGAGACCGGGGTGCGCCCGCATCTGCACTTCCAGTGGTCGGAGGGCAACCCGCTCGCGCACCTTCTGAAGTACGTCCTGCTCGGCCGGGGGGAGACCGCCCCGGTCACCCGGGAGGTGCTCCGCGAAGCGGAGAAGGACCTCGCGCGGCGCCCCGTGGTTCACGTAGGCGGCTGAACCGCGGGCGCCCCGGGGCATCACTGGAATTACTCAACGATGACCGATTCAGGTAACGTTGGCCGTTCCCCGCAGTGAACATACCGAGGAGGTGAGACCCATTAACGCTGGTTCAAGCAGGGTGCTCTCACCTCGCGCTGTGCGGTCCACCCCGCACAGGTGACACCGGAGAGCTCCCTTCGGCATCCCGAAAGGTTCTCTCTGGTGTCCGCTTCCCCCTCAGCTTGCCCTCGATCCGTCGTCGTCACCAGGCTCCGCTCTGCCGGCTGTGTCTTCGCCGAGGACGAGGCGCGCTTGCTCATCTCCGAAGCACGGACTCCGGCTGCCCTCGCCGCCATGGTGGCCCGGCGAGCCGCTGGCCTGCCTCTCGAACACGTCCTCGGCTGGGCGGAGTTCTGCGGCCTCCGGATAGCCGTGGACCCCAGGGTCTTCGTACCCCGCCGCCGCACCGAGTTCCTCGTCCACCAGGCGGCTGCCCTCGGCGGTCCGCGAGCTGCCGTCGTTGACCTGTGTTGCGGCTCGGGCGCCGTGGGGGTCGCGCTGGTCGCGGCGCTGGGCCGGGTCGAGTTGTACGCGGTCGACATCGACCCCGCCGCGGTAGGGTGCGCGCGCCGCAACATCGCCCGCTCCGGTGGCCAGGTCTACGTTGGCGACCTCTACGAACCGCTACCCACGACGCTGCGGGGGCGGGTCAAGATCCTGGTGGCCAACGCGCCCTACGTGCCTACCCAGGCGATCGAGCAGCTGCCCCCGGAGGCCCGAATACACGAGCCGCGGGTGGCGCTCGACGGTGGCGCGGACGGGCTTGAGATCCTGCGGCGAGTGATCGCAGCGGCGCCACTGTGGCTGGCACCGGGCGGCCACCTGCTGGTCGAGACGAGCGAGCGCCAGGCGCCGCAGACCGTCGACACCGTCGCCCGCACCGGGCTGATCCCACGGGTGGCCGGCTCCGACGAGCTAAACGCCACCGTCGTCATCGGAACCAGGCGCCACCACGCGTGAACTATGCTCTGCGAGGTGGCCGTTAGTCCGATCGATGCGGCGCGGCGGCTCCGAGGCGCCGCGGTCGACGGCCGCCTCGAGGCCCTGGCCGAGGTGCACGGCCTCTCGCTTGTCGTGATGGTCGGCAGCGCATCCCGCGGTCAGCCGGATGCGCGCGATCTCGATGTCGCGGTCGGCGCGCGGGAGCGAACCGGGCTCGACGCGGTCGCGGTGATCTGCGCCCTGATGAACCTGGTCGACAGCGACTGCGTCGACCTGCTCGATCTCGACCGGGCTGGTCCGGTTGCGCGCCAGCACGCACTGGTGCCCGGCGACCCGCTGTATGAGTATCAACCGGGTGAGTTCGCTCGGCAGCAAATGAAGGCCAGCGGGCAGCGGCTGGGCACCGAGTGGATGCGACGGCTGGATCTGGCGTTGATGGCGCAGCGGCCATGACGCCACGGCGTCTCGACCCATCGATCGTCCATGCCCGGCTGTCAGTCATGCGGGAGCTTCTCGACGACCTGGCCGAGGTTGATGCGGCAGGGGAACCGCAGCTCACCGAGAACCGGATGCTCCGGCATGGCATCGAGCGCATCTTCACCCAACTCGTGGAGCTCGCTACCGCCATCAATGAACACGTTGTCGGTGCCCGCCTGCAGCGGGTGGCCACCTCATATCGGGAGTCCTTCGAACTCGCCGAAGAATGCGGCCTGATCGACAAGCAGCTACGCGACGATCTGCTGCCCTCGGTGGGCATGCGAAACATCCTGGTGCACGAGTACCTCGAGATCGATCTGCGGAAGGTCGTGATGGCCGTACCGCTGGCCCTGAGCTGCTACCGACGCTACGTACAGCAGGTTGCCCAGTTCGTCAGCCACCCAGGCTGATCCTCACGCCGCGAACAGCAGCGTCAGCCCGCCCACCGTGTAGCCGACCATCAGGACCATCAGCGGGAGCTGCCCGATAACGGCGTCCGCCCGAGGGAACAACGCGACCGAGCGGTCGTGCGCGCTGACGACCGCGAGAACATGCCCAATGATGACCGCCACTACCTGGATAAAAGCGATACCCGCTGCCGTGATCAGACCGTAGTTGATGGCGCCGGAAACGTGCGCATCGGCACTGTGTGGATTAAAAGGGAGCGGCGGATTCGAGAGCAGGGCGAGGGCCTCCTGCCCCTGAAAGAGCAGGAAAGAAAAATAGTGCGCGATGACGTATCCCACCACGATGGGTATGACGGTGTGCGCGAGCAAACCGGGTACCGGCATTCGGCCCCGGTCACCGGCACGGCCGGCCAGTAACGTCGCGCCGACGAACGTGACGGCCACGATGCCGATCATGACCAGTAACCCGGCGGTGGAGATCACGGTGGGCCCAACCGGCACCGATTGCACGGCGCGGTCCCACTCGGCTGAGCCGGAGATGGTGTCGAAGAAGGTAGAGCCCAACAGCACCGCGATCAGGGCGACCGCACCCGGGGTCGGCCCGAACGTGGCGGCCCCGTCCAGTGGGTTGCGAACGACGAGACGGCCGTCATCGCGCCGTCCGAAGGGGGACAATGTGGCGACGAGGGTGGAGTAGACCTCAAAGCCGTCGCCGGTGCTGAACCAGCCCTCGCCGAACAGCAGGGCAGCGCTGAGCTGGATGACGGCGTAGCCGGCGAGATAGAGCAGCAGCACGCTGACCGCGTCACGGTCCGGGGCGGCCAGCTCCAACCACACGAAACTGAGCAGCGAGAGCGTGGCCGGCCAGTAACCCAGCGACGGCGGTAGCGACCGCAACCCGCGGTCCACGGGAATCCGGGTGAGGGCGCAGAGCACCAGGTGAATCGTGCGAAGCGGGTTGACCCGCCGCCACACCGGACCGAACAGCAGTGACAGCGGGACGATCCCCACCCAGAACAGCACGTAAACCGCGTAGGGCAGCGGGTTGGGCGCACCATCGGGTGCCAGCAGAGCTATCACGATGACATACGCCGGCACGGCCAAACCCAGCAACCGCAACAGCCAGCGGAACCCCGTGCTGTCTACGAGTTGCTGGATCGGCAACGGCAACTCCCGCCCAGCGGCACCCGCACGCAGCCGGGGGGTCCGCCAGAGCACGCCCAGACCGAAGAAGGAAGCCAGCAACGCGATAACGGCACCCTGCACCATCAGATCCAGCGGTAACGGTAGATCCCGCCGCCCCTCGACCCCGTGCGCGAGAAATTGTGCCGCCGCCCCGGTGGTCAACCGCTCGTTCCCTCTGGTTGAGTCAGGCGCGACCTGGCCAAGCGAACCAGGCGCACTCCTGCGATGATCAGACCCACCGCAGCAGCATAAGAGATCACCGTCAATCCGCGGTCCAGCACGCTCGGCCCAGGGAAGGGCAGCTGGGAATTCCACAGCACAGTGATATCCGCGGCAGCCAGGATCAGTACTATCCCCCCGGCCGTGACCGCCCGGTCGGGCGCCGATTCGCTTCCGCGCAACGCGCTGACCGCGCAAACGGTGCCGACCGTCACAGCGAATCCGGACACCAGGGCGACGCTGACCCAGCCGAATACCGGTCCGTTTTGCTGCGGGCCGAATCCGGTGCCGAGTACGTGCAGCACGAAGGCCAGGATTCCCGCTGAGACAACAGCTGCCATAGGCCGCTGCCAGTTGCGCACCCACCCGATGGCCGCCACAGCCACGGTGAGGAGCACCAAGACCACCACCCAGGGCCACGGCGACGGCGGCGGTATCAGATCCCGGGTGCCGACGACGCTGACCTGCTGCCCGTCCACGACCAGCGGCAGTGTCCAGGTTTCGGATGCCGGCTGCGACTGCCGCGGTGGCGCGATCCGCGCGTCGGTCCACGCAACGCTGTCTCCGTCGCTGCTGCGCACCCACTTCGGTTCGGGCATCGAGCTCCCCGGTGTGGGGGCGCCCGGGATCAGCCCGGTCTGAGCCGCCGTGCCGCTGAGCTGATTGACCTCTACCAGGTTGGGGGACAACCGGAGGAATGGTTCACCGCGGTAACCGAGAATCACGATGGTCGCCGCGCCCTGGTTGGTGATGCGCACAAACTGCCCGCCGAGCCCGACGGTGGCCGCGACGGCTGGCAGGGCCGGCCGGATTGCGGTGACCGCCGTCCGATAGTTGGTGGGCGTTCCGCCGGTCCCGACGACGTGCGCCGACGCCGGAACCGGATTGATCAGTGCCAGCAGAACTGTCAACGCCGCAGTCAGCGCGACCAACCGGAGTGTGTGCGCAACCCTTCGCGCAGTGAGCCCCCCACGGGACCTCTCACCGGTCCGACGCCGCCGCGTGCGCATCAGCGAACCATAAGCTCGGGTCGACGGACCCACCAAAACCCCTCTCTGCGCCAAGTCCGCGGGCTCAGACCGGCCCCTTTCAGTGTTCGCTCCGAGCCGCCCGGCCGGTTCAAGCCCGAGGACCAACCCGTGGATCACCAAGCGAGCTTGCACTAAGACTCCCGAACCCAACAGTAGAGTCCTCCGGCTGCCCGAGAGCAGCTCTGCTGTTGAGCTCGGGAGGAAGAGAGCCGACAGAAAGATCCACAGACCGGTCACCGGCGAGGGTTTCGGCGATCTCGTAGGTGTTCAGCGCCGCGCCCTTGCGCAGGTTGTCCCCGCAGACGAAGAAGTCCAGCGTGTTTGCGAAGTCCAGGGCTTGCCGAATCCGGCCGACGTAGGTCGGGTCCGCGCCCACCACCGCTGCCGGGGTCGGCCAGATTCCGGCAGCCGGATCGTCGGCCAGCACGATGGTCGGTGCCGCGGCGAAGACCTTCCGAGCCGCCTCGACGGTGACCGCTTGGGCGAATACCGCGTGCACGGCAAGCGCGTGGGTGGTGACCACCGGGACCCGCACGCAGGTGGCCGAGACCTTGAGCCCGGGGATGCCGAGGATCTTGCGGGACTCGTTACGGACCTTGAGTTCCTCGGAGCTCCAGCCCTCGTCCTTGAGCGACCCAGCCCAGGGCACCACGTTCATCACCAGCGGTGCCGGGAATGGCGACTGGGCGGGCAGCCCGGCCGCGGCCAGCGCCTCGGCGACGTCCCCGCCCCGCACCCCGATGTCCCTGCCGGCCACCGCGGCGATCTCGGCGTAGAGCCGGTCCACCCCACCGCGGCCGGCACCCGAGGCGGCCTGATAACTGGCCACCACCAGCTCGATGAGGCCAAATTCCCGGTGCAACGCACCCACCGCGGTCATCATCGACAGGGTCGTGCAATTGGGGTTGGAGATGATCCCCTTCGGCCGCACGGCCGCATCGGCGGCGTTGATTTCAGGGACCACCAGCGGTACGTCGGGTTCCATCCGGAAGGCCCCGGAGTTGTCCACCACGACCGCGCCGCGCTGCACAGCGATGGGTGCCCACCGCTGCGAGACCTCGTCCGGGACGTCGAACATCGCGATGTCCACCCCGTCGAACGCCTCCGGGGTGAGCGGGGCGACAACCTGCTGCATGCCCCGCACGGTGATCTGCTTGCCGGCCGAGCGAGCCGAGGCGACCAACCGGATCTCGCCCCAGGGCACGGATGGTCGCGAGTTGATGATGTCGATCATGACGGTGCCGACGGCGCCGGTGGCGCCGACGATGGCGAGGACGATGTCTTGCGGGACACCCGCACCCGGGCACGTCATCGTCCACTCCCCGCGTAGACGACGGCCTGCTCGTCTCCCCCCAGGTCGAAGGCCTCATGGATCGCGCGTACCGCCGTGTTCAGTTGGTCGTCGCGGACCAGCACCGAGATCCGGATCTCCGAGGTGTTGATGGTCTCGATGTTCACTCCGGCCTGGGCGAGCGCCTCACAGAATCGCGCGGTGACCCCCGGGTGCGAGCGCATGCCCGCACCGATCAGCGACACCTTGCCGACGCGGTCGTCACACAGCACGTCCTGGAAGCCGATGTGTGCCTGCATGGCCCGCAGGGCCTTGACCGCGACGGGCGCGTCGAGCTTGGGCAGCGTGAAGGTGACGTCGGTGCGCCGGTCACTGTGCGAGATGTTCTGCAGCACCATGTCGATGTTGAGCTCCGCATCGGCGATCACGCGGAAGATGTGGGCGGCCTTGCCGAGCTCGTCGGGCACCCCTATCACGGTAATCTTCGACTCGGCCCGGTCGTGCGCGACTCCGGTGAGCATGGCCTGTTCCATGGTGCGATCCTCCACTGATCCAGACACCATGGTGCCGCGCTTGTGGCTGTAGGACGAGCGGACGTGTACCGCAACCTGATTGCGCCGGGCGTATTCGACGCAGCGCAGCATGAGCACCCGCGCGCCACACGCTGCCATTTCCAGCATTTCCTCGTAGGTGATGGTGTCCTGCTTGTGGGCACCGGGCACGATGCGCGGGTCGGCGGAATAC
>CAXUFG010000206.1:4378-9868 GCA_964250265.1 uncultured Pseudonocardiaceae bacterium | reverse complement strand
GGAAGATGCGCTTGTCGGCGATCTTGCGGTCGAGCTTGAGCTCGGCGTTGCCGGTTCCCTTGAACTCCTCGAAGATCACGGTGTCCATCGTCGAGCCGGTCTCCACCAGGGCGGTCGCGAAAATGGTCAGCGAGCCGCCATCCTCAATATTGCGGGCCGCGCCCAGGAAGCGTTTCGGAGGGTAGAGCGCGGTGGAGTCCACACCGCCGGACAGGATCCGGCCGGAGGCCGGGGCGGCCAGGTTGTAGGCCCGGCCCAGCCGGGTGAGGGAGTCCAGCAGCACGACCACGTCGTGACCCATCTCCACGAGCCGCTTGGCCCGTTCGATGGCCAGCTCGGAGATCGTGGTGTGGTCTGATGGCGGGCGGTCGAAGGTCGAGGCGATGACCTCTCCCTTCACCGAGCGCTGCATGTCAGTGACCTCCTCAGGCCGCTCGTCGACGAGCACGACCATGAGGTGGCATTCCGGGTTGTTGGTGGTGATCGCGTTGGCGAGTGCCTGCAGGATCATCGTCTTACCCGCCTTGGGCGGCGAGACGATCAGCGCCCGCTGACCCTTCCCGATCGGCATGATCAGATCGATCACCCGGGTGGTCATCACGTTCTGCTCGGTCTCCAACCGCAACCGCTCGTTGGGGTAGAGCGGAGTGAGCTTGGTGAACTCAGGTCGCTGTCTGGCCTGCTCGACATCGAGGCCGTTGATGGTCTCCACCCGCACCAGCGGGTTGAACTTCTGGCGCTGCTGCTCGCCGTCGCGCGGCTGGCGCACTGCCCCGGTGATCGCGTCACCTCGGCGCAGCCCATACTTGCGGACCAGGGATAGCGAGACATACACGTCGTTAGGCCCGGACAGATACCCCGACGTCCGAACGAACGCGTAGTTGTCAAGTACGTCGAGGATCCCCGCGACGGGCAGCAGCACGTCGTCCTCACGGACCTCCACCTCACCGCTGTCGCGACGATCGCTGGTGCGGTCGCTGCTGCGATCATTCCGGTTGCGGCGGTTGCGGTCACGGAAGCGCCGCCCACGCCGGCGACCAGCGTCATCGTCGTCATCGCGCGGACCGTTCGGAGCAGCTGCGCTCTGACTACCGCTTTGGCTGGTGCTCTGGCTGCTGCTCTGGGCAGCCGGGGCCTGGTCACCCTGATTCTGATTGATCGGGGTTTGATTGTTCTGGGTCTGATTGTTCTGGGTCTGATTGTTCTGGGTCTGATCGCTCTGGTAGCGGGGTGCGTCACCACCACCGCGGATCGGACGTCGCCGCCGGTTGCGGGGCCGGTCCGCACCATCTGCGTCCCCATCCTGCTGATCTCGGTCGTGCTGAGCGCGATCCGGTTGAGTCTGATCCGGTTGACTCTGGCCTTGCTCGGCTGGGGCCAGCGGCTCGACGACCGCAGTGGGCGGCTGTTCGGCTACCGAAGCTCCGGCCGGGTTCTCTGCGGGGACCTGTTGCCTTCCCCCAGCCCTGCTGTCTGCCGGGGCGCTCGTTGTTTGGGCAATCGCACCCTCGAGCGGGAGCTGCTCAGCGACGGCACGTCGCTGGCCTGGGACGGTGCCCTGGCGCTCCTTGATCGCGGTGATCAGCTCGTTCTTGCGCATGCCGGCGATGCTGGGCACACCCAGCTGACCGGCCAGCTGGCGCAGTTCAGCCATCACCATTCCGGACAGTCCGCCACGGCGACGGGTCGCCGTCCCGTTGTCCGAAGAATTCACAGCCGTCCCAGCTTGGTCGGCTGGCGACTGGTCCGAAGATGCCGCAGCAGCAACCTCGCTGCCCAACACGTTGATATCGCTCACGCAGGTCCTTCCTAACCGGCCCGAGACGCGGCTCAGGCCAGCCTGTTCGCCAGCCGGCGGTCTGCCGGCGGCGCCTGGGTCCCGGTGCGGTGGGCTCGCCGACCACAACATCGTTGGTCAAGCCGACCGGCACGGGACATGTCCAACTCCTGGCTTGGGTCTGGGTGCCAGCCTTCCCGCTACCACGTCAACCGGAGGGCGGGAGAAATTGTCCGGGTGAGAGGCCCCGAACGCGGCACCGGCGCCCGTGCACACGGTGTCTGAACTCCACTGAGCCTATCGGTCCACCGCGGCAGGGGCAACAACGGGCCCGTGGATACGTACCTGGAGATGGATAGTTCAGCCCTTCATTGCTCAATCCCGCTCGAGCACGGCCCCCGTGCGCGCCACCTCGAGTCGATATCTGGCGAAGCCAGATATCGACACCTCCGCCGGTAGTTCGCCGCTGATCGGCAACGTCAGGACCGTCGGTCCGGCACCCGATACCGCGGCGGGCACCCCGGCCGCGCGCAACGCGCCCACCAGCCTCCCGGTCGCCGGATACGCCGGCCGCCGGTAGGGCTGGTGCAGCCGATCTTCCGTGGCGGCCAGCAGCAGCTCCGGAGCGCTGGTCAATGCATGCACGAGCAGCGCGGCCCGCCCGGCAGTGAATGCCGCATCGACGTGCGGCACCGTTGCGGGCAATAGCCCACGGGTGACCTCGGTAGCCGATGTCTGCTCCGGCACCAACAATATGGGCCTTAAGTCCGGATGTGGCTCCAGCCGGGCCGCTCGAAAAGTCCTCCCAGCTTTCCAAGAGATCACCAAACCGCCCAACAGGCTCGCGCCAACGTTATCGGCATGCCCATCGAACCCAGCCGCCACGTCCAACGCCGCTTCATCCGGTTCCATTCCCGCGAGGGCGTAACCGGCCAGCACACCGGCTACTGCGGCGGCCGCCGATGAGCCCAACCCCCGCGAGTGGGGGATGCGGTTGCGGCAGCGCAGCATCACACCATCGGGCCGGTAGCCGCACCGTGCGCACGCCGCCAGCAGCGCGCGGGCCACCAGGTTCTCCTCGTCGGTGGGCAGCCGCCCCGCGCCCTCACCATGCACCTCGACCCGTAGACCCGACGCCGCCGGCGTCACCTCGACCTCGTCATACAGCGCCAGCGCCAGCCCCAGCGCATCAAAGCCCGGCCCCAGATTCGCCGTTGACGCCGGCACCCGCACCCGCACAGACCTCACGGGAGCGCGCCTAGCGGCGCTCTCCTGTCGCCGAGTTCTGCGGGAGAGCTGTTGTCTCCCCCGGGGCGAGCCCTGGTGTCGAACTCGGCGACACCAGGGCTGGTCACGATCGGGGCAGGATCAGGGCTGCGGCTACGGCGGCGGGGTCTACGGGGATGGGGTTGGGCGGGGGGATGGGTTGCAGTCTTTGAGGCCGTGGCCGGTCACGGTGCAGACCACCAGGGAGCCGCGGGGTAGGCGCCCGTCCTCGGCAACGCGCAGCAGACCCGCCACCGCGGTGGCCGAGGATGGTTCGACGAACACGCCTTCCTGCGCGGCCAGCAGCCGGTACGCAGCGAGGATCTGCTCGTCGGTGATCGCTTCGAACAGGCCGCCCGATTCATCCCGCGCGCGCATCGCACCGTCCCAGGAAGCGGGGCTGCCGACCCGGATGGCGGTAGCGATCGTGTCCGGTTCCCGCACCGGCGCGCCGTACACCAGCGGCGCGGCGCCGTCGGCCTGGAAGCCGAACATCCGCGGACGGCCCGCCACCACGCCGTCTGCGTGGTATTCCGTGTAACCCATCCAGTAGGCGGTGATGTTGCCGGCGTTGCCCACCGGCAGGCAGTGCACGTCCGGGGCGCGCCCGAGCACGTCGCAGATCTCGAACGCGGCGCTCTTCTGCCCCTGTAGCCGCACCGGGTTCACCGAGTTCACCAGCGCGGTCACCGGGTAGTCGGCGGCGGTCTTGCGAGCCAGCTCCAGGCAGTCATCGAAGTTGCCGTCCACCGCCAGGATCCGGGCGCCATAGGCGGTGGCCTGCGCGAGTTTGCCCAGCGCGATCTTGCCCCGGGGTACCAGCACGGCGCTGGGAATCCCGGCCCGCGCGGCGTAGGCGGCGGCTGAGGCGGCGGTGTTGCCGGTGGAAGCGCACAACACTGCCTGCGCCCCGCGGGCCAGTGCCTCGGTCACCGCCATCGTCATCCCGCGGTCCTTGAAGGAGCCGGTGGGGTTGGCGCCTTCGACTTTGAGCAGCACCTCGCAGCCCGTGCGCCCGGACAACGTGGGCGCCGGCAGCAGCGGGGTGCCGCCCTCCTGCAGGGTCACCACCTGGCAGCCCGGCCAGACCCGGATCCGGTCCGGGTAGGCTTCGATCACTCCCGGCCACGAGCAACCCGCCGCCGCCTGCAGCTTCACGTCACCTCACCTTCCACCCTCATCACGCTGATCACGTCACGGACCACGTCCAAACCGGCGAGCTTGTCCACGGTAGAGCGCAGCGCGGCGTCCGGCGCGGCGTGCGTCACAATCACCAGGTTCGCACCGGCCGGCACGTCACCGGGGCTGCGACCGGTCTGGCGCACCGCCATGATGGACACCTCGTGCTCGGCGAAGATCTGCGCTACCTGCGCCAGCACTCCGGGACGGTCGAGCACCTCGAGGCTGATGTGGTAGCTGGTGGGGGTGTCCTCCATGGGGCGGATCGGCAGGTCGGCGTAGGCCGACTCGCGAGGCCCGTAGCCGCCTGCCACCCGGTTGCGGGCTACGGCGACAAGATCGCCGAGCACTGCGCTGGCGGTCGGCGCACCACCGGCGCCCTGCCCGTAGAACATCAGCGCGCCGGCGGCGTCCGCCTCGACGAACACCGCGTTGTAGGCCCCACCGACCGAGGCCAGCGGGTGCGAGCGGGGGATCATCGCCGGATACACCCTGGCCGACACCGATTCGGTGCCAGTCCTCTCGACGACGCGCTCGCAGATCGCCAGCAACTTCACCGTGCGACCGAGCTGCCGGGCCGCGACGAAATCAGCGGCGGAGACGTCCGCGATGCCCTCGCGGTAGACATCGGCGCTGGTCACCCTGGTGTGGAAAGCCAGCGAGGCAAGGATGGCCACCTTGGAGGCGGCGTCGTAGCCGTCCACGTCGGTGGTCGGGTCGGCCTCGGCGTAACCCAGCCGGCTGGCTTCCTCCAGGGCCTCGGCGTAGCCGGCGCCGGAGGAGTCCATCGCGGAGAGGATGAAATTGGTGGTGCCGTTGACGATGCCGGTGACGCGGGTGATCCGGTCCCCCGCCAGCGACTCCCGCAGCGGGCGCAGCAGCGGGATCGCCCCGGCCACGGCCGCCTCGAAGTACAGGTCGGCACCGGCGGCATCGGCCGCGCTGTACAGCTCGGGTCCGCACTCGGCGAGCAACGCTTTGTTGGCGGTGACCACGCCCCGGCCCGCGTGCAGCGCCGAGAGCAGCAACGACCGGGCTGGCTCGATGCCCCCGATCACCTCCACCACGACGTCCACGCCGTCCCGGCTGACCAGCTCGGCAGCGTCGGTGGTGAGCAGTTCTGCGGGCACCCCGGGATGCCGGCGCGGGCGGCGCACCGCCACCCCGACGAGCCGCACCGCGGCGCCGACCCGCGCGGCGAGCTCGGCGGACTGTGCGGTAAGCAGCCGCAGCACCTCCTGTCCGACGGTGCCGCACCCGCGCAGCGC
>CAXUFG010000206.1:0-4368 GCA_964250265.1 uncultured Pseudonocardiaceae bacterium | reverse complement strand
ACCCCGATGGGTCGGCCCTGCAAGCAGGCCTCCCGCCCGATGGGATCGGTGCTCACGAGGTCTCCAGCGACAGCAGGTCGGCCATCGTTTCCCGGCGGAGCAGCAACCGGTGGGTGCCCTCACGCACGGCGACGACCGCCGGGCGGGGCAGCATGTTGTACCGGCTGGACATGGAGTAGCAGTACGCGCCGGTGCCGGCGACGGCGACCAGGTCGCCCGGGGCGAGGTCCTCGGGCAGCCAGCAGTCCCGCACCACCACATCGCCGGACTCGCAGTGCTTGCCCACCACCCGGGACAGCGTCGCGGGCGCCTCGGAGCAGCGGGAGACCAGCCGGCAGTCATAGCTGGCGTCATACAGCGCGGTGCGCACGTTGTCGCTCATCCCGCCATCCACCGAGACATAACGCCGCCGGGTCGATGCCGCCACCGTGACGTCTTTGAGGGTGCCGACCTCGTAGAGGGTTATCGTGCCAGGTCCGGCGATCGCCCGGCCCGGCTCGACCACCAACTCCGGGGTGGGCATGCCAGCCGCCCGGCAACGGGCTTCCACGATGGTCTGCAGGTGCGTGGCCAGGATGGCCGCTCGAGGCGGGTCGTCGTCTGCGGTGTAGGCGATCCCCAGCCCGCCGCCCAGATCCAGGATGGTCGCATCGGGGAGAGCGCCGGGCCCGTGTTCGTCCCGGATCGAGGCCAGCAGACCGACCATCCGGTGGGCCGCGAGCTCAAAACCGTCCGCGTCGAAGATCTGTGAGCCGATGTGGCTGTGCAGGCCAACCAAACGCAACCCTTGCAGTTTGAGCACCCGACGGACGGCCTCCGCGGCGTCCCCGGTCGCAAGCGAGAAGCCGAACTTCTGGTCTTCGTGGGCGGTGGCGATGAACTCATGGGTATGCGCCTCGACGCCGACGGTGGCCCGGATCAGCACCGGTTGGACGGCGCCGTGCCGGCGGGCGACGTCGTCCAGCCGGGCGATCTCCAGGAAGGAGTCGAGCACCACAGCGCCGACGCCGGCCTCGACAGCGGCCGCGAGCTCGTCGGAGGACTTGTTGTTGCCGTGCATCGCGATCCGGTGCGCGGGGAATCCGGCGTGCAGTGCGAGCGCGAGTTCGGTGCCGGTGCACACGTCCAGGCTCAGACCCTCCTGCGCCACCCAGCGGGCGATCTCGGAGCACAGGAAGGCCTTGGCTGCGTAGTGCACGCGCTGCGGGGCGCCGAAGGCGGCCGCATGCTCGGTACAGCGGGCCCGGAAATCCGCCTCGTCCATCACGAACAACGGCGTGCCGTAGGTCTCAGCGAGCTCGCCCACCTCTACCCCGGCCAGCCGCACTGCACCATCCTCGCCCCGGTGCGCCCCCCGCGGCCATACCGCTGGGTGCAAGGCGTTCAGCTCGGCAGCTCCGGTCGGGCACGGGCCTGCGGTGGAGGACCGGGCCAGCACGTCGGCGTGGCGCGGCCCAGCCGGATGCGCCCTCACATCCGCTCCGGTGCGCTGACATCCAGCAGGCCCAAGCCGTTGGCCAGCACTTGCCGGGTTGCCTCGCACAGCGCTAGCCGGGCGGCGTGCAGTGGGCCCGGTCGTTCCTCGCCCATCGGCAGTACCCGGCAGGCGTCGTGGAACCTGTGGTAGGCGCCGGCCAGCTCTTCCAGGTAGTGGGCCACCCGGTGCGGCTCGCGCAGCTGAGCAGCCAAAACCAGGACGCGCGGAAACTCGCCCAGCGTGCGGATCAGCTCGCCCTCTCTCTCGTGGTCCAACAGCCCGAGTTGGGCGCTGTCCAGGCTGATTCCGAGATCGGCGGCGTTAAGGGCCAGCGAGGCCAGCCGGGCGTGCACGTACTGCACGGAGAACACCGGGTTGTCGTTGGTCTGCTTCGACCACAATTCAAGGTCGATATCGATCGGCGAGGTAGCAGCGGACCTGATCAACGCATAACGCGCTGCGTCCACCCCGATCGCCGCCACGAGGTCCGCCATGGTGCCCGAGGGCTTCCCCGGGGCAGCGTCGGGCTCCTTGCCGTTACCGTCGCTGAGCTCGTCCGCCCGGATCCCCGCGGCACCCACGAAGCCGAGGATGCGGATCAGCGCGTCGCCGATCGCTGCCCAGCGGGCAGTCTCCAGCTGCATCGGGTTGGCCGAGACGGACTCGAGGGTGATCCGGCGTCCGGCGAACTCCCCGCTGACCCCGAACCGCTGCCCGGCAGCAAGCACCTGTGCGACGACCTCGCCCTGGGCGTCAGCTCCCAACCGCAGGTTGAGGAAGCCGGGACCTGCGACCTCCGCGGAACGCACCCCCGGGCGCTGCGCCAGCTCCCGCGCCAGCCATGCGGCGAGTTCCTGGGGCGCGACTCCGGCCTTCTTCCCAGCCTGTAAGGCCACATTGGTGGCGTAGTCGCCGTGCGCGGGATCACGCGGACGCTGCACCGTCACCTTCGGCGGGAGCGCAGCGGGGTCCAGACCATGGCCGGTCAGCACGTCATGCGCGACGGATCGAACCAGGTCGGCGAGCGCGGCGGGGGTCACCTCTGCGAGTCTAGGGAGGTGCCGGGATTGTCGGCGCAGGGATTTGACTGCCCGGGTTCACTTGCTCTTGACCGGGATTCCCTACACTGACGCCGCGATCGGTCAGCAGACCCGGGTAGACGAGACACCGTTGGAGCGAGGACCACACCAGGCATGCCGAGCGGCAAGAGCAGCAAGACGGTGCGCAACGCCCGTCCGGTGGTGACGGCGACCAAACCAAAGCCGTGGGGCACGATAGCCGCAGTTGTGGCCATCGCGGTGTTCGCGGTCGCCGTCTTCGGCTACATGTTCACCCGGTATCAGGACCGGCGGGCCTTCACCCCCACGGCGAGCACCAAAGACCCCTCGACCCAGATCCAGGGCATCGTGATCCAGAACTACGGTGCCGCCCGCGGACACATCAGCCCGGACAAGCGAGTCGCCTACGACCACAGCCCGCCGTTCGGCGGTGCGCACGACGGGATCTGGGCGGCCTGCAACGGAGTGGTCTATGCGACACCCGTGCGCAACGAGAACATGGTCCACGCGCTGGAACACGGCGCGGTATGGATCGCCTACAACCCGGGCAAGATCACCGGAGCAGCGCTGCAGTCGCTGCGGGACCGGGTGCAGGGCGCGAACTACCTGATGCTCTCCCCTTACCCCGGTCTGGACATGCCGATCTCCCTGCAGGCCTGGGGACACCAACTCAAGGTGACCGACCCAGCCGACAAGCGGATCGACCATTTCATCCAGGCCCTGCGGCTCAACCAGTACAACTATCCCGAGATCGGGGCCAGCTGCGACGCCCTCTCCGGACTGTTCGATCCGGCCAAGCCACCACCGTTTGTCGCCGCGCCGCCCGGTCCGGACGCCGTGCCGCTGACGTTCTCCGGTGGCCGCGGCGCGTCGCCGGGTGACGAGACTGCCCCGGCCGCCCCCGGCGGCACGCAGCCGGTACCCAACCCACCAGCAGGTAAGTGACTCTCGCCATGGCGGAGGCGATCATCTCGAGTGGGTCAAGCCAGGGGAGCGCTGATGCGCCAACCTCCGCCACGAGGACTCCCCCGCGCTCGCTCCGCGTGGTTCTCGCTAGCGTCGCGGTGCTCGCCGTGTTGCTACTCGGGGCTGCGCTCGGTACGTCCCTGCAACTCGTGGGCGGGTCGTCGGCACAGTCCGGGGGCGGCACGGTGGACGTCGGCTTCGCTCAGGACATGTCGGTGCACCACCGCCAGGCGGTGCAGATGGCGGGCTTGGCGCGAGACCGCAGCACGGATCCGGCAATCCGGTCGATCGCCTTCGACATCGAGACCAACCAGCTGCAGCAGATCGGGCAGATGCAGGGCTGGCTGAGCCTGTGGAACGCTGCGGCGCTGCCCACCGGCCGGTACATGACCTGGATGACCGACGCCGAGTCGATGCCCGGGATGACGGGGATGGGGCACAGCGGCGGGTCCTCCGACGCCGCCGGGGTGTCCACGATGCCGGGAATGGCCTCCCCCGCTGATCTGGAGCAGCTCCGGGCGGCCAGCGGCGCCCAGTTCGACGTGCTGTTCCTGCAGCTGATGCTGCGACACCACCAGGGCGGGGTACCCATGGCCCGATACGCCGAGCAGCACAGCGAGACCGCTCAAGTGCGCAACCTGGCTGAGAAGATTGTCATCTCTCAGGGCGCCGAGAGTGACTACATGACGCAGTTGATCGCCCAGCGCGGCGCACAGCCGCTACCGGCGCCGCGCTGACCCGGCACCGCGTTGGGCCTGGACAATCGGTAGAGGTAGGCTTTGGTCCGGTAGGCCCCCGTAGCTCAGGGGATAGAGCACCGCCCTCCGGAGGCGGGAGCGCAGGTTCGAATCCTGCCGGGGGCGCCAC
>CAXUFG010000205.1:0-9978 GCA_964250265.1 uncultured Pseudonocardiaceae bacterium | reverse complement strand
TCCCGGCTCCGTTCCATCGTCGAGCTCCTGCCGGGACCAGACGCGCCGCAAACCAGTTGACGATGGGCATACGCAACGCCCAGCGATGACGGGGGGATAGTCGCGAACTCGAACTCTGTGCGCGGCATGCCCGGATATGAACCCGGATAGTGTCGGCGGGCCCGCAAGGGCCTGTCCCCGCCGGGAGCCGACGTTGCGCTCCACCGACAAACAAGACCTCACCACCCAGCGCCAGCGGCTGCGCGAGCACGGCAGGCTCCTCCCGTTACGGATGTGTCGCGGGGCGTACGAGCTGCTTGATCATTGCGTTGTAGACCGGTGCGTCGGGGAATGGTTGGATCTGACCAACGTCCCGGTAACCCCACGATAGGTATGCCTGCTGAGCTGCTGGCGCCTCTGGGCGGACTAGTAGTGTTATCCGTTCCTCGGATAGGCCAGCGATCAAATGATCATGCAGCTTGCGCCCAACACCTTGTCGCCGGTAAGGACACCGCACTGCTAATTCGATGATCGCGAAGGTTCGTCCGAGATACTCGGTGGGGACATCGTCAGGCAGCGACGTGAGCGCGCCCTTCCACCACTTCGTCCGAGCTCGAAGCTGGACGCCGAAAGCAAACCCGATGGGCTCGTCTGCTCGTCGTGCGATCACGAGTCGAAAGTTGCGCTGATCAATTGTTCGGTGCCAACCGGAAGCGAAATCGTCAGCCTCGGCTGGTCCTTCGTTGTAAGGTGACTCTGCGTAGATCTCAGCGTAGAGATCACGGACTGTATCGCGCTGGTTAAGGCTTGTGTCGGTGCCATAGATAGTCATCGTGAGCTGGTCCACACCGACCCGGGCAGAGCTACTCATGGTACCGCAGGGAGTAGGCGGCGGGCGGCGGTCGCGAAGGTCTTCGCCGGGGGATACTTCTGTTGTTCCAGCAGGGCAACGACATGGCGCAAGTTGGAGAGGGCCAGACCAGATCCGCGGACCGCATGCGCTCCTTGGACGGCCTGACTCGTGACGCTGATGGCCTCGTCGAGTTGGCCACGCTGGGTCAAGATCGAGCCCAAACCAGCGGCGTAAAGAATGTGGTTGCGGGGAAATGACGTCGCGTCGACCCTGGCCAGGGCAGTGCGGGCGGCTACCTCGGCGGACTTGCCCTGCTTGGTGACTAACGCAACCCGCGTTTCGTGCCAGGCGAGATCGGCTGGACCCCAGAAATCCAGCCAGAAGGGCTCGTCTCCTCGTCGCCCGTGGTCGAGCAAGTGGCGGGCCTGGACGATAGCAGAGATGGCAGCGCCGCGATCGCCTGTCTGGGCGTATCCGATAGCTTGCCGCGCTGCGAGCAGGGACAATAACGGGGGATTCCCGCTTTGATCGCGGGTGGCAGTTCTTCTGGCGGCTTGGATAAGGTCGACCGTCTCCTGACCATTCCCCGAATTACTGGTTTGCAGGGCCATCGCGGCCAACGCGGACACGTGGACGTCGGGCACCTCGGCCATGTCCGCAAAGTGGCACGTTTCGAGCCACCACCGGCGCGCCCTGTCCCGCCAACCCGCGTCGTAGGCAAGCCACCCGGCCTGGTCCATGGCGGAGGCTGTGATGCTCTGCAACTCGCGTCCGACTGTGGGCTGGTAGGTACCCCGCCGAAGGGCGTCCTGGAGCCGGCGCGCCATGCCCTCGGCCATCTGGCAGACGACCGTTCCCCCCTGGCGGGCATCGAGTTCTTCAATGCGGCGTAACGCCGTCCAGCACTGAGTCGCGTCGGCGGCGTGGATACGCCCAGGGGTGGCCACACCCTGGGGCAACAGCGCTGTCACGGCGAGACCTGCGGCCCCACCGAGAAACTCCCGGCGGTCCACATCATCGAGGATAGAACGCTGGTTTGGGTCGCAGAGGAGGCCCAGGACAGCGAACGACACTCCCAGCGCATTCGCCAAGTCGGTCAGGATGGCTGTATCCCGCATGGCGCGGCTCACCCCGCGCTCCAAGCGAGAGATCGTGGCCTGGGAGTAGCCCGACCGGTCGGCGAGATCTTGCTGGCTCCAGCCGTGGGCTTGGCGGATCAGCCGGATGACCGTCCCCGCCGCGCCCGCGGCAACGGCAGCGCGACCCTGCGGTGTGATGAGGACCGCAGCCACCGCGCTTGGGTCCATGCCCATTCACACCTTTCTCCCGTAACCCGACAGCGTCCGATCGTTTGCTCGACGTCGTGCACTGTAGTGGTCATTCACTCCCGCTGGGTTCTATGCAGATCTGCATAGAACCCAGCGGGAGTGTGCGCTGCAAAGCCACAGTGGGACGCGTGTCATCGACGACCAAGGCCACGACAGTGCCGCCACTGATGAACGCTGCTGACAGCCCGGATGTGGTGATCGCGAAACAGCTGCTCGACGACGCCAAACGGAGTGGTTTTACGTTCCAGCGCGCGGCGTCAGGCGTGGATGGTCCACTGGTGGGACACCGAGTCAGCGATGACTGGGTGGACCTGATCCACATCGAGGGATTCAGCCGGGACTGCTTCGCCTGGCGTCAACGGACATCCTCGCTGATCGTGTCCAAGGATGCCCTCGTCCAACGCCAGGTGGAGGGCAGTGCGCTCGACGTGCTCACCGAGGTCCTGAATTGGGAACCGAGATCATGTCCCGGTCTCTGACCCCGAGATCACCGGCTGGCCGCCGGTGGAGCGAGCGGCCCCCGACGCCCTGCTCCCGGCGGCCAGCCGGTCACCATCCAATTCCGTGAGCTTGTTGTGAATCGCTCAGCCAGGTGATCACCGAGAGGGGAGAAACTGTGGGTAAGGACGACAAGGACGATGAAAACGACAAGGATGGCAGGGGTAGAGACGACGAGGCTGGCCGGCATCGCGACGAAGACAACACCGGCAATGGCTCGCATGATCGCCCTATACCGCCGCACCCGGACCCGAACAAGCACGACCGGTGATCGAGCCCGCTGATCCCGCCGCGCTGCGGGCGCGCATGGTCGAGCGATTGCTGGTGGACGGCGACGTGAGCCGCTGGGCCTCGGCGGTAGCGCCGTGGAGGTCTGCACTGGCAGCGGTCCCCCGGCACGAGTTCATCCCGGACACTGTGTGGATCAAGAACCCGAACCGCGGGCCGACGTTGGTGCCGCTGTGCCGGGATGAGGATCCGGATCGGTGGCTACGATTGGCCTACGCCACCGGCTATGACGACTACGTCGTGACCCAGGTGGACGACGGGCGTCCGGACGGACCAGAGCTGGGCGGCTCAATGCCGACGAGCTCGGCGTCCAGCCCCACCATCGTCGCGGTGATGCTGGCCGCGCTGGATGCTCAGCCGGGGCATCGGGTGCTCGAGATCGGCACCGGCACGGGATACAACGCGGCGCTGCTCGCCTACCGGCTGGGAGCCGGGCAGGTCACCAGCGTCGAGATCGACACAGACGTCGCAGCCCAGGCGCGTGGAGCGCTGTCCGAGACCGGCTACGGGACGGTCTGCACCGTCACCGGCGACGGGGTGCTCGGATACCCACCCCGCGCGCCCTACGACCGGATCATCGCCACCGCCGCGGTGCACCGCATCCCGTACCCATGGGTGGCACAGACCCGGCCCGGCGGCCGGATCCTGCTGCCCTGGGCCAACAGCTATACCGGTGCGCTCGTCGCGTTGACCGTCAGCGGTGACGGCAACGCCTGCGGCGGGATCGTCGGTGAGTCGTCGTTCATGTGGCTGCGTGCCCAGCGGCAGCGGCGCGGACCCGTGGCGGACGTCGTCGGACCGGACGGGGACCGGGCCGACATCCACCGAACCGAGTTGCACCCGCACTCGGTGGCGGGTGATCAAGGTGCCCGGTTCGCGATCGGTCAGCGGGTGCACCGGTGCCAGTGGCGTTACTGGCCCTTCGATGAGCACACCGGTATGGGCGTGTTCTGGCTGCTGGACTTCGAGTCCCGATCATGGGCCAAACTGATCCACACCACTCCCGACGCCAGCGATGCCGAGTTCCGCGTGCACCAGTACGGACCCCGGCGGCTGTGGGACGAGGTTCAGGCGGCCCACCAGTGGTGGGTGAACCAGGACACCCCCGATGTCGGTCGCTGGCGGTTCACCGTCACCGCGCGCGGTCAGCAGATCGAGCTGCGCTGAGGACACTCGGGCAGCTTGTGACGCACAGCCGATGACGACGAGACCCAGCCAGGACTTCCTTCGGCGAAGGTGATCACGGCGCTGCTGCGCGAGGCAGGTTGCTGTCGGGGCGCCGCCGAGTTGGGTCGGATTCGCTCTGAGCCTCCCGAACTCAACGACAGAGCTGTTCTGGAGCCGCGCCTGGGCAGCTCTGCTGTTGAGTTCGGGAGCGGGAGTGTCATTGTCAGTCGGGTGCGGGGGATCACAGAACGGGAATATGGAGTCGCGGTGGGGATGGCTGGGGAATTCCAACGTACGAACGGCTCTGTCGCCATCACACAGCCGGTGACCACTTCCCGGTGGACGCTGTGCCCCGATCGGCCGCTACGTATTTCTGGTAGGCAGCCGCCGACTCCGCCGCCGCAGCCGCCGCCCGCTCCGCATTCGAGGGCTCCGCCGCTGGCTGCGCAGCCGCCAGGTCAACAGCACGCACCACCGCCAACCCGGCCACATACTTGTAATATGCTGTTGCCGCTCGTGCGGCAGTGAGCCCCGCCGCCCAGATCGCGGTGAGGCCCGCGCCCCGCACTGCGCCCGGGTACTGCCGGTAGACGACCGTCGATTCGGCCACACCCGCCGGCCGTTCCTTACCTGACGGCTCCGCCGCGCGGGCTGCAGCCAGCCCCGCTAGATATTTTTGGTAGGCAGCGGTGGACTCGGCCACGTACTCCTCGTACGCGGCCCTAGCGCCGGCCTGGTAGTCCTCGGACTTGACCGTGCCTGCGGCGGAGAACGTCGTTGATGCCGAGCTCATCATTCCTCCAACGGTGACGATAGGTATTGTTGCAGTTTATATGCAATAGTAGGGGACTGTCGGTCATGCGCGTAAGGCCGGCCATCAGCCCCAGCTCTGGGGAGCGCGGTTAATTTAAGCTAGCCTAGCCTTACTTGCTCGCAAGGTACACCGGGCTCGACTGGTCGTTCGTGATCGGGACGCATCAGAAGTCGGCATCGAAGCTGACCGAGCCGCTGACGGCCACCTGGTAAGCGGAGACGCGGCGTTCGAAGAAGTTGGACAGCTCTTGGACGTCCTGCAGCTCCAGGAACGCGAAGGGATTGGCGCTCCCGTACAGGGGTGCGAATCCGAGTTGGGCGAGTCGCCGATCGGCGACGTGTTCGAGGTAGCTGCGCATGTCGGCGACGGTCATGCCGGGCACGCCACCGCAGAGCAGGTCCGCGGCGAACGCGGTCTCGGCCGCGACGGCGGCGGCGAGCATCTCGCGGACGTCGGCTTCGAAGGCGTCGTCGACCAGGGTGGGTTCTTCGGCGCGGACGGTGTGCACCACGTCGAAGGCGAACGCCATGTGCAGGGACTCGTCGCGGAACACCCAGTTGGTGCCGGAGGCCAGGCCGTGCAGCAACCCGCGGGAGCGCAGGAAGTAGACGTAGGCGAAGGCCCCGTAGAAGAACAGGCCCTCGATGCAGGCGGCGAAGCAGATGAGGTTGAGCAGGAACGCTCGCCGGTCCTCGCGGGAGGTGAGCTGATGGCGGTCGGCGAGGGAGTCGATCCAGCGATAACAGAACTGCGCTTTGGCCCGGATCGAGGGGATGTTCTCCACCGCCGCGAATGCCCGGGCGCGCTCGTCCGGGTCGGGCAGGTAGGTGTCGAGCAGGGTCAGGTAGAACTGGACGTGGACGGCTTCCTCGAACAGCTGCCGGGACAGGTACAGCCGCGCCTCGGGTGCATTGAGGTGCTGGTAGAGGTTGAGCACCAGGTTGTTCGCGACGATCGTGTCGCCGGTGGCGAAGAACGCCACCAGCCGGTGCACGAGGTGCCGCTCGGCCGAGCTGAGTTTGTCCAGGTCGGCGAGGTCGGTGTGCAGATCGATCTCTTCCACGGTCCAGGTGTTGCGGATGGCCTCCCGGAACCGGTCGTAGAACTCGGGGTAGCGCATGGGGCGCAGGGTCAGGCTCATGCCGGGGTCGAGCAGCAGCTGATCGGTCATTGGCAGGCCTCGCAAGTCTCGGGGCTCTCCAGAGAGCACGTCACGGTGGCCTGCTGGATACGCGTCGCGGGGCGGGAACGCAGGTAGTAGGTGGTCTTCAGGCCGCTCTCCCAGGCGTGGGCGTACATCGAGGAGAGTTTCTCGACGGTGGGGTGGGCGAGGAACAGGTTGAGCGACTGGCTCTGGTCGACGTAGGGGGTGCGGGCGGCCGCCATGTCGATCAACGCGCGCTGGGGCAGTTCCCACGCGGTGCGGTAGAGCGCGCGGACTTGGTCGGGCAGTTCGGTAATGCCCTGTACCGATCCGTCGGCGCGTTTGATCTTCTCGCGGATCGCCGGCGTCCACAGTCCCCGGCGCTTGAGCTCGGTCACCAGGTAGTTGTTGAGCTGCAGGAACTCTCCGGACAGAGTTTCGCGTTTGAACACCGTGGATACTTGCGGCTCGATGCATTCGTAGCACCCGGCGATCGAGGCGATGGTGGCGGTGGGCGCGATCGCGATCAGCAGCGCGTTGCGCAGTCCGTGCTCGGCGATGGCGTCGCGCAGCGCGGTCCACCGCGCCTGTTGCGCGGGGGCGACATCGAAGTGGTCGGGGTGCAGCACGCCCCGGGCCGCTCGGGTCTGATCGAAAGCCGGGTGCGGTCCATGCTCGCGGGCCAGCTCGACGGAGGTCTCCAGGGCGCACAGCGCGATCTCCTCGGCGATCCGGGTGGACAGCTCGCGGGCCGCCGGCGCGTCGAAGGGCAGCCCGAGGGTGAAGAACACGTCCTGCAGGCCCATCACGCCCAGCCCGACCGGGCGCCATCGCGGGTTCGAGCTGGCGGCCTGCGGGGTCGGGTAGTAGTTGATGTCGATCACGCGGTCGAGGAACCGCACGGCGGTGTGCACGGTGGCGCGCAACCGCTCCCAGTCCATACCGGACTCAGTGACATGCGAGGCCAGGTTGATCGAGCCGAGGTTGCACACCGCGGTCTCGGTGTCGGAGGAGACCTCCAGGACCTCAGTGCACAGGTTCGACAAATGGATCACGTTGGCCGGCTCGGCGGTCTGATTCCCCGCCCGGTTGGCGGCGTCCTTGAACGTCATCCAGCCATTGCCGGTCTGGGCCAGCGTGCGCATCATCCGCGCATACAGCTCACGGGCCCGGACTTGGCGCACGAACCGGCCCTGCGCCTCGGCGGCGCGGTAGGCCTCGTCGAACGCGCTGCCCCATAACTCGACCAGCTCGGGCACCTCGTCGGGGTCGATCAGCGACCACACCGCATCGGCGCGGACCCGGTGCATGAACTCGTCCGGGATCCAGTGCGCCAGGTTGAGGTTGTGGGTACGGCGGGCATCCTCACCGGTGTTGTCCCGCAGTTCCAGGAACTCCTCGACGTCGGGGTGCCAGGGTTCCAGGTATACGCACGCCGCGCCCTTGCGCCGGCCACCCTGGTTGACCGCGGCCACCGACGCATCCAGGGTGCGCAGCCAGGGCACGATCCCGTTCGAGCGGCCGTTGGTGCCCCGGATCAGCGCGCCCCGCGAGCGCACCCGGGAGAAGGCGATACCGATCCCGCCGGCGAACTTGCTCAGCTGCGCCACCTGCGCGTACCGCTGGTAGATCGAGTCGAGATCATCCCGCGGGGAGTCCAGCAGGTAGCAGCTCGACATCTGCGCGTGCGCGGTACCGGAGTTGAACAGGGTGGGCGAGCTGGGCAGATACGCCAGCGAGGACATCAGCCGGTACAACTCGTCCGCCTCGGCCACGTCCCGGGCCAGCCCGCACGCCACCCGCAGCAGCCAGTGCTGCGGCGTCTCCAGGACCAGCCGGGTGTAGGGGTGACGCAGCAGGTAGCGGTCCGCGACGGTGCGCAGGCCGAAGTACTCGAACCGGCGATCCGCACCCGGGTCGACCAGCGCGTCCAACTCGGCGGCATGAACAGCCACGAACGCCGCGGTCGCCTCGCCGATCAGGCCCTGCGCGTGGGTAGCGGCGATGCCCGCGCTGAAGCTCCCGATGCCCTGCCCGGCCACCTCGTCGGCAAGGTAGGCGGCCAGCAGGCGGGCGGCCAGCCGGGAGTACTGCGGCTCCTCGGCGATCAGATCAACGGCGGTCTGGATGGACAGCCGGTCCAGCTCGGCGGTGGTGGCGCCGTCGTAGAGGCCGCTGATCGTGCGGGTCGCGACCCGCACCGGGTCAATATCTGGCAGGTCTTCGCCCGCGCAGCGCGTCACGGCCGCGACGATCCGGTTGGCGTCCACGCCTTCCAGTTCACCGTTGCGGTGGCGCACCCGCATGGTGGGGTGGGCGGCCCTGGTGACTGGTGCGGCAGGGTCGGTGATGGTCACGGCTCTACTCCTCGCGAGCTCGTCCGGCCGGGCCGGCGGCACGCGGAAGGCGGGACCAGGCCACGCACGGCGGCGCGGCCAGCGTGATCCCGGCCCTCCCTCGGGGCCGCCTGACCACCGCGCGCGGGTGCGCACGGTGCGCTGGCAGGTCTTCGGACTCGCGGGCCCGCACCGGAGGACCCGGCGCACCTACTGGCCGTCGCTTCCCAGGCCTGCCAACTCGTGTCAGCCGAACCCAGTGCTCATGACGGCGCTCGTTCCCACTCACCGCTGCGGGGCAGTCCCGGACTCCCACCGGGTTCCCTCTTACGACGGCCACCCTGGCGGGGTGGCCGAACCAGCTACCCCACAGACCCTACATGTACGAATTACATCTGTGCAAGTACCCCATATGTAGTGTCAGAGGTCAGGTGAGCGCGAGAGCGCCCGAACGGACCCGGTGGGCGGCGCGCACCATGTTCCGCAGCGCCTCGACGACCTCGCGCTCGCCGCGGGTCTTGAGCCCGCAGTCCGGATTCGCCCACAGCCGCTCCGCGCCGACCCAGCGTTGCGCAGCGAGCAGGAGCTGCTCGATCTCCGCGACGGTCGGCACCCGCGGTGCGTGCACGTCGTAGACGCCAGGGCCCAGGCCACGCGGCACCCCGGTCGCGAGCTGCTCGAGCACCACCTCCATCATCGATCGGGCCGCCTCGACGGTGGTGACGTCCGCGTCCAGCGCGTCGATCGCGTCGATCACCGCCCCGAACTCGGAATAACACAGGTGGGTGTGGATCTGGGTGGAGTCGGCGACCCCACCATTCACCAGCCGGAACGCATCGACCGCCCACGCCAGGTAGCCTGCCCGCCCGGCCGCGCGCAACGGGAGCAGCTCGCGCAGGGCGGGTTCGTCGACCTGGATCAGCCGCAACCCCGCCGCCTCCAGGTCCCGGACCTCGTCGCGCAGGGCCAGCCCGACCTGCCGGGCGATATCACCCAGCGGCTGGTCGTCACGGACGAACGACCAGGCCAGGATCGTCACCGGCCCGGTCAACATCCCCTTGACCGGGCGGTCGGTGAGTGACTGTGCGTAGGTACTCCACCCCACGGTGATCGGCGCCGGGCGGGACACGTCGGCGTAGAGCACCGGCGGGCGCACGCACCGGGTGCCGTAAGACTGCACCCAGCCGGACTCGGTGGTGGCAAACCCATCCAAGTGCTCGGCGAAGTACTGCACCATGTCGTTGCGCTCCGGCTCACCGTGCACGAGCACATCGAGACCGATCTGTTCCTGCAGCCGGATCACCCGCTCGATCTCCGCGCGCATCCGGCGCTCGTACTGCGCGTCATCGAGCCGCCCGGCCCGGTGCGCGGCGCGGTCGGCCCGGATCTGACCGGTCTGCGGGAACGAGCCGATGGTCGTGGTCGGCACCGGCCCCAGCCGCAGCCGGGCCTGCTGCGCCGCGACCCGCTCGGCGGCGCTGCCGCGCCGGTAGTGATCGGCGCCCAGTGACTCCAGCCGGGCCCGCACCCGGTCGTTGCGCTCGCCGCCGCGGCCGGAGCCGGTGCGCAAC
>CAXUFG010000204.1:4605-9994 GCA_964250265.1 uncultured Pseudonocardiaceae bacterium | reverse complement strand
CGCGGACGGTAACGATCACCCTCGGTCAACTTCCGGGGAGCTGAATCGTGCCGGAGTTCTTCCCATGGTGGGTGGTCATCACCCATTTCCTCAACATTTTCTTCTTACTGCTGCTGGCCCGCTCCGGGCTGGAGGTGCTCTCGGCTTTCCCCAAGCTGTACTGGCACGACGACTGCCCGCCCGGACGTGAGTGGGCCCGGTTTTCGAAGAAGATGTACGGCGCGGACTCCCGCCGGATGTGGACATCGCTGGATGAGGAGGAGTCGTGGAGTCCGGTGATCGCGCTTCCGGGGCGCAAGAACCTCGGGCTGGGGCGGCACTGGCACTTCATGACCGTGCAGTTCTGGATCCTCACCGGCGCGGTCTATGTGGTGCTGGTCTTCGCCACCGGGTACTGGCACTACCTGATCCCCACCCACTGGTCGATCATCCCGGACGCTATCCGCGCCGTGGGGACCTACCTGCACTTCCAGTTGCCGGAGAAATTGCCCGGTGAGCCGTTCGAAGCGGCGCAGAAACTCACCTACTTCCTGCTGATCTTCGTGCTGGCGCCGTTCCAGATCGCCACCGGTGCGGCGATGTCACCCTCGGTGCTGGGCCGCTTCCCCCGCTACGGGAAGCTCTTCGGCGGCAAGCAGGGCGCCCGGAGCCTGCACTTCCTCGGGTTGTGCGCCTTCGCGGCGTTCACCGCGCTGCACACCTTCATGGTGATCGTGCACGGGGTACCCAAGGAGTTCGCGTCGATCGTGCTGGGGGACGAAAACGCCAACCGGGCACTCGCGGTCAGCGTCGGCCTGCTCGGGCTCTTCGGGATCCTGCTGTTCCACGTGATCATCTCGTGGTTCTCGCTGCGCTACCGCCGCACCACCCAGCGGCTACTCGGGGTCGTGGTCGACCCCTTCGAGAAGATCCTGTCCCGCACGTTCACCTCCCGCCAGCGCTACCACCGCGCCGACATCTCGCCCTATCACCGGATCAACGGCTACCCGCCCACCGGTACGGACTACGAGCAGATGGCCGCGGATGGCTTCGTTGACTATCGCCTGGCCGTGGGCGGTCTGGTCGATCGGCCAGTAGAGCTGTCGGTGCAGCAGCTCCGGGACCTCGGCCAGCGCAGCCAGATCGTCAAGCACAACTGCATCCAGGGCTGGACCGCGATCGCCGAATGGGGCGGGGTCCCGTTGAGCGCGGTGCTGGAGATGGTTGGTCCCCACCCGCAGGCGCGCTACATCGTGTTCTACGCGATGGACGACAAGGGCATCACCGAGGGGGAAGGCCGCTTCGGGTTCTTCTACGAATCGATGGAGCTGCACCTGGCCAGCAACCCGCAGACGATCCTGGCGCTGGAGATGAACGGCGCACCACTGCCCATCGAGCACGGGGCCCCGGTCCGGCTGCGGGTGGAGACCCAACTCGGCTTCAAGATGGTCAAGTGGATCAAAGCGATCGAGTTCGTCGCCGACCCCGCCGACATCGGCATGGGCATGGGCGGCTGGCGCGAGGACCAGCAGTACTACGCCAACGCCGCCGGCATTTAGCCCCGCCAAAGCTCACCTCCGCCCGCCGCGGAGCCGACACCGGGAAGGTCGAGACAGCGATGAGCACCACCGACATGGCCGGGACGGTTATCCCGCACGTGTTGCGGGAGTATGCCCTGCTCGCCGACGGGGAACGCGGTGCCCTGGTCGACCCACGGGGTGAGATCGCGTGGATGTGCGCGCCGCGCTGGGACTCCGATGGGGTGTTCTCCTCGCTGATCGGTGGTGAGGGCCGCTATGCGGTCACGCCGAGGGGCCGGTTCGTGTGGGGTGGCTATTACGAGGATGGCAGCCTGATCTGGCGCTCCCGCTGGATCACCGAGTCCGGGATCATCGAGTGCCGCGAGGCGCTGGTGTTTCCCGGTGATCCGCACCGGGCGGTCCTGCTGCGCCGCATCATCGCCGTGCAGGGCACCGCGCACCTCGACGTGGTCCTGGAGCCGGCCGCCGGGTTCGGCCGTCACCATCTGCGTGAGCTGCACCGCGATCCCGACGGACACTGGCGGGGAATCCTCGACGGCCTGCGGCTGCGCTGGACGGGTGGCGCCGACGCTCAGGTACGCGGTGACGTGTGCAGGGGGCCAGGGCTGAACACCACCATCACCCTGGTCGGGGGTGCCCACCACGACCTGCTCCTGGAGATCGGCGATACCACTCTGGATGACGAGCCGCCCGACCCGGACCGGGCCTGGCAGGGCACCGAGACCGCCTGGCGGGAGGCGCTACCGCAGCTGCACGACAGTATCGCCCCACGCGACGCCCGCCACGCCTATGCCGTACTGCGCGGCCTGACCAGCTCCGGTGGCGGCATGGTCGCCGCCGCCACGATGGGCCTGCCCGAACGCGCCGCGCAGGGCCGCAACTATGACTACCGCTACGTCTGGATCCGCGACCAGTGCTACGCCGGTCAGGCCGTCGCCGCCGACGGTGCCCACCCGCTGCTGGACGACGCCCTCCGGTTCGTCTCGCAGCGCCTGCTCGACGACGGCCCTCACCTGATGCCCGCCTACACGGTGACCGGGGCGCCGGTGCCCGACCAGCGGTCCTTGGACCTGCCCGGCTACCCGGGCGGCACCGACATCGTCGGTAACCACGTCAACGCCCAGTTCCAGCTCGACGCGTTCGGGGAGGCACTGCTGCTGTTCGCCGCGGCCGCCCGCCACGACCACCTCGACTCCGACCACCACAAAGCCCTCACCGTCGCCGTGAGTGCCATCCAGGAGCGCTGGCGCGAACCCGACGCGGGACTGTGGGAACTAGACAATCAGCGGTGGGCGCATTCCCGGCTGATCTGCGCCGCCGGGCTGCGCGCCATCGCCGCCGTCGGCGCCACCACCGCCGCCGACGCGGCGGGCTACAGCGCGCTGGCCGATGCCATCCTCGTCGATACCGACATCGATTGCCTGCACCCCTCAGGGCGCTGGCAGCGTGCCCCTACCGACCCGCGGATCGATGCGGCGCTGCTGCTCCCTGCCATCCGCGGCGCGGTGCCCGCCACCGATGCCCGCACCCTGGCCACCCTGCACGCTGTGGCAGACGAGCTGGAGGCGCAGGGCTACATCTACCGGTTCCGTCAGGACACCCGCCCGCTGGGCGAGGCCGAGGGCGCCTTCGTGCTCTGCGGGTTCCTGATGGCGCTGGCCGCCCACCAGCAAGGCAACACCGTGGCGGCCACCAGATGGTTCGAACGTAACCGGGCCGCCTGCGGGCCACCGGGGTTGTTCAGCGAGGAGTACGACGTCGCCCAGCGCCAGCTGAGGGGCAACCTGCCGCAGGCCTTCGTGCACGCGCTGATGTTGGAAACCTCCATCCGGCTCACCGGGCCCTGGCAAGACCCCACCGGCCGCCCCGCACGCCAGGAGATCAGCCGATGAGCGTCGCCCCCTCGGGTGAGCAGTTCGAGATCGTCGCCGGCGGCCACCGGGCGACGCTGGTCGAGGTCGGCGGCGGCCTCCGCAGCTATACGTGCGGCGGTCGGGCCGTTCTGGACGGCTACCCCGCCGATCAGATGTGCACCGGGGCACGCGGCACCCCGCTGATCCCCTGGCCTAACCGGCTCGCCGACGGCGCCTACACCTTCGCGGGCACCGACTACCAGGTCGCGCTGACCGAACCCGAGGCGCACAACGCCATCCACGGGTTCCTGCGCTGGCGCAACTGGACCCTGCGTGAGCGCGAGACCGACCGGGTGGTCCTGGGCACCGTGCTGCACCCGCTGCGCGGCTACCCGTTCACCCTCGACGTCGCGATCGGCTACGCCCTGCGAGACACCGGCAACGGGCTGCGCAGACCGGGCCTCACCGTGAGCACCGCCGCCACCAACCTCGGCGCCACCCCGTGCCCCTATGCCGCCGGTCAGCACCCCTACCTCACCGTCGGCACCGAGTTCGTCGACGAGACAACCCTGAGCCTGGACGCCGAGAGCTGGCTGCCCACCGACGACCGTGGCCTACCCACCGGGACCGAGCCGGTCGCCGGCTCACCGTATGACTTCCGCACCCCCCGGTTGATCGGCGACACCCGTATTGATTACGCCTTCACCGGCCTGGCTCGCGACGGCGACGGGCTGGCCTGGGTGCGGCTGTCCGCCCCGGACGGGCGGCGCGTCGGATTGTGGGCCGACGAGCACTACCGGTTCATCGAGCTCTATACCGGCGACACCCAGCCGCCGGAGCGGCGCCGCCGCGGGCTCGGAGTCGAGCCCATGACCTGCGCCCCCAACGGCTTCCGCAGTGGCGACGGCCTGCTCCAACTCGACCCCGGTCAGACGATCACCACCCGGTGGGGCATCCACTCGGAGTGAGATCCGAACCGGTGATCCGAAACCCGGAAAGAAGGGAACCGCTATGAGAGCGACCTCACCCGGCAGCCCGGCAGCGAACCGTTTCGCCGCACTGCGCGCTGGCTACGGGACCCTACTGCTGGCGGTCCCCGACCCGGTGATCCGTCTCTACACCGGGCACCGCGCAGACCCGCTGACCCGGGCGGTGGTCCGGGTGTTGGGTGCCCGCCACCTCATCCAAGGGATCCTCACCAGCGGTGCACCCGGTGCCGTCGTGCTGGCCCTGGGGGTGGAAGTCGACCTCGCTCACGTCGCGTCCATGCTCGGTCTGGCCGCGCTCGACCAGCGGCGACGCCGCGCGGGACTGGTCGACGCCGCGGCCGCGGGGATGTTCGCCGTCACCGGGATGATGCTGGTCGGGCGGACATCGGTCACATCACGCTCATGCGATGGCGCCGCCGGCAGGCTGGCCGCCCTCCAGCGGACCGCGGCCTGCTGGACAGCACAACGGACCATGCCAGCCGCGGTTTCCCGCAGGCTCATCCGCGACGCGTCGCCCGCGTTCATGAACAATGTAGCGACCGCACAGTGAAGGTCGAAATCCTCCGCAAGACAGGAAGTGTCTCTCATGCCCAAACAGCGCGCCGAATTCGAAGCCAAGGACCGCCACCGCGCGTTCCCCAGCGACGCCGAACGGTTCAGCCTGGGGCTCGAAGACGACAATTGTTTGGACTGGGCAAAGCTCGGCGCTGGGGTGCTTTCGATAGTGGCCCTGGTCGCCATGCTCATCACGTCGCTATTCCGAGCGCCGAACCCCGCGTGGACAGTCCTGTTGGCAATAGTTGCTGCCTGGCTCTGTATAGCGATAGGGGTACGGCTGGTGCAGCACCGCACAGACTGGCGACAGTGAACCATGCGGTTGCGTGCGCATCGACGTAAGCTTCGTTGTTTAGCCTGACCGGTGGTTGGTGTCGGGTTGTCGGCATCGTGTGGCGGACACGAAGCGGGGGGGGGCCCGCAACGAGCGGGGGCCGGCCCCCGGGGGGGGAGGGTGTGAACACCCCCACCC
>CAXUFG010000204.1:1552-4595 GCA_964250265.1 uncultured Pseudonocardiaceae bacterium | reverse complement strand
GTTTTAGCGGCACCGGTGTTGGTTGTCGGGTTGGCGGCAGGGTGGGGCGGACACTACGGGGCCGTGCCCCTCATCGTCAGGGGCACGGCCGCAGGATCTCGATGCTGTCACCACGCCTACGCGGTGGAAAGTCTCCTACCGCTCATCACCCTGAGTAGCCCAGTGCCGAATATCAGTGTCACCACAGTCGTCACCAGGTGCAGATAGTTGTCCACATCATTACCGGCTTGGATGTTCAGCAGATTCAGGTATCCCATGAAGCCGATCACGGTGGCCAGTGCGTAGATGCCACCAATCGCGATGTTCAGACCCTCGTTGCCGGCAGCGGTGAGCGCGAACGATCCCAGGAACCATAGCGCACCGATCACGAGGTGCACGATGTTGTGGTAGACATTCAACGGGAAGATCCCGAACAGCGAGTCCGGCGCTAACCCGGTGATGGGCCCAGCGCCCGTCGCGATGAACCCGATGGCCCCACCCACAAAGTACGCGCTTCCGAGGATCATCGAAGCGTTCTGCTCAAGCGTCCTGGGTGGTCTCCTGGCACTCTGAACTGGGATACCGAACTTTTCTTCCGGACTGGCTAATGTCATCACCATCTCCTTCCCCGCGACAACGCGGTGCCGACCTTTAACACCTGATAATGCGTACCCACCGCATTACCGTGATCAAACCCGTTGTGACGGGCGATACACAGGCCGGGAGGACACCGACGAACTGACCGAGCAGGCTAGGGATTAACGGTGTCGTCTGGCCGGTCTAGCCAGACGGTTTGGGAGTCTGGGGTGATGGTGAGTCCGTAGCTGGTTCGGGCCGGGCGGCCGCGTTCGGTCCACCAGTTGTGGGCGGCTTCGGCTTCATTCTAGAGCTGGCGGGGTCTCGGCTAGGAACAAGTCGACGGTGAATTCACTGTCCGCATTGCTGGTGATCTCTTCTGGACAGAGTGAGGTGACTGACTCGACGGCTGAGGTGGAGCATACCCGGCCATGGGAGCGAGGGTGCGGCCGCTGCTGGCCGCTGTCATCGGCGTACTCGCGCTCGCCAGCTGCGTAGCCTCCCCGGCGAGTGGCCCGCGTCCGCCTGGTGCGGCAAGTTCCCCACGTCTGCCTGGTGCATCGGGGGAATTCGTCCGTCATCCAGACGCGATCGAGACGGTGCCCTCCCCCGAACCGGGACCGGGCCGGACGCCCAGCAACCTCACGCTCGTACCGGTCGGTGACTGTGTGCTCGGCCTCGACAACCACATAGCGGGACCGCGACACGCCAGCGTGAACTGGCTCGGCGCACGAGGATGCACGCGCCTGGAGTTGTCGCCGAGACCGGAGCCGACCGGTGATCGATTGCCCTCCGGAGCGTTACTGGTGTACTCAGCGGTGCCCACCGCAGATGGCGCGGTCGTCGGCATAGGCGACTATCCGGTGCCGGAACGCAACGGCACCTTGCTGGCGGCGCCAAGCCTGTGGCGGCGCGAGCCGTCGGCTGCGCCGGGGGCTCGCGCTTCTCCTCACTCGTCACCATCGCCGATGGCCGGGTACTGATCGCCAACGGCACCAATCTGTGGATCCGCGGCTGAGCCCGCTCTCGCGCCCCACTCGACAACCCACCGGTCCGGTGGACTTCACGCAGGCTCACTCTTCGGTGTGTCCGCTTCTTGACCCGTTCGGCGTCGTGCGCTCGCTCATGATCTTCCCCCGAGTGAAGATGGCCGCGAACCTGAAGTGCCCGGTGCTCCATCCAGAGGCAGCTGGTCGGGCTCGGTTGGGTGGGGACCGCCGCGGGTTGCGGTGTGGTGAGGAAGTCCCGCAATCACCGCCTCGGCCGTCGGGGCAACGGCAAACAGCTGGTCTAGACCCGTGACTCGCACCGCGCGGCGTACCGCGTCGTGGTCGGCTCTGGCGATGTGCATCTGCGTCCCGTTGACGTTGGCCCGCTTGTGCAGGGAGCACAGAATTGCCAAGCCGCGTGGGTCAGCGACGGTGACCTCGCCCAGATCGACCACCACGTGCGGTGCTCGGGTGAGTTGGTGGCCAACGCGGCGGGCCAACACCGGTCCGGTCAGCCTGTTCACGATGCCGCTCACGCGCACGATCACCACCTCGGGGATCGGTGCATATACCCGCAGCTCCAGATCTAGCAACATCTGCCCACCTCCGACGCTAGCCACCCCATCGGACCGGCCATCGGGGGTCGTCGGGGTCGGAACGGAGTCCGTTCAGCTAGGCCCTTCCCGGGACAATGGCGGAATAACCCAACAATCGGGTGGTCGACCTCCGGTCCCCGCCGGGCAGGTGCTCGATCACCCGTTACGAGCCCCTGGCCAGCGCGGACCGCTGGCACCGCGACCTCGCTGACAGTCCCCGGCCAGCCGTGCTGTCGAGTTTGCCCGCGGGGGCGCCGGGTAACCGATTGTGGTTGGGAAAGACGATTGAGGAGATTTCCATGGCGACGACACAGTCTTCGCACGGGGGCAGACCCGATGTTCAGCGCTCGGCCCTGGCGATGCAGCGCAGCCGTGGTGCGAGCGCCGCCGTCCTGCTCGTGCTGCTGGGCATCTGGGGCGCGATAATCCCCTTCGTAGGGCCCTACTTCGGCTACGCCTTCGGCCCCCCTGTCCCCTGGTTCCTCGCCCACGACCGGCTGGTGCTGGATATCGTTCCCGGCATCGCAGTATTCCTCGGTGGCCTGATCCTCGGGACGAGTGCCAACCGGGCCAGTGCAGGGATCGGAGCATTGCTGGCCCTGATCGGCGGGATCTGGTTCACGATCGGGCCGGTGGTCAGCCAGTTGTGGCGGCTAGGTGGGCTGGCGGCGCCGATCGGTGAACCGCAGGGCACGAACTTGCTGCCGGTGCTCGAGCAACTCGGCTACTTCTACGGGCTCGGCGCGCTGATCACCGCGCTGGCGGCGTTTGCTCTGGGTCGCGTGACCGTCCGCTCAATGCACGACTGAGCATCGAGCTGTGAGGGAGTCGCAGTGAGCGCGAGGGCGCTCCCACGGCGACCACCCCGAGGACACAGCGGTGTCCGCGGCAGCCGCTTCCCCG
>CAXUFG010000204.1:0-1452 GCA_964250265.1 uncultured Pseudonocardiaceae bacterium | reverse complement strand
GCCAACCTCTGGCCGGCTGAACAGAGCGCCGTAAAGGGTTCGACCCATTGGTGCCGCCATGGTGGACTTACCCCGAAGGTCATGCCGGGTGGCTGCGGCGCGAGCGACGTCATGGAGAGGTTGACCTCTGAACCGGAACGGAGTCCGATGAACCACGCTGGCTCCCGCCAGCTGGTCACCGAACGAAGGAGATGTCGTGGCCGCCCCGCAGCCGGCCGACACGGCCCTCATCAACCCGCCAGTGGGCGTCCCTCGCGTCCTAGCCCATTTGATCTACGACGACGTCGGCGCAGCAATCGAGTGGCTGACCGAGGTCTTCGGGTTCCACGAACGCACCTCGATACGGCACACAGACCCCGACGGAACCATCACTCGTACCCAGATGGAAGTCCTCGACAGTCTCATCACCCTGGGCCTGCCCTCGATTCATGGCGAAAGTCCTCGTAAAGGCGTCAGCAGCATGCTCTACATCTACGTCGACAACGTCGATGAGCACTACGAGCATGCCCGCGACCACGGGGTGACCATCGTCACCGAGCTCACGACGCAACCTTGGGGGGATCGCTGCTACCAGACCGCAGACCCCGAAGGCCACCAATGGACCTTCGGGCAACATGTGGCCGACACCGCTCCTGACGACTGCCACGAATGAGCAGCTAGCCTCGCGGCGCTTGGAAGGTGCGGAACGAGATGCTGCCTGACCGCGTCGCTGAAGTACGGCCACGTCACCGGCTGCTCCGATTGCGCAGAAGCGGGAGCAGCGTGAGTGCACCAGTCGCCGACCCACCGCGTCGGCAGGCTGATACCGGTGGGCTTTTCGGCCTGTTGTCCGCGCTGTTCGCGCTCGCGTTGATCCTCGACCAGCTCTGGTGGGGTGGCTTCGAGCTCCGTTCCGCACATGCCCTCGTGATCCTTGCGGCGTTGTGGGTGTTGCTGCGGCCCATCTCGGTCGCCCGGTTCGCTGCGATGACAGCGGCCATGGTCGTCTCGGTGGCGCTCGACATGCCCTCTGTCGGCAGTCACCGGCTGCTCTACCTGATCAGCGGGGCCGGCGTGCTCGGCTACCTCGTGTGGACGACGCTGCGGGCGCGGCAAGTCCCGACTCCCAGCGAGGTGTACGAGGGGATCGCTCCCTTCCTGCGCGTCTCGCTGCTCGTAGTCTATGCGTTCGCCGCCCTGGCGAAGATGAACACCAACTTTCTCAACCCGGCCACCAGTTGCGCGAGTTCGATGTCGCGCCAGATCGTCTGGTTCGACCCGTCCTTGCTCGACGGTCGGTGGCAGGTCGAGCCGGCGATCTGGGGGACGGTGTTGATCGAAGTTGCCCTGCCGATCCTGCTGGCCCTCCCGCGGACCCGGATACTCGCCCTGGTGCTCGGCGTGGGCTTCCACACCGCCCTCGCCCTCGCGGGCAACGTCCCGTTCACCGCCCTGGCCTTCGCGTTCTACGTC
>CAXUFG010000203.1:8821-10009 GCA_964250265.1 uncultured Pseudonocardiaceae bacterium | reverse complement strand
GCGACGAGCTCGCGGAACGGGTCGAACTCGGTGAGCCGGTAACCGCCGACGCAGTGGTACATCGTCGGGATCATGAACAACCGGGCCTATTGTTGTGTTGCCGGCAACCCGCCGGCGTGCTGCCACAGACGCTCGTAATAGTCCAGCGTTCCCGCCGGGGGTATCGCCTGATCAGCCCAGCCGTGCCAGATGATGAGCTTGCCACCGGTGCGCCAGAACTCATCAAGGTCCAGGGTCAACGCGTTGGCCTTCGCACCTTCAGGTGTCAGGCGATCGAATTCGGGGACCGTGAACTCGAAAGCGGCCAGCGATGAATGCGGCGTGCCGATCGGATAGCCAAGGTATCTCAAGTAGTCATCGGCAAGGAGCCCAGCGGTGGAGCCCGACATCTCATCGGTGATCAACCAGATATCCCAGGCCAGCTCGGAGCCGTAGGGCTCCCCACCTGGATACAGGCGGCGGTCAGCGGGGTCGGTGGGTCCGGCGTACAGCTTGCGCGCCGCGTCCACCTGGACCGCGCTCAAGCAGTTGGGTTGGTCCGTTCCGGCCGCGCACTGCTGGGTTGCGGGATCGAACCGGCACAAGCGGGGGTCGTCGATCTGCCCGTCGAGTAACCCGTCGAGCCCGTCGCAGGCCGCCAGAACGGCGTTGTGGAGCGCTGGCAGCTTCGCGCTGGTAATGATCGGCGCATCCTGGGGACCGGTGTTCGTCCTGGCCAGCCAGCTCTGGTAAATGCCCAGCAGCGGGCCGAAGTAGTTGGCCGGGGCGCCTGCGACGATGCCGTTGAAGTCGGTCGGGTAGCGCTGGGCGAGTAGCAGCGCCTCCCGGCCCCCGTTGGAGCAACTGGTGAAATACGAGCGTGCTGGGGGTGTCCCGTAGTACGCAGCGATGACGTGCTTGGCAGCCAGTGACAGTACGTGGGGCGCGCGATAGAAAAAGTCGTTGCGGACGGCCTGGCTGGTCGCGGCCCAACTGCCGTAACCACTGGGGTCCTCACCCTGGCGGGTGTGCCCGTCATCGGTGGCCGCGACAGCCACGTCCCCGCCTGCTGGCTCGCCGCAGTCGGCGAACGGCGCCGCCGGAGTCGCGCCGCAGAGGCACCGCAGCCGTATTGCACATAGCGTCCGGTGAACGTGCTGATCGGCAACTTGAGCTGGAACCTTACGGCGGGTTCGATGTACCCGCGCA
>CAXUFG010000203.1:0-8721 GCA_964250265.1 uncultured Pseudonocardiaceae bacterium | reverse complement strand
GGCATCCCCATCCGCGATGGTAGTGGCAGAAATGCGAGGCGAGTCCAGGCTGAGTTTTCGAGGCCGCCACCTAGCTGTCGGCGCTGGGCTCCCCACCGGCGGGCGCGTCATTCGTGCCGTCTTCAGCATCCGGCGGAGGAGGATCAGCAGGTTCCTCGGTGGGGAGAGCGTCGGTGGTGGTGAGCAGCGCGGTGAGGGCTGCCCCGGTGATGCGACGGAAAGCGCGGCGCGGACGGGACCGGTCCAAAACCGCGACCTCGAGTTGACCGACGCCCAAAATGCGCTTGCCGGCCCCGTTGACGTTGGTCGAGACCGAGCTCAGGGCCGCCACCGCGGCGGCGACGGCCTCCGCGGTATCCATGTCCTGCCGGAAAGATTCCTTGAGCGCTGTGGAGATGACATCGGCCTGGCCTCCCATCACGACGAAGTCAGGCTCGTCAACGATCGAGCCGTCGTAAGTGAGGTGGTAGAGCTGATCTGAGTCCGTGTCGGCGCCCACCTCGGCGACGCACAGCTCCACCTCGAAGGGCTTCTGCTGCTCGGAGAAAATCGTGCCGAGAGTCTGTGCGTAAGCGTTGGCCAGGCCGCGCCCGGTCACATCACGGCGATCGTAGGAGTAGCCGCGAAAGTCGGCGTGCCGGATACCAGCTTGACGGAGGTTCTCGTACTCGTTGTAACGGCCGACGGCGGCGAAGCCGATCCGATCGTAAATCTCGGAGACCTTGTGCAGGGCGGTGGACAGGTTCTCTGCTACGAACAGGACGCCGCGTGAGTAACTGAGCACAGCAACACCGCGACCTCGGGCGATTCCCTTGCGAGCGAGCTCCGAGCGGTCGCGCATCACCTGCTCGACCGAGGCGTAGAACGGCATCGTCACAGCGGAAACTCCTGGAAATGGGTTGGCGGAAAGAACGAGGTTAGCGTCAGCCGCCGGGCTTGCGCTTGCGGGCGTTCACCACGAGCTCAGCGACCTGCCCGGCCTGGTCGTCGGATATCCGGACCGCCCCATCTGCCGCGGTAACCGTGACCACCGCCGGGTAGATCTGCCGGACAGGATCTGGTCCGCCGGTCGCCGTGTCGTCGTCGGCGGCGTCGTACAGGGCCTCCATCGCAACCCGGACGGCGGCATCGACCTCCATCATCGGATCGTGCAACTTCTTCAACGACGAACGGGCGAACAATGAACCCGAGCCCACCGAGTGATAGCCGAGCGTCTCCTCGTACCGACCGCCGACGACATCGTAGGAGACGATCCGACCCGCCCGGTCCGGGTCGGCGGCATCGACGTCGTAGCCGACGAAAAGTGGCACCGCCGCCAACCCCTGCATGGCACCGCCAAGGTTGTTGCGCACCATGCCGGCCAGCCTGTTCGCCTTGCCGTTCAGGGTCAGTGAGACCCCTTCGAGCTTCTCGTAGTGCTGCAGCTCGACAGTGAACAGTCGCACCATCTCCACCGCGACGCCGGCAGTCCCCGCGATACCCACCGCGGAGTAGTCGTCAACGACGAACACCTTGTCCATGTCGCGCTGGGCTATGAGGTTGCCGGCTACCGCGCGGCGGTCTCCCGCGATGAGCACGCCACCGCGAAAGATGGCCGCGACGATGGTCGTGCCGTGCCGGCCGAGCACCGGCTCGCCGCCAGCGGGTACACCACTCACCCGGCGTCCTGGCAACAACTCGGGCGACATAGCAGCGAGAAAATCAGTGAACGACGAGCTGCCCACCATGAAGTGCGACGCCGGCAGGGCTGCGCCCGGATAGCGTCCGACCGAGGACTGGTCCATCGGCTGTGATCGTCTCCTAGCTCCCGTTGTCGCAGTCCCTCGTGCCGGACTCTCGTGTACCAGTCTGTCACAACTTGGTAACCCGCTGTACCGGGCACGATGCCCGGACGTCTCGGGTGACCTGTCACTGGCCGCCCTTCTGGACATAAGCGCGGACGAAGTCCTCGGCATTCTCCTCGAGCACGTCGTCGATCTCATCAAGGATCGCGTCCACGTCCTCGCCGAGCTTCTCCCGGCGTTCCTGGCCGGCCGGCGCACCGCCAGTCGTCTCGTCGTCTCCGCCGCCGCCTTGGCGCTGCACCTTCTCCTGGGACATTTCGCCTCCCGGACCGAGTCGTCTCTCCAGGCAAACAGTACCCAGCTATGCCGACAATCGCTGCCAGTCCAGTCGGGTGATCAGCCTCGAGTGAGCGCTTCCACCAGCTCCGCAGCGGTACTGGAGGCGTCCAGCAGTGCCCCGACGTGGGCGCGGGTGCCTCGCAGCGGTTCCAGGGTAGGGATGCGGACGAGTGATTCGCGACCCAAATCGAAGATCACCGAGTCCCAGGATGCCGCGGCCACCTCCGCGGCATAGCGCTCCAGACACCGACCGCGGAAGTAGGCGCGAGTGTCCTCCGGCGGCTGGGTGATGGCGGCGAGCACCTCCTCCTCGGTGACCAGCCGTTTCATCGAGCCACGGGCTACCAGACGGTTGTACAAACCTTTGTGCAGCCGCACGTCGGCGTACTGCAGATCCACCAGTTGCAGCCGGGGGGAGGCCCATCCCAGGCCGTCCCTGGCCCGGTAACCCTCCACCAGCCGCAACTTGGCCGGCCAGTCCAGCCGGTCGGCGCATTCCATCGGGTCCCGCGCGAGCGCGTCGAGCACCTCACCCCACATGCTCAAAACGTGCTCGGCGCTCTCCGGGGCGTCGTCTGAGGCGTTGTCCGGGCCACCGCGCCGCGCGAAGAACTGTGCCACTCGCTCGTGGTAGGCACGCTGCAGATCCAGGCCGGTGAGGTGGCGGCCTCCGGCCACCTCCACCGTCGCCTTCAGGGACGGGTCACGGCTGATCGTGTGCACTGCCCGCACAGCGTCGACCAGCCGCAGCTCATCGAAGCGTTCTCCGGCCTCGATCAGGTCCAGCACCAGCGCCGTGGTGCCGAGTTTGAGGTAGGTGGAGTACTCGGCGAGGTTGGCGTCACCGATGATCACGTGCAACCGCCGGTACTTGTCGGCGTCGGCGTGCGGCTCGTCCCGGGTGTTGATGATGCCGCGCTTGAGTGTGGTCTCCAGCCCGACCTCGACCTCGATATAATCCGCCCGCTGGGAGAGCTGGAATCCGGGATGCTCCCCGGCCGGTCCGATGCCGACCCGGCCCGACCCGCAGATCACCTGGCGGGAGGCGAAGAACGGGGTCAACCCGGCGATCACCATGGTGAAGGGTGTGGCGCGCGCCATGAGGTAGTTCTCATGAGTGCCGTAGGAGGCGCCCTTACCGTCGACGTTGTTCTTGTACAGTTGGAAGAGCGGCTGGTCGGGCACGGTGCGGGCGCGCAAGGCAGCCTCTTCCATGATCCGCTCGCCGGCTTTGTCCCAGATCACCGCGTCGCGCGGGTTGGTTACTTCAGGGCCGGAGAACTCCGGGTGTGCGTGGTCGACGTAGAGCCGGGCGCCATTGGTGAGAATGACGTTCGCGGCGCCGAGGTCGTCCAATTCCGGGTCGGGCTGCGCGAGGCCCGGGACTCCCAGATCGAACCCGCGCGCGTCCCGTAGCGGGGACTCCACCTCGTAGTCCCACCTGGCCCGCTTGGCTCGCGGCACCTCGGCCGCCGCGGCGTAGGCCAACACGACCTGGGTTGAGGTCAGGACCGGGTTGGCAGTGCTGTCCCCCGGCACCGAGATTCCGTATTCCACCTCGGTCCCCATGATCCTGCGCATACCCGCAGACTACGTGCCCGGACCCGGCCGAGCCCGGTTGGCCGCCTGGCATATTGCCCAGCGCCGGTCAACGGCCATCTGAGCGACCTCGCAGCCACGTAAGCTTCCTCACACCCGGAAATAATTGAACCTTCAATTTGTTGTGCTGTGTATGTCCGCGCAACACCGCGCAGGACTCCATCACACGGAGGATTTGCACTATGACGCCTGCTACGACTCAGATTCCCGGGTATGTCGCTGGCACGTGGGATATCGACGCCGCCCACTCGGACGTCTCGTTCTCCGTCCGGCACCTGATGGTCAGCAAGGTGCGGGGCCGCTTCAACGGTGTCTCCGGCCGCCTGGTCACCGGTACCGAGCTGCTCGACTCTTCGGTAAACGCGGAGATCGACGTCAACAGTTTCGACACCGGCAACGCGCAGCGCGACGAGCACATCCGGTCAGCTGACTTCTTGCACGCGGAGCAGTTCCCCACCATGAGTTACCGGTCCACCGGTGTCCGCCCGGACGGCGATGGTCTGGTGGTCGACGGCGAGTTGACCTTGCACGGCGTTACCCGTCAGGTTCCCCTTGCCGTCAAGCTGACCGGCTTCGGTCCAGACCCCTTCGGCGGCACCCGGCTCGGCTTGTCTGCCACCACGAAGATCAGCCGTAAGGACTTCGGTATCGACACCGAGCTACCCCTCGACGGCGGTGGCGTGGTGATCGGCGATACCATCGAGATCTCCCTGGACATCGAGGCAGTGCGACAGAACGCCTGATCCAGGCACCTCGGCACTCAGAATGCATTCAGCGGGCTCAACGGGGTTATTCGATGCACGCAGACCCCGTTGAGCCCGCTGAATGCGGGATGGACTGCTACAGGTACTGGCCGGTGTTGGTGGCGGTGTCGATGGCCCGGCCGGACTCGGCGTTCTTGCCGGTGACCAGGGTGCGGATGTAGACGATGCGTTCTCCCTTCTTGCCCGAGATCCGCGCCCAGTCGTCCGGGTTGGTGGTGTTGGGTAGATCCTCGTTCTCGGCGAACTCGTCGACGATCGAGTCGAGCAGATGGGTCATCCGCAAACCCGGCTGACCGGTCTCCAGTACCGACTTGATGGCCTTCTTCTTCGCCCGGTCCACGATGTTCTGGATCATCGCGCCGGAGTTGAAGTCCCGGAAGTAGAGGACTTCCTTGTCACCGTTGGCATAGGTGACCTCCAGGAAACGGTTGTCCTCGCTCTCGGCGTACATCCGCTCGACCGTGCCCTGGATCATCGCCTGGATGCAGGCCCGCCGGTCGTGCCCGAACTCGGCGAGGTCGTCACCGTGCAGCGGAAGAGTCGCGGTCAGGTACTTGGAGAACACATCCCTGGCCGCCTCGGCGTCCGGACGCTCGATCTTGATCTTCACGTCGAGCCGTCCAGGGCGCAGGATCGCCGGATCGATCATGTCCTCACGGTTGGAGGCACCGATCACGATGACGTTCTCCAGCCCCTCGACGCCGTCGATCTCGCTGAGCAGCTGCGGCACGATCGTGGTCTCCACATCGGAAGACACGCCCGATCCGCGGGTGCGGAAGATCGAATCCATCTCATCGAAGAATACGATCACCGGGGTGCCCTCCGATGCCTTCTCCCTGGCCCGCTGGAAGATCAGCCTGATGTGCCGCTCGGTTTCGCCGACGTACTTGTTGAGCAGCTCAGGACCCTTGATGTTGAGGAAGTAACTCTTGGCCTCGCTGTCCCCGCGGACCTGGGCCACCTTCTTGGCCAACGAGTTGGCCACCGCCTTGGCAATCAGGGTCTTGCCACATCCGGGCGGGCCATAGAGCAACACGCCCTTGGGTGGGCGCAGCTCGTATTCGCGGAACAGATCGGCGTGCAGGAACGGCAATTCGACGGCGTCACGGATCTGCTCGATCTGGTTGGACAGGCCACCGATGTCCTCGTACCCGACATCGGGGACCTCCTCCAGCACGAGGTCCTCGACCTCGGCCTTAGGTACCCGCTCGTAGGCGTAAGCGGCTTTGGTGTCCACCACCAGGGAGTCGCCCGGCTTGAGTGGCACGGCGTCGGGGTTGTCCGGGCTCGGGAGCAGCGGGTCGGCCAACCACACCACGCGCTCTTCGTCGGCGTGCCCTACGACCAGCGCCCGCGTGCCGCAGTCCAGTACTTCGCGCAGTGCGCAGACCTCGCCAGTGGACTCGAAGGTGCCTGCCTCCACCACGGTCAGCGCTTCATTGAGCCGCACGCTCTGCCCCCGGCGCAGCTGCGGAACCTCCACAGCGGGTGACACCGCCACCCGCATCCGGCGGCCGGAGGTGAACACATCCACGGAGCTGTCCTCGAAACCGGCCAGGAACACGCCGTAGCCACTGGGTGGCTGGGCCAGCCGATCGACCTCCTCCCGCAGCGCCAGGAGCTGGCTGCGCGCTTCCCGCAGCGTCTCCACCAGTTTGGCGTTCCGCTCGGTGAGCTGGGCTACCGACGCGGAGGCCTCAGCGAGGCGTTCCTCAAGCAACCGGACGTGCCGGGGAGACTCGGTCAAGCGGCGGCGCAGCAGCGTCACCTCGTCCTCGAGAACTCTGATCTGGGCAGCCAGCGCGGGGTCGATGCGGTCTCGACCCTCAGCTGCTCGGTCGCCGGGATATTCGTGCGGCACGAGGCACCTCCTCCCGCGTGTTGTGGAGACCATCAACGGTACGGGACGGTGCGCCAGAACCGTGAGTTAACGACAGATCAACTACCGGACAACACGGTTAAGGCGCAACTACAGGCGCCGGTTGGACCGGCTGGGCCGCCGCTGCGGGGTGGGTGGCACGACCCCTTGCGCCAATCGCCGGGCAGTGAGCAGGAACGCGGTGTGTGCGACCATCCGATGCTCCGGGCGGACCGCGAGCCCCACCGTGTGCCAGGGTCGCTGCAGCGTTTCCCAGGCCTGCGGCTCGGTGTAGCAACCGGCCGCACGCAAGGCCTCAGCACTGCGGGAAAGCTGGGTGGTGGTAGCCACATAGACGGTCAACACGCCTCCAGCCACCAGTGCGCCTGACACCGTTGGCAGGGCCTCCCACGGATAGAGCATATCCAGCACCACACGGTCTACCGGCTGATCAGCCGGGTGGGTGGCGAGGTCGGCCACGCGCAACTCCCAGTTGGGCACCGCGGCTCCGAAGAACCGTTCCACGTTGGTCGCTGCGTGCTCGGCGTGGTCGGCACGCACCTCGTAGGAGAGCACGCTGCCGCGCTCGCCGACCGCTTGCAGCAGCGAGCAGGTCAGGGCCCCGGATCCGGCGCCTGCCTCAAGCACCCGCGCACCGGGGAAGACGTCGCCCCACATCAGGATCTGGGCAGCGTCCTTCGGGTAGATCACCTGCGCGCCGCGTGGCATGGAGAGCACGTAGTCGGCCAGCAATGGGCGCAACGCTAGGTATTGCGTGCCGGCGGCGGAGGTGACGACGCTGCCCTCGGGTAGCCCGATCAGGTCGTCATGGGCCAATGCTCCGCGGTGGGTGTGGAACTGCGCGCCAGGCTCCAGCACAACCGTGTGCCTGCGTCCTTTGGGATCGGTGATCTGCACCCGATCACCGGGTTGAAACGGTCCGCTGGCACGAGTCACAGACGGTCATGGTGGCAGACCGCGACCGGGCCGCGTGCGCAGCTCTGTCGGTGGGCTCGCCTACCCTGCCAGCCATGACGGAGACACTGGCCGGAGGATCACCGGATACCACCACCGCAACAGGCACTGCGCCACGCAGGCGACCGGCTCTGTCCCCATCGCGAGCCGCGGACTTCAAGCAATGCCCGCTGCTGTACCGGTTCCGGGTGGTCGACCGCCTACCCGAGACTCCGAGCCGGTTGCAGGTCCGCGGCACTGTGGTGCACGCCGTGCTGGAGCGGCTGTTCGCGCTACCCGCAGACCAGCGCAGACCGGCGGCCGGACGCGAGCTGGTCGATCCGGCTTGGCGCGACGTTCTGGCCGGCAGCCCGGAGCTGGCCGTGCTGTTCGCCGGTGCCGGAGATCCGGAGCAGGCCGAGTGGCTTGACTCCGCGCGCGATCTTGTCGATGCCTATTTCGCTCTGGAGGACCCTCGTTTGGTCAGCCCCGAAGCCTGCGAACTGCTGGTAGAGGCCGAGCTGGCGGGCAGCGACACCGGGGAGCGCGAGCCACTGCTGCTGCGGGGCTACATCGACCGGCTCGACGTCGCTGCATCCGGGGAGATCCGGGTGGTGGACTACAAATCCGGCGCCGCACCGCGAGAGGTCTTCGAGGCCAAAGCGCTGTTCCAGATGAAGTTCTACGCGCTGGCTCTGCTGCGAATCCGTGGAATTGTGCCGCGCCAGCTGCGGCTGTTATACCTGGCTGATCGGCAGGTATTGAGCTACACCCCGGATGAGGCGGAGCTGCTCCGCTTTGAGCGCACCCTGGTCGCGATCTGGTCAGCGATTCAGCGTGCTGCCCGCAGCGGTGACTTCCGCGCCAGTCCCAGCCGGATGTGCGACTGGTGCGATCACAAGTCACACTGCCCCTCGTTCGGCGGCGTCCCACCCGCCTACCCGGGCTGGCCGGATTCCTCCGGCGCAGGCGCGGAGAGCGCGCGCGACCGCGCGGACTAGATGGCTCAGAACCGGCAGGAGCGGATGTCGCTGGCCAGGATGGCTTTGGCACCGGAGGCGGAGAGCTCGTCCATGATCCGGTTAGCGTCCTGACGGGGCACCATCGCACGCACCGCGACCCAATGGGGATCGGCCAGCGGGGCCAACGTCGGCGATTCCAGCCCGGGGGTGATCTCGAGCGCCTCGTCCAGCAGGGTGCGCGGGCAGTCATAGTCGAGCATCACGTACTGCTGAGCGAACACCACGCCCTGCAGGCGCGCGACGAGCTGCGACCGTTCCGGGGATGGCTCCGCGTCGGATCGCTCCACGAGCACCGCTTCCGACGAGCAGATCGGGTCGCCAAAAGCCGCCAGGCCGTGCTGGCGAAGGGTGCGCCCAGACCCCACCACGTCCGCGATCGCATCCGCGACACCCAGCTGCAC
>CAXUFG010000202.1:0-10029 GCA_964250265.1 uncultured Pseudonocardiaceae bacterium | reverse complement strand
CCCACACCTCGGCGCCGGCCGGTCCGAGGTGTGGGTGGGCTCCGACGGGGTGCTCACCCGGACGGTGTCGGTGCCGCACCGCCCGAGCCGCCGCCTGGTGCTCGGTGAACAGGAGCGCATCGTGATCGGCCGGGCCCGGACCGGTGGCGAGAGCTGGTCATCGGTGTGGCTGCCCGATCTGGTCAGCGAGGGCCAGCATCCCGACGGCCTGCTTCGGGTCGCACCGGCCGCGCATCTCGGCGAGCTGCTCGGGCTGCTGGTGGTGCGCCGGCCGCCCGGCTCGGCGGCGTTCTCCGATGACGAGGACGACACGCTGGTCGAGCTGGCCCGCCAGGTGGGCCTGGCGCTGCACAACGTCCGGCTCGACTCCGCGCTGCAGGCCTCCCTGGAGGAGCTGCAGCAGCGCAACGCCGAGCTGCAGGCGTCCCGGCTGCGCATCGTGACCGCCGCCGACGAGTCACGCCGGGCGATCGAGCGCAACCTGCACGACGGCGCGCAGCAGCACCTGGTGGCGCTGGCGGTGAAGCTCGGGCTGGCCCGCCAACTTCTCGAGGCCGACCCGGGCATCGTCGCCGGCCAGCTCGAGGAGCTCCGGGCCGACGTGCAGACGACGATCGCCGCCGTCCGCGAGCTGGCGCACGGGATCTACCCGCCGCTGCTGCGCCAGCAGGGCCTCGGCGAGGCGCTGCGCACCGCCGCGACCCGCTCGCCGCTGCCCTGCGCGGTCGAGGTGGATCTGCCGGGGCGGTACTCCGTCGAGGTCGAGACGGCGGTGTACTTCTGCTGTCTCGAAGCGATCCAGAACGCCGGCAAGCACGCCGGGGCGGACGCATCTATCGTCGTGCGGGTGGACCGAGACGGCACCCGGCTGCGCTTCGCCGTCACCGACGACGGCGCCGGATTCGCGGCCGGTGTGGGCAGCCCGCAGAACGGGCACGGCTTCCTCAACATGCGCGACCGGCTCGGGGCGATCGGCGGCTCGCTGGACGTCGAGTCGGCGCCGGGCAGCGGGGTCACCGTGGCAGGCAACGTCCCGGCTGCCCCCATCGGAGCCGGCTCATGAGCCGCGCCGACGGCTTCGACGCGGTCGTCGTCGGCTCCGGACCGAACGGCCTGGTCGCCGCGGTGACGATGGCCGAGGCGGGACGGCGGACGTTACTGGTCGAGGCCAGCGACACGCTCGGCGGCGGGTTGCGCACCGAGGAGCTGACCCTGCCCGGGTTCCGGCACGACGTGTGCGCGACGGTGCTCCCGCTGGCGCTGGCCTCGCCGGCGTTTCGGGCGCTGCATCTTGAGGACAACGGGGGCCTCAAGGACGACGGGGTGCGTTGGGCCCACCCACCGGTGGCCGCCGCCCACCCGCTCGATGACCGCGACGCCGTCCTGGTGCACCGTGATCTTGACGCCACCGTGGCCGGACTCGGGAGCGACGGGTGGCACTGGCGCGCCACGGTCGGTGCCGCCGCCAGAGCCGGTGACCCGCTGGTCGACTCGTTGCTCGCGCCGCTGGATCTGCCGCCGAAGGCTCCGCTGGCGCTGGCCCGCTACGGCGCGCTGGGCGCCTGGCCGGCCACCTGGGTAGCCCGCGCGGCCTTCCGCGGCACGCGGGCTCGGGCGGCCTTCGCGGGCATGTCGGCGCATTCCATCCTCGACCTGCGCTCGCCCATCACGGCCGGCTACGGGTTGCTGCTCGCCGCGCTGGCGCACCACGTGGGCTGGCCGGTTGTCGCCGGTGGATCGCAGACTCTCGCCGACGCGCTGGTGGCCCGGTTGCGCCGCTGCGGCGGTGAGATGGCGACCGGTACCGCGGTGCGTGATCTTTCCGAGCTGCCGCCCGCCGGGTCGATCCTGCTCAACCTCACCCCACGCCAGGTCGTGGCCATCACCGGAGACCGGCTGCCTGGCGGGTATCGCCGCAGCCTGGAGCGGTTCCGTTACGGGCCGGGTGTGTTCAAGCTCGACTGGGCGCTGGATGGCCCGATGCCGTGGCGGGATCCCGCAGTGGCTGGTGCCGCCACGGTGCATCTCGGCGGCACGCTCGAGGAGATCGCGGCCGCTGAGCACGAGGTGGCGCGCGGCCGGCATCCGGAGCGCCCGTTCGTGCTGCTCGTGCAGGCCTGCGTCGCCGACCCGAGCCGTGCGCCGGCCGGCGCGCACACCCTGTGGGCGTACTGCCACGTGCCGAACGGGTCGGACGTCGACATGACCGCCGCGATCGAGGCGCAGATCGAGCGGTTTGCGCCGGGCTTCCGGGACCGGGTGCTGGCCCGCCACGCGATGGGCCCGGCGGCGCTGGAGGCCCACAACGCGAACGAGATCGGCGGCGATATCGGCGGCGGTGCGGCCGACCTGCGCCAGTTCATTGCCCGGCCGGTGCTCTCGCCGCGGCCGTGGCGGACCCCGCTTCCCGGCGTGTACCTCTGTTCGGCCAGCACTCCACCCGGCGCCGGCGTGCACGGCATGGGCGGCTGGCAAGCGGCTCGCCTCGCGCTGGCGCGCCGCGGCAGCGCAGCGCCCGCCCGATCAGCGGGCCGGCAGTAGCTCGCGCAGCACGGCGGGGGTCAGGTTGTCCTTGCGGATGTACCCGGCGGCACCGCAGGATGCGGCGTCGGCGGGCAGGTCGTCGGCCGCGTAGGTCGAGAGCAGGATGACGGTGGTGCCCGGAGCATGATCGAGGATCCGGCGGGTGGCCTCGATCCCGTTGATACCGGGCAGGTTGATGTCCATCAGCACCACCCCCGGCCGCACCGCCGCGGCCGTCGCGACCGCGTCCTCCCCGGACTCCGCCTCGCCCACCACGCGCCATCCGCCGGCCAGGCCTACCACGGTCCGGGCCACCGAGCGGAACAGTGACTGATCGTCCACGATGAGTACCTCGACCATGATTACCTCCCCCGGCCAACGGTCCCCATCACCACACCATGCCGCCCCCAGGGTTCGCCGCCAAGGGCGCAGGCACCCGCGCTCAGGGGTGCTAGCTTCCCCGGTCCGAGAGATACAGCAGTACCGCCTTCACCCTCCGGTTGACATCGGACTCCGAGGTCAACCCGAGCTTGGCGAACAGCACGTTGATGTGCTTCTCCACGGCCCGCTCGCTGAGGAACAACGACGCCGCCACACCCGCGTTGCTCTTGCCCTGGGCGATCTCCGCGAGCACCTCCCGCTCGCGAGGAGTGAGCGCCGCCAGCGGCGAGGACCGCTGACGACCGGAGGCGGAGACCAGCAGATCGACCACCGCCGGGTCGATCACCGAATCGCCCGCCGCGACCGCGCGCACCGCACGCAGCAGCTGGTCGGGCTCACTGACCCGCTCCTTGAGCAGGTACGCCCGCCCAGCGCTGCCCTCGGCGAGCAGGGATGTGGCGTAGCTCGGCTCGGCGTACTGCGAGAGCACCACGACGCCGACCCGCGGGTGATCGCGGCGCAGCAGGGCTGCCGCTCGGATCCCCTCGTCGGTCGAGGTCGGCGGCATCCGCACGTCGGTGATGACGACATCCGGCGACTGCGCATCGACAGCAGCCATCAGCTCCGGGAGATCGACACACGCGCCGACGACCTCGATATCCGGCTGAAGGTCGAGCAGCCGGCACACTCCCTCGCGCACCAGGAGCGAATCCTCAGCGACGACGACCCGTAGCCCCACAGGCGGAAGGGTAACGCTGCACGCGTCGCTGTGTCCGTGTCACGACAGGGTCCCCTACTCGGAATGGAGGCGCCAGAAGGGGGAGACTGGGCCTATCCCGGCGCCCAGGGGATAGGCGTGGGCTACCGCTCGCTCGATGTAGTGCTTGCCGTAGGTCACCGCCTCGGGGATCGGGGCGCCTCGCGCGAGAGCGGAGGTGATCGCTGCGGCCAGGGTGTCGCCGCTGCCGTGAGTGTGGGGGGTGGCCTGCCGGGGAGCGGTGAAGGCGGTGAATTGGTTGCCGTCGTAGAGCAGATCCAGGCATTCGGGGTCATCGTGCAGGTGGCCGCCCTTGACCAGCACCCACTGTGGACCTAGTGCGTGGAACGCGCAGGCGGCCTCGTATTGCTCCGCCCGGGACCGGACGTCGATGCCGACGAGTAGCCGCACCTCGTCCAGGTTCGGGGTCACCAGGGTGGCGCGGGGGAGTAACTCCGAGCGCAGCGCGGCCAGTGCATCGCCGGTCAGCAGCGGGTCTCCGTGCATGGAGGCGGCCACCGGATCGACCACCAACGGCACCGACGTACCGAGGCCGAGCTCGTCGCACACTTCGGCTACTGCGGAGATGATCGCCGCGCTGGCCAGCATGCCGGTCTTGGCGGCGCCCACCCCGATGTCGGTCACCACCGCCCGGATCTGATCGGCCACAGTGGACGGCGCGATCTCCACGAAGCCGGTCACACCCAGCGAGTTCTGTACGGTCACCGCGGTCACCGCAACGCACCCGTGCACACCACAGGTGGTGAACGTGCGCAGATCCGCCTGCAGGCCCGCGCCACCCCCGGAATCCGATCCCGCGATGGTCAGCGCGACCGGAGGTGCTCCCCTCACGTGCCCCGATATGGAGACATATCGGGGTTATTGGCGCTCGGCAACCCCGATATGTCTCCATGTCGGGAGGCGGGCACCGGCAGGTACACCGTCGCACCGGCTGCGGTGAACTCGTCGGATTTCTCCTTCATCCCGGTCTCGATGGCCTCCACAGTAGACAGACCATGCTCGGCCGCGTAGGCCCGGACGTCGGCGGAGATGCGCATCGAGCAGAACTTGGGCCCGCACATCGAACAGAAATGTGCGGTCTTCGCAGGTTCCGCCGGCAGCGTCTCGTCGTGGTAGGACCGCGCGGTGTCCGGGTCCAGCGCCAACGCGAACTGGTCGTGCCAGCGGAACTCGAAGCGCGCGGTCGACAGCGCGTCGTCCCAGGCCTGCGCGCCCGGATGCCCCTTGGCCAGATCGGCGCTGTGCGCGGCGATCTTGTAGGTGATCACGCCGGTCTTGACGTCGTCGCGGTCGGGCAGGCCGAGGTGCTCCTTGGGCGTGACGTAGCACAGCATCGCGGTACCCGCCTGGGCGATCATCGCCGCGCCGATCGCCGAGGTGATGTGGTCGTAGGCGGGCGCGATGTCCGTCGCCAGCGGACCCAGGGTGTAGAACGGCGCCTCGTCGCACCATTCCTCCTCCAGGCGCACGTTCTCGACGATCTTGTGCATCGGCACATGCCCGGGGCCCTCGATCATCACCTGCACGTCGTGGCGCCGGGCGATCTGGGTCAGCTCCCCGAGCGTCTTGAGCTCGGCCAGCTGTGCTTCGTCATTGGCATCGGCGATGGAGCCCGGGCGCAGGCCGTCACCGAGGGAGAAGGTGACGTCATAGCGGCGCAGGATCTCGCACAGCTCAGCGAAGTTCTCGTACAGGAACGACTCGCGGTGATGCGCCAGGCACCAGGCCGCCATGATCGACCCGCCGCGGGAGACGATGCCGGTCACCCGGCGCACCGTCAGCGGGATGTAGCGCAGCAACACGCCGGCGTGCACGGTCATGTAGTCCACACCCTGCTCGCACTGCTCGATCACGGTGTCCCGGTAGATCTCCCAGGTCAGCGCGGCAGGATCGCCACCACAGCGCTCCATCGCCTGGTAGATCGGCACCGTGCCGACCGGGACGGGGCAGTTGCGCAGCAGCCACTCCCGGGTCTCGTGGATCCGCTTACCGGTGGACAGATCCATGATGGTGTCCGCCCCCCAGCGGGTGGCCCACACCATCTTGTCCACCTCTTCCTCGATCGAGGAAGAGACCGCCGAATTGCCGATGTTGGCGTTCACCTTCACCAGGAACTTCTTCCCAATGATCATCGGCTCGGATTCGGGGTGCCGGTGGTTGGCCGGGATGATCGCGCGGCCGCGGGCGACCTCGGCGCGCACCAGCTCGACGTCCAGGGCCTCGCGGGCGGCGATGAACCGCATCTCCGGGGTAATGATGCCGGCCCGGGCCCAGGCGAGTTGGGTCGAGGATTTCCGGTCGGCGATCCAGTCTGCACGCAGCGGGGCGAGCCCGTTGCGGACGTTGATGGTGGCCTCTGGATCGGTGTAGGGACCCGAGGTGTCATAGAGATCGAGGTGCTCCCCGTTGGTCAACTCGACCCGGCGGGCGGGCACCCGCAACCCCTCGCCCACCTCGCGGTAGACCTTCCGCGACCCGGTGATGGGACCGGTGGTCACCGCAGGCTCGATAGTGCCATCGTGCAACGTAGTCGTGGACATGCTCATCGACCTGGCCTCCCTACGCCGGCATTACCCGGACAGGTTCCTGCGGTCGGCGGCACCGGCGATGCTCAGCCGCCCTCTCAGCCCGCTTCGGTGCGAGCTCCCGCGTGTGCAATTGACTTACTCGACCGTAGCGCCGGGACACCGAACGGGCAAAAGAGCCGGGTGACGATTTATCGTTGTACCGCTAGTATTCGAGTGGTCGCTAACGGTGACGACAAACTGGGGGTCTCCGTGTACGGCATTTCCGACAATTCACCGCGTCGGGTCGTCGTGATCGGTCAGGGTTATGTGGGCTTACCGGTCGCTATCAGGGCTGTTGAGGCCGGTTTTGACGTCGTCGGTTTCGATACTGACAAGACCCGTGTCGATTGTCTGCGCAAAGCGCAAACCTATGTGGACGATATCACCGAGAGCGACCTAGTCGTCGCGATGGGCACGGGACGATACCTGCCCACCGACGATCCGGCGGCGCTGAGCGGTTTCGATGTCGCGGTCGTCTGTGTGCCGACCCCTTTGCGGGACGGCGCCCCCGATCTGAGTTACGTGGAGGATGCGGCAGCCACCATCGCCCCACGAATCAGGCCTGGCTGCTGTGTCGTGCTGGAGTCCACCAGCTATCCCGGCACCACCGAGGAGATCTTCATCCCGATCCTCGAGGCTGGTTCAAGTCTGCGTGCAGGGAAGCAGTTCTCTGCCGGCTACAGCCCTGAGCGCATCGATCCGGGAAATGAGACCTGGCGGTTCCACAACACTCCGAAGATCGTCGCGGGAGTGAACCAGGCTTCGCTGCGCGCGCTCCAGGACTTCTATGGCCGGCTCGTCGAGCGAACCGTGCCCATGTCGGCACCGCGGGAGGCCGAGCTTGCCAAGCTGCTGGAAAACACCTTCCGCCACGTCAATATCGCCCTGGTCAACGAACTCGCGACGTATTGCCACGGTCTTGGCCTCGACGTGTGGTCGGTGATCGACGCGGCCGCCACCAAGCCTTTCGGGTTCATGAAGTTCACGCCGGGGCCAGGAGTCGGCGGCCATTGCTTGCCGATCGATCCGTCCTACCTGTCCTGGCAGGCGCGGCGGTCTCTGGGCCGAGCCTTCCGTTTCGTCGATATTGCCAACGATGTCAACGACCACATGCCCGACCATGTGGTGTCGCGGGTGGTCGCACACCTCAACCAGCAGCGCAAGTCCGTCAAAGGCAGCCGGATCCTGCTGGTGGGACTCGCCTACAAACGGAACTCCCGGGACACCAGGAAATCGCCGGCGATCGCCGTCGCCAAGAGACTCGACGATCTGGGCGCCGATCTCCGGGCGATCGACCCGCTCGTCAGCGAGGACGCGGTGCCCTGCTTCATCCATATGGTGCCCTGCGAGTCGCGTCAGATCACTGACACCGACCTGGTCGTCGTGCTCGCCGACCACGATGCGATCGACTGGGGGCTCTTCGAGCAGCACGCCGATCGGGTCCTCGATACTCGGAACCGGTTGCGCGCACCGTCGGCCACGCGGTTGTAGGGAGCCGCGGTTTTCAGGGCCGAGGCCTAGCGATCCCACACCGCCGGGTTGAGCAACTGCGTTGGCTGCTCCCCGCGCATGACCTTCACCACGATCTCCGCCGCCAGCTCTGCGCTCGCTGTCCACACGCCATGGGTGTTCGCCGCGCTGTGCGGGGTGAGGACGACGTTGTCCAGCTCAGCCCAGCGCGGATCGGTCATCGGCTCGTTCGTCCATGCGTCGATGCCGGCGCCGGCGATCTGCCCGGATTTCACCGCGGCATAAAGGGCGTCCTCATCGACCAGGTTTCCACGGCCCGTGTTGATCAGGAAGGCGGTGGGTTTCATCAAGGCCAGCTTTGACGCATCGACGATCCGCTCGGTCTCGGGCATGGCCGGCAGATGGAGCGTGACGAAGTCACTCTGGGCGAACACCTCGTCAATCCGCATCAGCTCGATGCGGTGCTCCTCCACGAACTCCATGACGGGATACGGCTCGTGGGCGATCACCCGCATGGCAAAGCCGAGCGCCCGCAGCGCGACGGCCCGGCCGATCCGGCCCAGCCCGACAATGCCCAACGTCGCGTGCCCCATGTCGACGCCGCGTTGTGCCTGCCACTCGCCGCGCCGCATGGCCCGATCGTGCCGCGAGATCCCGTGCGCCAGGTCGATCATCAACCCGATCGCGTGGTCGGCCACACCGCCGTCGGTGGTGCCCGGAATAGTCGCGACCAGCACACCGCGCTCGGTGGCCGCCTCCACGTCGACGGTGTCGAAGCCCACCCCGAAGCGGACCACCAGTCTCAGATCGGGGCAGGCGTCGAACACTTCGGCGGTGTAGAGCTCCTGACCGGCGATGGCTGCCGCGCACCCGCGCAGGCTCTCGATCACCTCCGCCACCGGCGTCGCCCGCCGTCCCGATCCGCAGCGTAGCTCCAACCCAGCTGCGTGCAGCCGGGCGGGAATCTCCCCGAGTTCCTCGGCCGGCCGAGTCAGGTTCACCGCAACCATCGCCATGCTTCGCACCTCCAGGTCTGGTGGCGCCCCCCGACCTGCACATCGTAATTCGCCGGAAGCGCTGCCGGTACGCTTTCGGGTGAAGGTGGCCAGCTTGAGTGCGACCGCAGGTGTGATCACGCCTTGATCACTGGTCGGTAGGTGCCGAAGGCGCCGCCCAGGTGGTGTCCTCGGCCAGCCGCGCGGGCAGCGCGGCCAACTCGGGCACCTCCAGCTCGTCGAGCTGCGGGGTGCGGTTGGTCAGCTCCGGTAGGGGCCTGCCGAGCAGCTGGAACACCCCGAGTGGGGTGAGATCAACCTGTACGCCTTGCTGATGCCCGGTGAACTCGGTGATCACCGCGCCGTCGTGCATCCCGGCGAGGAACGCGGTAGGAATCATCGGCCCAGCGGGGCCGTGCAGCCGCAGCGGTCCGCCGAAACCGAGGATGAGCGTGCACGATCCCGTCGGGGCCTGCCGGCGGCGAACCGGTACCGGGCTGTGCTCCCGGTAGCCGCCGTACCGCAGGGCGCACTCAGCAAGAGCCGGGTGCGGCCACCCCCGGACATACTGCATCTCGGTCCCAATGGTCATGGAGCCTCCCGGTACGGAATTCGTATTCCCAACCCTCCCGCCAACCGAAGTCGGCCTCCACCAGATCCGCTAAGAGAATATTGTTGAGATAATGCTCGAGCGCCCACCGGGTGGCGACGTGGCCAATGACCAAGACGCGCTTTTCATCCCAGCGGGAAGGGAGATCGTGCAGGAAGCCGGCGACTCGCCGCACCGCCTGCGCCCAGCTCTCCCCACCCGGGTAGGGCACGCTCAACCACCGCCGCCGGTCGGCGTGCACCTGGCTGGCAGCAGCGCCGTTGAGTTCGCCGAAGTCGCACTCCCGTAGCCGCCAGTCGTGCAGGATGGGCATGGCCGTCCCCTCGAACGCCAACGCTGTGGTCTCAGCGGCTCGAGCAAGGTCAGAGGTGAAGACCGCGGCCAGGCCATCAGTGCGGCGGCGCGCCCCCAACTCCCGGGCAAGCGCTCGGCCACGGGCAGACAACCGGCCGGGCAGCCAGCCCGTTGCGATCCCCCGGTCGTTGTCCTCGCTCCAGGAATGAGTCTCGAACACGATCCTGATGCTCACCTTGCCGACCCTAGGGGTGCTGCGGCGCCGCTGTGCACACGGTGGCCACCACAACTTGCCTGGGATGGTGCGGGCCAGATTTGTCCACGAATTCTCCGCTGCACTGATGCAGGGCAAGGACATCACGAATGTCAGCGCCGGTCAAACACCGTTTCCTGCCGGTGATGGGTCACAGA
>CAXUFG010000201.1:0-10059 GCA_964250265.1 uncultured Pseudonocardiaceae bacterium | reverse complement strand
CGATATGGAGACATATCGGCCTCATCGACGGCCCGTTAGTCCCGATATGTCTCCATGTCGGGAGGGGCAGCGGTGGGTGGAGCTGGCCGACGGGGTGCTGGTGCGGAGATACGTCGAGCTGGATCTTTCGGTGGGACTGGTGATCGGGGACCGCGGTTGCGTGGTCGTGGATACCCGCAGCGATCCCGATCAGGGTGCTGAGCTGCGGGCCGCTGTCCGCGAGATCACCCGGCAACCGTGCACGGTGGTGCTCACCCACGCGCACTTCGACCACTGCCTGGGCACTGCAGCCTTCCTACCAGCCCCGGTCTGGGCGCATCCCCGGTGCCGGGATGATCTGGCCAGGGGTGGAGCGGCGCAGCACGCCGAGGCGCTGGCCTGGTCCCGCGCCCAACGGATGCCGCACGACCCGGTGATGGTGGCGCCGGTGGTGCCCGATCACCTGGTCACTGGGCAGGTCGAAGTCGATCTCGGCGATCGGCGGGTGCTGCTGTTCCATCCCGGACAGGGACACACTGACCACGACATCGCGGTGTGGTCAGCCGATAGCGGCGTGCTCTTCGCCGGCGATCTCGTCGAGCAGGGCGCCGACCCCGACTTCACCGATGCCTACCCGCTGGACTGGCCCACAGCGGTCACCAAGCTGCTCCGGCTGGGCCCGCGGATCGTGGTTCCCGGGCATGGCGACCCGGTCGGCGCCGAGTTCGTCACCGCGCAACGCGACGACTTGACCGCCCTGGCCGACCTGTGCCACGCCGTGCTGGACGGCGACCTGGACGGCCCTGGCGCGCTCAGCACATCGCCCTTCACCCACACAACCACCAGCGCAGCCCTAGCCCGGCTTCGCGGCGGCGGTTAAGAGAAATCGACCTCTACCTGGCCAACGCCGCTGGTATAGGGAACCGATTGAGCGTAGTGTTCTTGGTGACCGACTACTCTCCGTGCGCACAACAATCCGCCTGCGCCGTTCTCGGCCTCACCATGACTCCGGTTGTTTCATTTGTACTGGGACAGGAACGCCGACATGACGTTGGTTTACCCGCGAGCGGCTGGAGCAGATGATCTCCCCACCACGATCGGAAGGACCCTGGGCATGACCATGGGCGACCGGACCAAGACCCGGCAGCGACTGCTCGACGAAGAATCCGACGCTGCGGGATCTCGTTCAACGTCGGCGACAAACGCCCAAACGACAGGGAGCACCCCGATCAATCAAAGGCAGCATTGAAGGGAGCGCACAGCGCACTCTGACACCAAAGGCAACTGCACGGGCGGCACCGAGATCGACGGCGACCCCGCTGCCGAGGACCTGGTCGACGATGGGGTCGAGGTCGAGGGAGTCACCGCGGCCGCCGACGGGCCGGAGGCGCCCAGTGGCCCCAGCGCCCAGGACATAGTCTGGGACGAGGAGGAGTCCAAGACACTGCGCCAAGCCCGTAGGGACGCCAACCTCACTGCCTCGGCTGACCCGGTACGCGCCTACCTCAAGCAGATCGGCAAAATCGCCCTGCTCCACGCCGAGGAGGAAGTCGAGGTCGCCAAGCGCATCGAGGCCGGGCTCTACGCCGCCGAGCGGCTGCGCCGTGCCAAGGACGCGGCCTACCCACTCTCCCCGCAGCTGCACCGGGATCTGAGTTGGATCGCCCGCGACGGCGAGCGCGCCAAAAAGCACCTCCTGGAAGCCAATCTGCGCCTCGTCGTCTCGCTGGCCAAGCGCTACACCAGTCCGGGTATGCCATTCCTGGACCGGATCCAGGAGGGCAACCTGGGCTTGATCCGCGCAGTGGAGAAATTCGATTACACCAAGGGTTACAAGTTCTCCACCTACGCCACCTGGTGGATCCGGCAAGCTATCACCCGGTCGATGGCCGACCAGGCCCATACCATCCGGCTTCCCGTGCAGATGGGCGAGGTAATCAGCAAACTGGCCCGCATCCAGCGCGACCTGCTCCAAGATCTGGGCCGCGAGCCCACCCCTGAGGAGCTGGCCAAGGAGATGGACATCACTCCGGAGAAGATGCTGGAGATCCAGCACCACGCCCGGGCACCCCTCTCGCTGGACCAGACCATCGGTGACGAGGGCGATTCCCAGCTCGGCGACTTCATCCAAGACTCCGGGGCCGTACACGCAATAGACGCGATCTCATTCACCCTGCTCCAGAAGCACCTGCGATGCGTGCTGGCATCGTTACCCGAGCGAGAGGCCAGCATCGTCCGGCTGAGATTCGGGCTCACCGACGGCCAACCACGCACGCTCGATGAAATCAGTCATGTCCACGGGGTCACCCGAGAACGCATCCGGCAGATCGAAACCAAGACAATGGCGAAGCTCCGCCACCCCTCCCGATCCCAAGCCCTACGTGACTACCTGGACTGAACCGCGGCGCACACCCGTAAAGGAGACAGCATGATGAACAATCACATCATCACAATCGGGCGAGTCCCGTCGTACTCGGGCAGAACCGCAGCCCAGGATCACCAGGCTGAATGCTCGTGCGGCTGGGTGAGCAGCCAGTCCTGGTTACAAGCGACTACTCGTCGCGCGGCCGACCACCACATAAAAGCGGTCAGCCAGCCAACAGCATAGAACACAAACCGTTACTACGAAAAGTCAGGCTTTTCGTGACGGGTGCGCTTGAGTTCGAAGAAGTGGGGGTAGCTGGCCAGCAGGAGGGTGCCGTCGAAGACCTTGCCGGCTTCCTCCCCGCGCGGGATCTTGGATAGCACAGGCCCGAAGAAGGCTACCCCGTCGACGTGGATCGTCGGGGTCCCGACATCCAGGCCGACCGGATCCATGCCGGCTTTGTGGCTGGCCCGGAGCTCCGCGTCGTACTCGGTGCTGCGCGCGGCCTCAGCCAGCTGGGGAGGCAACCCCACCTCGGCCAACGCGGCCGCGATCACCTCGTCGAGGTTCTTGTTGCCCTCGTTGTGGATGCGGCGGCCCATCGCGGTGTAGAGCGGTTCGAGCACCTTCTCCCCGTGGTCACGGGCCGCCGCGATGCATACCCGCACCGGCCCCCAGGCCTGGTCCATCATGTTCCGGTAGCTCTCGCCGATCTCGTGGTCCTCGTTGAGCACCGACAGGCTCATCACCCGAAAATGCACCTCGATGTCCCGCACCGCCGCGACCTCGAGAATCCAGCGGGAGGTGATCCACGCCCAAGGGCATCGCGGATCGAAGTAGACATCAACCTGGGCGGTTGTGGTTCGGTCTGCGGTGCTGTGGCCGGCGGTCACCGTCATGACACTCTCCGTTCCTTGTCGCGAAGTACAACCCGTCCGGGTGGTCAGCTCTTCCCCGGGTCTTAACTCGCCTGCAGGCATGACCACGCCCATGATTGGATGCCCAAAGACCCCCGATCTGACACCCGAGGTGATTTGTGGCTGTCCCGAACCTCACTCAGGAGCAGGCCGTCGAGCGCGCCGCGCTGCTCGACGTCGACTCCTACACCGTCGACCTTGATCTCACCGACGGTGCCGGCAGGCCGGGCGACGGCACGTTCCGCACCACTACCACGGTCCGTTTCTCCTGCCGCACCCCGGGCGCGTCCAGCTGGATCGATCTGGTGGCCGCCCGAGTCAGCGCTGCGAGTCTCAATGGGACCGTCCTCGACATCGCCGGCTATGACGAGGCCAAGGGAATCGCGCTGCCAACCTTGGCCGCGAACAACGAAGTCATCATCGAGGCGGAGGGCCGGTACATGAACACCGGCGAGGGACTGCACCGCTTCACCGATCCGGTCGATGGCGGCGTGTACCTCTACAGCCAGTTCGAGACCGCCGATGCCAAGCGGATGTACGCCTGCTTCGACCAGCCGGATCTCAAAGCGATCCACCGTATCCGGGTCCTCGCGCCCGCTGACTGGGTGGTGATCTCCAACGCGCCTTGCGAGCGCACTGAGCAGCACGATGACGGCGGGGTGCGCCATGTCTTCGCCGACAGTGCCCGGATCAGCCCCTACATCGTGGCGCTGGTCGCCGGTCCCTTCGCGCAGTGGACCGATGAATACCGCGACGAGAACGGCACGATACCGCTGGGCATCTACTGCCGCGCCTCGCTGGCCGAACACATGGACGCCGAACGCCTGTTCACCGAAACCAAGCAAGGTTTCGGCTTCTACCACCACGCCTTCGGGCGGGGTTACCCGTTCGAGAAATACGACCAGTGCTTCGTGCCAGAATTCAATGCCGGAGCGATGGAGAACGCCGGTTGCGTGACCTTCCTGGAGGACTACGTCTTCCGTAGCCGGGTGACCCGCTATCTCTACGAGCGTCGCTGCGAGACGGTGCTCCACGAGATGGCGCACATGTGGTTCGGCGATCTGGTGACCATGCGGTGGTGGGACGACTTGTGGCTCAACGAGTCCTTCGCCACCTGGGCCTCGGTCCTGTGCCAGGCGCAGGCCACCGAGTACACCGGCGCATGGACGACCTTCGCCACCGTGGAAAAGTCCTGGGCGTACCGGCAGGACCAGCTGCCCTCCACCCACCCGATCGCCTGCAAGATCCCCGACGTGCAGGCCGTCGAGGTCAACTTCGATGGCATCACCTACGCCAAGGGCGCCAGTGTGCTGCGCCAGCTCGTCGCCTACGTCGGTCTGGAGGAGTTCCTCGCCGGTCTGCGGATCTATTTCACCCGGCACGCTTGGGGCAACGCCACGCTCGCCGACCTGTTGGCTGCGCTGGAGCAGGCCTCTGGTCGTGACCTGTCGGGCTGGAGCGCGCAATGGTTGGAGACCACCGGACTCAACACGCTGCGACCGGAATTCACCCTCGACGATGACGGCTCGTTCGCCTCCTTCGCAGTGCTCCAAGGCGGCGCTCGCCCTGGGGCCGGGGAGCGACGCACCCACCGTCTCGCTGTCGGCGTCTACGACTCCCCGAGCATCGACTCCGCGCAGGGCGGTGCGCTGGTGCGCACCCATCGCGTGGAGCTCGACGTCAGCGGGGAGCGCACCGAGGTGCCCGCGCTGGTCGGGGTTCCTGCGGGTCAACTCGTGCTGGTCAACGACGATGACCTCACCTACTGCACGATGCGACTCGACGAGGGCTCGCTGGCGACGCTGGTCGACCGGATCGGCGACATCGCTGAGTCGCTGCCCCGCACATTGTGCTGGTCAGCGGCCTGGGAGATGACTCGCGAAGCCGAGTTCAAAGCGAGGGACTTCGTCGCGGTAGTGCTGGGCGGGTTGCCCGCCGAGACCGAAGTGGGCGTGGTGCAAAGGTTGTTGGCACAGGCGCAGGTTGCGGTGTCCTCCTATGCCGACCCGGGCTGGGCTAGCGAGGACGGCTGGCCCAAATGCACCAGCACCCTTATGAAGCTCATCAACACCGCGCAGGCCGGCTCCGATCATCAGCTCACTCTGGTCAATGCGTTGAGTGCAGCGCTGCTGGGTAAGCCGGAACTGGATGCGCTGGCGGGCTGGCTGGCCGGGGATGGCGTGCCCGAGGGGCTGACGGTGGACACCGACCTGCGCTGGCGGCTGCTGCAGGCTCTCATCGCGCACGGTGCGGTGGGCGAGGACGAGATCGATGCCGAGCAGGAACGCGATGCCACCGCGACCGGGCGCCGGCAAGCCGAGCGGGCTCGCGCGCTGTTACCTACCCCAGCAGCCAAGGAACGCGCCTGGCAACGAGCGATGTACGACGACGAGCTACCCAACGCCCTTAGCGAGGCGATCATCGGGGGTTTCAGCCACCCCGCGCAGAAGCAGCTGCTGGCGCCCTACCTGGACCGGTACTTCACCGAGATCGCCGACGTGTGGCAGCGCCGGACCTCTGAACGGGCGCAGTCCTGTGTGATCGGCCTATTCCCGTCGTGGGTGGTCGAGCAACGCTGCGCGGACGCCGCGAGGGCCTGGCTGGAGACAACTGAGCAGCCGCCCGCGTTGCGCCGGCTGGTGTCCGAGGGTCGGGCCGGGGTGGTCCGGGCGCTGGCGGCCCCCGGGGGGGGCGCCGGCCGGGGGGGGGGGGGGGGGCCCGTTTCTCCCACGGGGACCGCTCTTTCGTGGTAACCCGTTCTATAACACTGTTTCCCACTCACGAGCGGGTTTCATCTGCGAGCATCCGCAGCCCGGAGCTCAGACCCCCGGCGAGGTCGCCGTCCTTGAACAAGGACACCATGCTCTCCACCGCGAGCTTGCAACCACGGTCGGGAAGCCGACTCGCGACCTTGCAACCAGTGACCACCTCGACAACCCGCTGACCGGGTGAGACGGCCACCAGCACCGCGTCATCAGCCCACACCCCCATCGAATCGTGCAGTTCCTCGGCCCGGATGCGGGTATCGGAGCCGAGGTCGCCGAGATAGATCCCGAAGTGCAAGCTCGCGATGCGGCTGGCCCGGACCAGCGCGTCGTCGAGTTTCGCGAGTTGTGAGCGGCTGAAGGGCAGCGTGCGCAGCACCGGCCTGACCTGCCGCGCAGCGGAGATCCGTCCCGTGCCGACCACAGCTTCGCCGGGCGCAAGTCCTCGCTGGTAGTCGTCGTCCTGAGGCTGGTTGCGCACCATAGGGTCGGCGTGTTTCTCATCACCAGTTGCCACGGGCACCTCCACGGGCTCCACCGGATCCCTGGCCGTGATGGGTGTGGTGGGCGCTCACGCCGTCACGCAGGGTCTCAGGATTCGCCGTCCACAACACCGGGGGGTGATTCCACTCATCGCCGGGCCGGTAGCGGCGCGGCCGAGCGAAGGCCGTCCGGAGCGTCAACAGCCCCAGTAAGACCATGATGACCAGCGGCGCGCCCGCCAGCACGAGGATGATCTCCAGCGATGTCACGAGATCACGGTAGCTGACCGGAGTCAACCGCCGCCTCACCAGGTAGGCGGTCGGCGATGTGCCCACGGCGCAGCGCGCTCGAGTTGCCCGGCCAACGCGAGCAGCGCTGCTTCTCCGCCGGGTCGACCTACTAGCTGGATCCCCACCGGGAGCCCGCCGTCGGTCCAGTGCATCGGCAGCGAGACGGCGGGCTGGCCGGTGATGTTGTACAGCGCGGCATAAGGAATGAATCGCTTCTGCCGTTCGAAATTCTCCGCCGGAGGTGCCGAACTGAACCACCCGACCGGTGGTGGCAGCTGCGCCAATGTGGGGGTGAGCACCGCATCGAATTCCAGGTGCGCCGCGATCGCCGCCCGGGCCACGCACTGGACCTGCCCGATCGCCCGCAACAGATCCGGCCCGCTGACCGCGGCCCCCAGCTCACGAAGCCACCGGGTGAACGGCAGCAGCGCACCCTGGGCTTCCACGGGCACCGGCACTGAGGTAGCGCCCACTGCCCAGAGCGTCTCGAAGGGCGGCTGCAGCACCTCCCGGTCGAACGGAGAGACCGTGTCCACCACGTCATGGCTCAGCCCGGCCAGCAGTGCAGCGGTGTCTTCCCAAGCTCGACGGCACTCGGGGGCCAGTTCGACGCCGGGTAGTGGAGAATCTGCGTAGCGCCCGATACGTAACCGTCCGGGCTCTCGGCGCGCGTACTCGAGGAAGGTCCGTCCCGCCGGCAGCGGCGGCGCGATCACCGGCTCGGTCAGGCACGGCACCGCCATGGCGTCAAGTAGCGCGGCGGCGTCCTCCACGGAACGGGCTAGTGGCCCTATCACTGAGAGGAACCCATCGCCCGCAGCCGGGCCGCGGGAGACCCGTCCACGGCTGGGCTTGAGACCCACCACGCCACACGACGCCGCTGGCCCACGGATCGAACCGCCACCGTCGGTGGCCTGCGCGAAGGGCACCAACCCAGCCGTCACTGCGGCCGCCGCCCCACCGGAGGAGCCGCCGGCCGAACGGCTGGTATCCCAGGGGCTCACCGCGGGCGGCAGGCCGGCCGGCTCGGTGTAGCAGCACAACCCGAACTCGGGGGTACTCGTCTTGCCTAGGCTGATCGTCCCGGCGGCGGCCAGAAACCCGACCACATCATCGTCGAAAGCAGGCAGGTACTGAGCGTAGATCGCGGAGCCGAAAGTAGTGCGGACGCCGGCGGTGACGGTGAGATCTTTGATCGCAGTCGGGACCCCCAGCAGTGGCGGCAGCTCAGCTGGATCGGCCCTGGTCACCAGAAGATCCGCGGCCCGGGCCGCGTCCATCGCCCGGTCGGCGGTGACCGTGACGAAAGCGCCTAGTTGGGTGCTTCTCTCCTCCACGCGGCGCAGGTAGTGCTCGACGAGCTCGCTGGGACTCACCTCACGCCGACGCACTACCGCGGCCTGTTCCAGGGCGGTCAACTCATGTAGGTCTGCCACAGATCCAGCCTACGGGCGGGCGGAGGCCCCGCTCCTTGATTGCATCAGGCGACCTCGCCGAAGTAGGGCAACCACAGCGGGTCGGCGTCGGGCACTGTGGCCAGTAGCCGCCAGTGCTGCCCGCGCGGGGCGCGCGGGGCCACCCGCAGCTTCCACCCCAATTCGCTGAGCAGCCGGTCGGCCTTGCGATGGTTGCACAGGGAGCAGCAGGCCACGCAGTTCTCCCAGCAATGCTCGCCGCCGCGGCTGCGCGGCACCACGTGGTCAATGGTCTCCGCGCGCGCCCCGCAATAACCGCAGCGATAACGATCGCGATGCATCAACGCCGCCCTGGTCATCGGGACCCGCGCCCGGTAGGGCACCCGCACATAGGTGCATAGTTTGATCACTGAGGGAGCCACCACGCTGGCAGTCGCGGAGTGCAGCACCAGACCCGCGGCGTCGCCGTGCACGACGTCAGCTTTGCCACACACCACCAGGACGACGGCTCGGCGCAACGGCAGGGCGGTCAGCGGTTCGAAGCTGGCATTGAGCAGCAGGACTCGCCGGCGTCCCCAGGCCGGTGCACCGGTAGCCCGGGGCTGGTCAGCAACAGCATGGTTCGCGACGAGGACAGTGGTTTCGAGAAGCCCGGTTGAGGTTCCTGAGCGCGAGGCGGTCCGCTGGTCCGCCCCCGCTGGGTGACCCTCCGGGCTGGGTTGTCGGTCGTGCACGCGACCACCTCCGCCAATGCGCGCGACTAGTCCACCATAAAGGGCGGCCATCGCGCACGTGTCGGAGAGTGCCGCGTGTCGGTGACCGCACGTTGAGGGGGCCACCAGAGGTGGTCGGAGGGGGACTCCGGATAAAGTCCGGCGGTTGACCGGAGGTGCCCATCAGATGATCTTCCCGCCGTTATTCCAGCCCGACTGCTCCCGCGACGAGGGCTCATGGTGCGCACGCATTTATCAACTCACCCAAAACGACCTGCTGTCCCGCTACGCCGATGCCGTCGTGGGGACCGGGTTACGGATCCTGCTGATCCTGGTGCTTGCGGTCGTGATCCGGCTGATGGCGCACCGGGCTATCAAACGGTTGAGCCAGGTGACGGCGGAGGGACCGCCCCCCGGATTACTGCGACCGCTGCGGGAGCGGGCCCCGGAATCCTGGCTGGGCACTGGGTTGCTCTCGGCACGGCGATCCCAGCGGGCCCGCACGATCGGCTCGGTGCTGCGCTCGGGCACCACGCTGGTGGTCTACGGGGTGGCGTTCACCCTGGTGGTGGGTGAGCTGGGGATCAACCTTGGGCCGATCATCGCCTCGGCCGGCATCCTCGGCATCGCGCTGGGCTTCGGCGCGCAGAATCTGGTCAAGGACTTCCTGTCAGGGATGTTCATGCTGGTCGAAGACCAGTACGGGGTTGGCGACGTGATCGATCTCGGCGAGGCCACCGGAACGGTGGAGGCGGTCGGTCTGCGGGTCACCACCCTGAGGGACACCAAGGGCACCGTGTGGTACGTCCGCAACGGCGAGGTGCTGCGGGTCGGAAACTCCAGCCAGGGCTATTCGGTGGCCGTCGTCGATCTGCCCATCGGGCATGACGCGGACATCTCGACATCGACTGAGCTCGCCGGCCGTACTGCAACCGAACTCACCGCGGACGGCAGCGCGCTGGCTGCCGATGTGCTAGAACCCCCCTTGGTGCTCGGAGTTGAATCGATCAATTCAGAAGGTGTGACACTGCGGATCACGACCAAGGTGCAGGCCGGCCGGCAGTGGGCGGTCCAACGGGCACTCCTGGCGGGCATCAAGGCAGCATTCGCCGATGCCGGGGTCCCCCCACCC
>CAXUFG010000200.1:8387-10067 GCA_964250265.1 uncultured Pseudonocardiaceae bacterium | reverse complement strand
CAGGGGATCACGCGGTCTTGAGGAGCTTGCCTCGTAGGTCCAGCCGAACGGCTTGACGGTGCTGTTGGCCTCACCGACCCGAACGCCTGGATCAACCCCGAAGAACTAACGCGGCGCTGCACTAGTGAGCTGGGCCGCCGTCGTCCGGATGTGCGGCTCGGCGAGCCTCGTGGCTGTGACCATCGTGGTCGCCGCCCACGGTCCGCCGTACCAGTAGCGGCATCCCAGGCGCCGGCTGGTGGCGGTGTGCCTGAGGTGCTTGCGATAGCCAGAGGTGTGGCGGAAGTCGGCGACCAGCAGGCGGCCGCCTGGGCGAAGGACGCGCATGGCCTCGTCGAGTGCGCGGTGACGCTTCGCGGCGGTGGGGATGTTGTGGATCGCTAATGCGCTGGTGACGACGTCGAAGCTGTCGTCGGCAAATGGCAGCTCGGTCATGTCAGCGGTGTGCAACTCGACTCGATCGACGACACCAGCGTGCTCAGCGTTGGTGCGGGTGACCTGGATGTCGTCACCGCTTTGATCCTGGCTGCGCCACAGATCGACCCCGACAGCCCGACCGGCGGGCGGCCGCTGGGCAGCAGCGATCAAGACAGCACCCCGACCGCACCCAGATCGACGAGTTACTCCTTCCCATGCAGGAACAGTTGATCAAGCTCCTCTTCCCACACCCGGACCTTGCCTCGCACCGTTGTGTGCAGATACAGCGCGGCCTGTCCCAGCAGTGCGGCGCCGACAATCCCCATTCTCGGCAGGTTGCCCAACCCTGCTAGACGAAGCACCCAGCGCCACCAGTAGCGAGTCCGGCCGGAACGTATGGTGCTTCGATCCCGTACCGGAGAAGCTGGGCACGGCAGTCGGTTGCCTTGCCACCTTGTTCATGGGCCGATGATGGCGCAGCTCTCGGGGGTGACGAAATGCCCTCGTATGTACCCGTTGATCGGTGTGTACCGGCCGATCGCTGACCAGCGCGGCTCATCTATGTTCCTGGATGCCAGGATGGTCTGGTGTCGAGCGTGATCTGGATCTCCATCGCCATCGGGGTGGCGTTGCTGGTCGCGCTGGCCGTGGGCCTGTTGCTAGCCCGCCGTCGGCGGATCAGCATTGCCGAGAAGCCCGCCCAGCAGGTCGAGGCGCCTCCAGCGCCTCGCCGCTATCAGGCTGGCGGATCGATCAGCTTCTCCTCCGGCGGTGGCGGTCCACCAGCCCCGCCGCAGGCACCGGCCTCACCGCAGGCAGCGGCCCCGCCGCAGCCATCCGCTCCGGCACAGGCGTCTGCTCCGGCACAGGCGCCTGCTCCGGCACCGCCGAAACCGCCTGTGGACGAGCCACCTGCAGCACCGCAGTCACCTGCTCCGGCATCCCCGAAACCGCCCGTGCAGGAGCCACCTGCGGCACCGCGGTCATCCGCTCCCACCCGGCCACGGGCTTCGGCTCCGGCGCCGTCGAGACCCCCCACACAGGCGCCATCTAGGCCCGCACCGCCGAAACGGAAGAGCAAGCCACCGGCGCCCGCTCCGCCAACCGAACTGACACCGCCGCCAGGTGTGGCTCCTGCCGCTCCGGCCAAACCGCAACCTGTCGAAGCGGCCCCGACGCCGGCTCCGGTGGAGCCAGCGCCCCCTGAAACCGCTCCCGCGGAACCGGCTCCTGCGGCGGCGGCTCCCGCCAAACCGGTGCCCG
>CAXUFG010000200.1:0-8287 GCA_964250265.1 uncultured Pseudonocardiaceae bacterium | reverse complement strand
TCGAACCGGTGCCCGTCGAACCGGTGCCCGTCGAACCGGTGCCCGTCGAACCGGTGCCCGTCGAACCGGTTCTTGCAGAACCACCAGGCGCGCTGGTCGAACCGATCGATGCGCCGGCCGGTCGGCTGGTGCGGCTGCGTGGCAGGCTGGCCCGTTCCCGATCGGCGTTCGGGCAGAGCCTGCTGGGCCTACTCGGCGCGGGTGATCTGGACGAGGACTCGTGGATCGACGTGGAGGACACCCTGCTGCTCGCCGATCTCGGCGCGGCCACTACCACCGAGATCGTGGATCGGTTGCGCGCCGAACTCGCGGCGCGCGGCGTGCGGACCGCTGAGCAGGCTCGTGCAGCGCTGAGGGATGTGCTGATCGAGGCGCTGCGCCCGGAGCTGGATCGGGCCGTGCGAGCGTTGCCCCACGACGGCGCCGACGGCGTGAGCGTCCCTGGCGTAGTACTGATCGCCGGTGTCAACGGCACCGGAAAAACCACTACCACTGGCAAGCTGGCGCGCGTGTTGGTCGCTGACGGCCGGAGGGTACTGCTCGGCGCCGCAGACACCTTCCGTGCCGCCGCAGTCGACCAGTTGGCCACCTGGGGCGAGCGTGCCGGTGCGGAGGTCGTGCGCGGCGCCGAGGGCGCCGACCCAGCAAGCGTGGCGTTCGAGGCGGTCAAGCGGGGTAGCGCGGATGGCGTGGACACGGTCTTGATCGACACCGCCGGTCGGCTGCATACCAAGACTGGTCTGATGGACGAGCTCGGCAAGGTCAAACGGGTGGTGTCCAAGCAGACCGAGGTGGACGAGGTGCTGCTGGTGTTGGATGCTACGACCGGCCAGAACGGGATGATGCAGGCGAGGGTGTTCCGCGAGGTCGTCGACGTGACCGGCATTGTCCTGACCAAGCTGGACGGTACGGCCAAGGGCGGCATCGTCTTCCACGTGCAGCGCGAGCTCGGGGTACCGGTCAAGCTGGTGGGCCTCGGCGAAGGTGTCGACGATCTTGCGCCATTCGAGCCCGCTGCCTTTGTGGATGCCCTGTTGGACTAAATTCCCCCTCCACGGAGAACGGCGAGCGAACCCCAGCCGATCTCTGTAACCCGGACGTAACAAGGGCGCCACCACAGTTCACGTGGCCGAAACACATCGTGCCTCCGGGCGAAACACCTGCTGCTCACTCTTTTCACACGTGCCACCCGATCGTGGTGCGGAGCTCGACACAGAGGAGTGAACCCGTGCCAGACACTGGTGACACTGCCTGGATGCTCGCCAGCTCGGCCCTGGTGCTGCTGATGACTCCGGGACTGGCGTTCTTCTACGGCGGCATGGTCCGCTCGAAGGGCGTCCTCAACATGATAATGATGAGCATGTCCGCGATGGGAGTCGTGGGCGGTCTCTGGGTGGTTTTTGGGGGCTGAGCGGCATTCGGCAACGACGTCGGCAGCGGCTTGCTGGGCAATCCGCTGGAGCATTTTGGGCTGAACGGTCTGTTCGGTGGTACCTACGTCGCTAGCGGGGGCGCTAAGGCTGATATCCCTTTGGTGGGGACTATCCCGGCCACGGTATTCGTCGCATTCCAAGCGATGTTCGCGATCATCACGGTGGCGCTGGTGTCGGGGGCGGCAGCCGACCGGCTGCGGTTCGGGCCGTGGCTGGCATTCGCCGCGCTATGGGCGACCGTGGTCTACTTCCCGGTCGCGCATTGGGTGTTCTCCTTCGACGGCGTCAGTGCTCCGGTCGGTGGCTGGATCGCTAACCGCCTCAAAGCGATCGACTTCGCCGGTGGGACGGCCGTGCACATCAATGCGGGTGCCGCCGGCCTGGCGTTGTGCTTGGTCCTCGGCAGGCGCCGTGGCTGGCCGCGCGAGGCGATGCGGCCGCACAACCTGCCGCTGGTCATGATCGGTGCCGGCCTGCTGTGGTTCGGGTGGTTCGGCTTCAACGCCGGATCGGCCGTTGCCGCTAACGGTGTCGCGGGCATCACCTTCATCAACACCACGGTGGCGACCTGCGCCGCGATGCTGGGCTGGCTGGTGGTTGAGCGCATCCGGGACGGCCGGCCCACCAGCCTCGGTGCCGCCTCCGGCGTGGTGGCCGGTCTGGTCGCCATCACACCGTCCTGCTCGTCGGTTTCGCCCCTCGGAGCGATCGCGGTCGGAGCGATTGCCGGCGCAGTGTGCGCGCTGGCGGTCAGCATCAAGTTCCGGTTCGGCTTCGACGATTCGCTCGACGTGGTCGGCGTGCACCTCATCGGCGGTTTGACGGGCACATTGTTGGTCGGCTTGTTCGCCACCGCTGCGGCACCCGCTGCGGTCAACGGCCTGTTCTACGGTGGCGGCCTCGACCAGCTAGGGCGCCAGGCTGTGGCGGCATTCGCTGTGATGATCTTCTCCTTCGTCGGGGCCCTGATCATCGCGCTGGTGCTGAAGTACACCGTCGGTCTGCGGGTGGACCGCGAGGCTGAGCAGACCGGTATCGATGAGACCGAGCACGCGGAGGCCGGTTACGAGCTCAGCGCGATCTTCACCGGGAGCGGATCGTCGAACAGCAGCAAGTCCGCTCAGGCGCCCACGGGTAAGGTCCCGGCCTCGGCCGGTCAGGAAGGGTGAGTGGCGATGAAGCTGGTTACCGCGATCATCAAGCCGTTCACGCTGGAGGATGTCAAGGGCGCGCTGGAGCGCGTCGGGGTGCTCGGCATGACGGTCAGCGAGGTACAGGGCTTCGGGCGGCAGAAGGGGCACACCGAGGTCTACCGCGGAGCGGAGTACTCGGTCGACTTCGTACCGAAGGTCCGGGTAGAGGTTGTAGTGGACGAAGCACAGGTGGACAAGACCATTGACGCGCTGGTCGAGGCGGCCCGCACGGGAAAGATCGGAGACGGGAAGGTCTGGGTGACATCGGTGGAAACCGTGGTCCGGGTGCGAACCGGGGAACGCGGTCTGGACGCGCTCTGAGCTTCGCCCGGGGAGCTTTGCTGGTGGGCACCGGCGAAATAGACCGGTGCCCACCAGGCGTTCTTGAAGTCGACGAAACCTGATCGTACCGCCTGTCGGTCCAGTTCACGTTGCTGAAACATCGCGTTCTAGCGGCTGAAACACACCTCACGAAACCTCAGTAGTTGAGGTCGACGGCATCAGATCCCGCACACCACGCTCGCTACGACGTCCCGGGCGTTGGCGGGGCTGACGGCCAGATGGAAGGGGCGGCGATGGCTCGCTCTGGCGCCGTGCCCCGCGGCAGCGGCCCGGATGCCTCCGCGGAGGATCTTGTCAAAGCTCGGGGGGCTCTGCTCGGCGGGAGTTCCCGGCATCGCCAGCTGAGCCCGCCGGCACTGCGATCGGCGTTAGCGGACCTCTACGAGCTGTGGCTTACCTCCCGGTGCGCCGTGGCGGGTGTCGGCAGCGGCACCGCGCTGGTCGCCGTCGGTGCCCTGGGGCGCCGCGAGGTTGTTCCGTACTCCGATCTCGACCTGGTGCTGCTGCATGATGGCAAGCGCGACGTGGCGGAGCTTGCGGACTCACTGTGGTACCCGCTGTGGGACGCGCGCGTCGAGCTGGACCACAGCGTACGAACGGTTGGGCAGGCCGTGCAGGTGGCGGCCACCGACTTGCGCGCCGCACTCGGGTTGCTGGACGCCCGCCTGATCGCCGGAGACGATGCGCTGTTCACCGCGATGGATAACGCTGTGCGGCGGGCCTGGCGCAGCGGCATCCGTACCCGGCTGGACGAACTCGCCGAGTCGGCCCAGCAGCGCTGGTCGCTCAGTGGCGACATCGCGCACCGGGTGGAACCCGACCTGAAGAGTGGCCACGGGGGGTTGCGGGATGTGCAGTTGTTGGACGCGCTGTCCGCAGGCCAACTCGTGGACCGCGCCGGATCGGACGTGCGCGACGCGCGCGACCTGCTGTTGGACGTGCGCACTGAGCTACACCGGCTCGCTGGCCGGGGGCGCGACGTGCTCCGCGCGCAGGAGGCCGATGACGTAGCCGCGGCGCTGGACCTCGGCGACCGGTTCGACCTGGCCAGGCGCCTGTCTGGGGCTGCGCGCACCGTGGTCTACGCGGTGGACGTGGGGCTGCGCACCGCCCGGGGCGCAGTGCCTACCCGTGGGCGAGTCCGGCTCACCGGGCTGCGAAGTCTCGGGCGGGGGCCACAGCGGCGTCCCCTGGACGAGGGGGTGGTCGAGCACAGCGGGCAGGTGGCGCTGGCTCGCGATGCCAACCCGGCGCGGGATCCGGCGCTGGCATTGCGGGTCGCGGCGACCGCGGCGCGAACCGGGATGCCGATCGCCACCGGAACCCTCGCGTCCCTTGCCGACACCGCTCCTGAGCTGCGCCAACCATGGCCACGGGCCGCCCTGGAAGAGTTGCTGTCGTTACTGGGGAGTGGTCCGCCGATAGTGGACGTGATCGAGGCCATGGATCGCAACGGGCTGTGGGGGCGGCTGTTCCCAGAATGGGGTGCGGTGCGTGACCTACCTCCGCGAGATCGGGTGCACGTGTGGACCGTGGATCGGCATCTCGTGGAGGCGGCGGCGCAGGCAGCCCGCCTCACCACCACGGTCGCCCGCCCGGACCTGCTGTTACTTGGTGCGTTGCTGCACGACCTGGGTAAGGGTCGAGGCGGCGACCACTCGGTGGTCGGCGCTGCACTCACCGAGCAGATTGGGCACCGGCTCGGTCTGTGGCCCTCCGATGTGGCGACACTGCGTGCGATGGTGCGCCACCACCTGCTGTTACCCCATACCGCGACTCGCCGAGATCTCCAGGACCCCGCCACCGCGCAGCGGGTGGTCGATACCCTCGACGGGGATCCCATCCTGCTGGAGTTACTGGTCGCGTTGGCTGAAGCCGACAGCCTCGCCACCGGCCCCGGCATCTGGACCGAATGGCGCGCCACCCTGATATCCGACCTCGCCGAGCGGTGCCGCGCGGTGCTCGCGGGACGTCCCCGGCCGGCACCGGAGCCGCTCACCGAAGAGCATCGTGCGCTCGTGCAGCAGTGCGTCGTAAGCGGCTCGCTGCACGTGGCTGCGGACACCGAGCCCGGGCGGCGGGCCACCACCGTTGTCATGATCGTGACACCTGGGCGCCCCGGCGTGCTCGCGCGGGCTGCCGGGGTGCTGGCGCTACATTCCCTGCAGGTCCACTCTGCGGACATCCAGATCGTCGAGTTCCCCGAAGGTTCCGCGGCAGTGGAGAACTTCACCGTGTCACCGCGCTTTGGTCGTCTGCCTGACGTCGCGTTGCTGCGCCAGGATCTGGGGCGGGCGCTGGACGGCTCGCTCTCACTGGCGAACGCGCTGGCGGCGAAGGAGCGCGATTACGGCGAGAGCTCCGCATCCGCAGCGGTCTCGGCCGACGCCGATACCAAACTGCTGTGGTTCGACGACGAAGCCACTGCAGCGGTGGTTCTCGAGTTGCGCACCACGGACCGGATCGGGTTGCTGTACCGGGTCGCCGCGGCGTTGGAGAGCAATGCGGTCATCGTCCGGTGGGCTCGAGTGGCGACACTGGGCAACTCGGTGGTGGATTCGTTCTGCCTGACCGGCCCCGATACTCACGATGTCCTGGGGCCCCAGGCTCGGGAGAGGATCGAACACGCGGTGCTGAGCGCGGCCCGGTAGGCACCGGGGCTACCATCCCGCCACATGCACGGAACCCGAGACGAGGTCGTTCCCTTACCTCCGCCGTTCGAGATCGTGTTGCGTGGGTTCGACCGCCAGCAGGTCATTGACCACGTCAACGCGCTCAAAGCTCGCGTGACGAGTATTGGAGCCGAGCGGGATGCGGCCCTGCAGCGGGGCGTCGACCTCAACGACATGCTTGAGCAGCTGCGTCGTGAAGCCGCCGAGACGACCAGGCAGGTTGACCGCCTCCGTCGCGAGGCGGAGCAAGCAACCACTGAGGTCGACCGTCTACAGCGGTCCCCGCTGGCGGTTGCGACCGCGCGGATCCAGCGCATGCTGCAGATGGCTGAGGATGAGGCCGCTGAGCTGCAGGCCTCAGCCGAGCATGAGACCACCTCGCTGCGTGAGAGCGCGCGTGCCGAGGCCGATCAGCTGCTGGCCGAGGCCAAGAGACAGTGCGAGCGCCTCGAAGCGGAGTCCAGCAGCCGGTATCACGCCGCGGACGCCGAATCCGTAGCGCGGCGCCAGCGCGCTGAGCAGCAGTTGGAGCAGAGCATCGCCAGCCGCCAAGCCGAGACGGAAGCCTGGATCAGCGAGTACCAGACTCGCAGCGTCGCCGCTCTGTACCTGCTCATGCAGATCGCGGGCGAACGATTGAGCAGCCGGGTGGCCAAGGTCACACGACAGGTCACCGCCGCGAAAGCGTTGCGATCCGAAGTCACCGGTCAGCTATCCGCAGTGCAACGCCTTCTGGTCGAGGCGTTGGGGGTAGCAGATCAACCCACTCCCGCCGAGCAAGCAGAGCCAGCCGAGTTGCCAGCAGCCGCACCTGCGTCGGAGCTCCAAGCGGGCTCGCGCCAATCCGGAGGCGGCCCTGGTGCGTTACGGCCGAACGAGCGGTCTGGGCCAGCAAGCCGGCCCCAGCGGGCAGACCAGCCCACCGCCAGATTCGGCCTGCATCCTTAGCGAGGTGGCTACCGCACGGCGCGCGGAATTGAGTAGTCGTACCTAGGCCGATTGCGGGTAATCACGCTGCCGCCAAGCCCTGGACGTCGGCACGCTGGTCGGGTGGCTCGGCGGTGGTCGAGCGGACACGAGCCCGCTGCCCGGGCCGGAGAATCGGGCGGCGGGTGCGCCGCTGTCACCATTGGAGTCCTGGCCGGATCGCCGGCAGCCCGGGGGGGGGGGGGGGCCCCGTGTCCCCATTGGGCGCCGGGGCGGGCGCCCGGCCCGCCGGGGGGGGGGCCGGGGCGCCGGGCGATCCAGGCGCTCGCGCCCACGTCTGCGCGGCTAGGCTGGCGGACAAGCAGCCAACACCCGGGGTCTTCACCCCGCCGGATCTCAAAGGGAGTGCGACCGGCGTGTTCGACACCCTCTCCGACCGGCTCACGTCGGCGTTATCCGGCCTTCGCGGCAAGGGCAGACTCTCTGATGCCGACATCGACGCCACCGCCCGCGAGATCCGCATCGCACTACTCGAGGCCGACGTCGCGTTGCCGGTGGTCCGCCAGTTTGTTGGGCAGATCAAGGAGCGCGCCAAGGGCGCCGAGGTCTCCGGCGCATTGAACCCTGCTCAGCAAGTTATCAAGATCGTCAATGAGGAGCTCATCGGTATCCTGGGCGGCGAGACCCGGCGTCTCGAACTGGCCAAGATGCCCCCCACTGTGATCATGCTGGCTGGCCTGCAAGGTTCGGGAAAGACGACGCTGGCCGGCAAACTGGCCCGCTGGCTGCGCAACCAGGGTCACACCCCCTTGCTCGTTGCCGCGGATCTCCAGCGCCCCAACGCGGTCACCCAGTTGCAGATCGTGGGTGAGCAGGCCGGGGTGCAGGTGTACGCGCCCGAGCCTGGTAACGGGGTCGGCGACCCCGTCGACGTATCGCGACGCGGCCTGGCTGAGGCACGTGCCCGCCAGCACGACATCGTCGTGGTGGACACCGCGGGGCGGCTGGGTATCGACGCCGAGATGATGCAGCAGGCAGTCGACATCCGCGATGCGGTGCGGCCCAACGAGATCCTGTTCGTCATCGACGCGATGATCGGTCAGGACGCGGTGACCACCTCCGAGGCGTTCCGCGACGGGGTCGGCTTCACCGGTGTCGTGCTGACGAAACTGGACGGCGACGCCCGCGGAGGTGCGGCACTGTCGGTGCGGCAGGTCACCGGCGCGCCGATCCTGTTCGCGTCCAACGGGGAGAAGCTCGAGGACTTCGACGTCTTCCACCCCGACCGGATGGCCAGCCGGATCCTGGGCATGGGTGATCTGCTCACCCTGATCGAGCAGGCCGAGCAGGCCTTCGACGCTGAACAGGCCGAGCAGGCCGCCGCCAAGATCGGCAGTGGTGAGCTGACCCTGGAGGACTTCCTCGAGCAGATGCAGGCCATCCGCAAGATGGGGCCGATCGCCAACCTGCTCGGGATGCTGCCCGGCGCCGCAGGAATGAAAGAGCAGCTTGCCCAGGTCGACGACAAGCAGCTGGACCGGCTGCAGGCCATCATCTGCGGTATGACTCCCGCTGAGCGGGCCGATCCGAAGATCATCAATGCGTCCCGGCGCCAGCGCATCGCCCGCGGCTCCGGGGTGGCGGTCAGCGACGTCAACCAGCTCGTCGAGCGGTTCTTCGAGGCTCGCAAGATGATGCAGCAGATGGCCGGCCGGTTCGG
>CAXUFG010000199.1:0-10144 GCA_964250265.1 uncultured Pseudonocardiaceae bacterium | reverse complement strand
GCGCGGTGGTGGTGCCGCCCGCACCGGGAGTGCTCAGCGCGCTGGGCCTGCTGCTCGCGCCGCCCCGGTACGAGGCGTCCCGGACGGTGATGGCACCAGCCGACGGCGATCTCACCAACGCCTGGCAGGGCCTGGAGGCGCAAGCGCGTGAGGAGCTCAAGCGCCAGGGCGTCACCAGTGAGGTCACGCTGACCCGACTCGCCGATGCCCGCTACGCCGGCCAGTCCCACGAGCTGCGGATCGTCGCCGAAACCGGCGCGGATCTGACGCAGCTGCTGCACTCCGCGCACCACGAGGCCTACGGGTACGCCATGCCTGATGAGCGGGTACTGATCGTCACGCTGCGGGTGGTGGCGCAGGGTGAACCGATCCTGTCTGGGCCACCGGGGGACTGGGATCAGGGGCAACCTGCTCCGGAGCGGTCTCGCGAGATCGGGATCGCCGACCACACCGTCACGGCACGAGTGGTCTCCCGAGCCGGCTTGGCAGCCGGGGACGAGGTCAGCGGCCCAGCGTTGATCGAGCAGCCGGATACCACCACGTTGCTCGCCACCGACGAGGTCGCCACGGTCGACGGCGCCGGCAACCTGGTGGTGCGGTACGACTGAATTCACCCCCACTCCGTGGAGCAGGCAGTCGATTTGGCGGTGGGTTTCGCGGCGTCCGGAGAGGACTACGCGAGGTCGTCGAACTCTCCAGCCTTGATCCCCTTGATCCAGGCTTCCACCTCGGCGAGGGCGAACAGGACCACGCCCTTCCCAGGGTGGTTGCTGTTGCGCACCGCGATCCGGCCATCCTCTAGCGAGGCGATCTCGACGCAGTCGCCGCCACCTGGGCCATTGCCGCCGGAGAAGCTGCTCTTGCGCCATGGGACGCGAGCCAGTTCATCGTGGCGGATCACCCTGCGTCCTCCTTTCCCCGCCGCTCGTAGCCTAGCGCGGCGTCAGTGATGAGCTGCACCGAGTCAGCGGGGGACAGTGCCCGGTCGGTGAAGATACCGAAGCGCAGCGTGTACGCGCGCACGCCGTCGCGATCTTCGATGTAGGCCGCGCGACCCGAGCCTTCGGTGTACCCCACGTCCGGCATGGGATCGGGCAGCGTCAAGATCGAGAACGGTCCTTCCAGCGCCGGACTGGCGCCCACGGACTTCGGAAGAACCTGGATCGTGATGTGGGGCGCCTCGGTGGCCTCGGCCAGTCGGCGGAGCTGGTTTCGCATCACCAGCGGCGTGCCGACCGGCCGTTCGAGCACACCCGCGTCCAGGATGACGTGGAACTGGACTGGGCTCGCCCGGGTGAGGACCTGCTGGCGGGCGAGCCGGGCGGCGACCCCGCGGGCGATCTCGCCATCGGTGAAATCGGGGTGGATACCGGTGATCAAGGCGCGGGTGTACTCGGCGGTCTGGAGCAGTCCCGGCACGAGCAGCGTCTCGAACTGCCGGCGCGCCACCAGCGCGGCCTCCCAGTTGAGCAACGCGTGGAAGTCCTGCGGGACGTTCTTGCGGATGCCGACCATCCAGCCACGCTCATGCGCGGTCCCGGCGAGTTCGATCAGCCAGCCGCGGAGGGATTGGTCGGTCACGCCGTAGACGTCGAGTAGCTGCTCCACCTCGCGAGCCTTGACGCCCTGCTCGCGGTTCTCGATGCGGGACAGCTTCGGACGCGACCACTTGCCCTGCCCCTGGCGCAGCTGCGCGATGACCTGATCGTGAGTGAGGTGGGCTTGCTCGCGAAGCTGGCGCAGCGTCTCGGTCAACTGCCACCGCTGGACGGTGGCGCTGGCAAGGCTATCGCCCTGGGTCATGGTCAACCTCCGCCCTGGCGAGCGCTGGCGGCCGCGATCGTACTCCATCCCGGTGAACACCAGTACGTTCACTTGTAAAAATGGACGTCCATCTGCACCGTAGAGCCCACGCGCCGCACCAGCACAAGCGCGGCATGATGTTAGGAGGCAGCGATGTTAGCCGGGGTGGATCACGCGTCGTCACGCGAGACCGATGAAGATCAGTACGGCGGAGTGCTGGAGGAGGACACCGACCCGTCCACGCTCGCACCGATGTGCGGCGAGGTCGAGTTCGCCGAGTTGCTCGGCGAGATGGTGGCCGGTGAGGCCCCTCGGCTGTTCGCGGTCGCGCAGGAGTACAGCAATCGGGTCGACGGCCGGATCGCCGCGTGGGGTATGGCCTTCGAGGACCATGTCGAGCTTGTCTGCGTCGGCGATCGCAGACGGATGAGCCTGCGCTCACCGGAGCGCGCGACCTGCCTGCTCAGCCACCGCCCGTACATCACCGCTCGTCTGGTGTGGGTCACCTCTGGCGAAGCGAGGCCGCCGCAAGGGATCGACGCCGTTTGCGGGGGATTGGTGGCTTGCGACGACCCTGCTGCTCTGCGAGCCTGAACAGTCACGATGAGCAAAACCGAAGGGAGAGATTCATGCGTCGTATCAAGCTTGTTCGGGTTCGCAAGCCGAAGGGCAGTACAGCTGTCGTGGCGAACTAGCCGACCTCGAAAGGCCCCGGCGGACCGAGCCGGGGCCTGTGGCTTCAGCTCCGCGCCAGCGCACTGGGCGTTTGCAGGCGGTAACAGTCGTCGGTTCACGGCCACTCTCTGCCAGGCAGCATGGCAAGGGCTACGCTTCGTCACCGGCGCTCGCTGCGCTCACACAATCTGACCCCGACCCCGTCTGGTGACACTATGCATCGGTATCGGACTCACACGTGCGGTGAGTTAACTGCGAAGGAAGTTGGCACATCCATCCGGCTTTCTGGGTGGCTGCACAATCGCCGGGACCTGGGTGGGCTCCTATTTCTTGACCTGCGGGACCATTACGGAATTGCGCAGCTCGTCGTCCGACCCGGCTCCGAATGGATGGAACAGCTCGCGCACCTTCCCAGGGAAACCGTTTTGCGAATTGACGGCCGGGTTTCTCCACGTCGGACAGAAAATATTAACCCCGTTCTTGCGACAGGTGATATCGAGGTTGAAGTAGATCACGTCGAAGTGCTCGGGCCCGCTGCCGAACTGCCGTTCTCGGTAGTCCCCGAAGAATACGTATCAGAGGACAAGCGGCTTGCTCATCGGTTCCTTGACCTGCGCCGCCAACACATGCACCGCAACGTAGTGATGCGATCGAAGATCGTGTCGAGCATTCGCCACAAACTGACCACCCGCGGATTCACGGAATTTCAGACTCCAATCTTGACCAACTCCAGCCCCGAGGGTGCGCGGGACTTCTTGGTGCCATCCCGGCTTCATCCAGGAAAGTTCTTCGCGTTGCCGCAAGCCCCACAGCAGTTCAAGCAACTGTTGATGGTCTCCGGTTTCGATCGTTACTTTCAGGTCGCGCCCTGCTTCCGGGATGAGGACTCCCGCGCGGATCGATCTCCTGGTGAGTTTTATCAGCTCGACCTGGAGATGAGCTTCGTCGAACAGGAAGACGTCTTCGCCGTTGTCGAAGAGCTGCTCTCCGAGTTGTTCACCGAATTTGCCCCCGAGCGAGAGGCTTCGGCGCCGTTCCCCCGCATCACCTACCGCGACACCCTGGCTCTCTACGGGACCGACAAGCCAGATCTTCGCGTGCCGTTTCAACTAGCAGAACTGTCGAGTGTCTTCACAGAAAGCACGTTCCGAGCATTTTCCGGCAAACGGGTACTCGCCTTCGCAGTACCGGACTGTCAGGGTCGGCCGCGCTCGTTCTTTGACGGCATGCAGGAGTTCGCCAAGTCTTGCGGGGCTCCCGGCCTTGCCTGGTTACGTGTCGGGGCGGACGACGAGGTTACCGGTCCCATCGCGAAATTCATCGACCGTGAACAGCGCCAGCGGCTGCTCGCGGAGACCAAGGCTCAGCCTGGGGCCGCACTTTTCTTTGGTGCCGCTGACGACATCGATGACGTCCGGTCTGTCATGGCACAGGTTCGCGTGGAAGCCGGTAAACGTACTGGACATTTTGATGAAAACTCGTTCCGGTTCTGCTGGATCATAAATTTTCCGATGTATGAACGCGCCGAAGACGGAAGTATCGAGTTCAGTCACAATCCGTTCTCGATGCCTCAAGGTGGACTGAACGCTCTCAACAGCAAGGACCCACTTGACGTCCTGGCTTGGCAGTACGACATCGTCTGCAACGGCATCGAACTATCTTCTGGTGCGATTCGTAACCACCGTCCCGATATCATGTATCGAGCGTTCGAGATTGCCGGTTATTCCAAGCATGATGTCGAACAGAAATTCGGCGGGATGCTGCGTGCACTCAGCTTGGGAGCTCCGCCGCACGGCGGAATCGCACCTGGAATCGACCGGATCGTGATGCTCATCCTCGGGGAGCCGAATATTCGCGAGACAATCGCGTTCCCACTCAATCAGAACGCCCAGGATCTGATGATGGGCGCTCCGAGCGAGGTGTCAGAAAAGCAACTCGCCGACGTCCACATCAAGGTTGTGCTGCCGCCGAAAAACCATGGACCAGCATGAGCCTATGGTTACCTCCATACATGTCAGTCCGCCATGTAGCGAACGGACTAAGGTTGGGTATCCTGCCACCGCTCGCGTGGGATGTCGAAAATCCTCCCCACTTCCTTGTTGACCTACTTGCGAGCTTAACTGCCCCCACTGATCGAGCTGACGCGGTCAAGGCTGTGCGCCATTACGGCTGGAATGACGGGGAAGCCGAATCATTAATCACCGACCTCGAACAGGCTGGGATGTTGGTTCCGGCGTGGAACCGGAGTGGTCGTTACGACCGACACCAGCTCTATTATAGGATGATTGGCGTCGATGGTGACCCACAGCAAAAACTTGCCAATACATCCGTCGGGCTGATTGGCATGGGCGGCATAGGAACACATCTTGCAGTCCACCTCGCAGCCGCCGGAATCGGTCGCTTGGTCATCACTGATGGCGATGTAGTCGAACTATCTAACCTCACAAGGCAGACCCTATTCAATGAAAGTGACGTTGGCCAACTTAAAGTCGACGCGGCCGCAGGGCGCCTCCGCGCCCTCCGCGCTGACCTGGATGTCGAGACCATCGCTCGGAAGTTCGATGGCCCAGACCTGGCCGCAGCTGTCGCAAGCCGCAGTGATCTCGTGCTGATCTCTGCCGATCGTCCAGCAGACCTCCATTCGTGGGCAAACGCAGTGTGCGTAAAGATGGCGCGGCCGTTCAGCGTGGCTGGCTACATCGAGGGGCACGGCTGCGTCGGTCCGTTGCTGTCCGTCCCTGATACACCCTGCTACGAGTGCATTCGTCTTGCAGCCGAAGCACTCGCTGAACAGCCGCTTGATCCCGTATCTGTACAACTTTCACGGATTGAGCTCAACCCTGCCTGGCAAGCCCCAAGCTATGGTCCTCTCAACGCCATCGTTGCATCGGTCCAAGCCAACGAGGCCATCCGTTGGATTCTCGGCATGAAGGCAGCGACCTTAGGTCGGCGTTTCCTCATAGATTCCCGCACATACGAAACTACATGGGAGAGCTTCGAGGTGGCCGATCAATGCGATGTCTGCCACGCTCAGTCCTCCAGCGGGAAAGTATGGGACTCCATAGCAGGACAGTACGAGGACGAGCGAGACTCACACTCATTCAATGCCATCCTCTTAGACGGTCTCGTCCACACCTTATTACCATCGGTCAGCAAGAAAATTGTAGCCGATGTGGGTGCTGGTGCAGGTCAGATAGCAACGAGTCTTATAGAGCGCGGCGCTGTAGTCGATGCCTACGAGCCCGAACCAGCTATGCGGCGACTCCTGAAACCACGTCTCGCTAATCATGGTGGACGCGCGCAAATAATACCCGACGGAATCGAGGCGCTGACAGACAAGACCGGAGCTTACGACATAGTATGCTGCCTCAACGTTGTGGACCATGTGCCAGACCTCCGGTGGGCTGTGGAAACATTATCTGCGGCGTTGCGTTCGGGTGGAACGTTGGTCCTGTCAGTCCCTCATCCGCTCAAGGACCGCGGCGGCTGGAAGAAGACACCTCGCCTGCTGGACTGGGCTTATGAGCACTTCACAGTCGACGATTATTTTGATGAGGGTGCTTGCACAAAGGTACGCGAAGACCGTTATGGAAACGTACGAGTACGCCACGTCACGACTTACCATCGTACAGTTTCGACATACATTAATACTGTTCTTGAAAGCGGTCTAAGAGTACAGAGAATTGTCGAGCCGGCACCCACAGCGGATGATGCCGAGCGGGAGCCAGTGATCTACGATAAATCCAGCCGCATACCGTACTTCCTGCTTATCGTCGCACGAAAGGACCAAGATGCGTGACGACTTGTTCCGCGCGACGGTCGCAAACAGCGACTTCGTCTTCGACGACAAGGTAGCGGCCGTCTTCGACGACATGCTAGATCGGAGCATCCCTTTCTATTCGGAGATTCAACGCATGACCGTCGAGTTGTCAGCGCATTTCTTGTCAGATAGCGGCGGGACCGTCTACGATGTGGGCTGCTCGACTGGAAACACCTTGATCGGTCTCATGAATCTCCTTCCTCCTACCGACCCTGTGCGGTTCGTTGGCATTGAGCCATCGCCAGCCATGCGGAACAAAATCAACGAAAAACTTGCAGCACGCGGACAAGTTGGTCGTGTGACACTTTGGACCGACCCGGTCGAAAATTTCCATGATCTTCCCGACGCACGCGTGATCATCATGCTCCATACGTTGCAATTCGTTCGGCCGCCACATCGCAGCACAGTGCTTCGTATGTGCCATGAATCGCTGACGCCGGGTGGATGCCTACTCGTTGCAGAAAAGACATTGGCTGACAGCTCGATGTTGACTCGCTTATACATCGAGCTGTATCACAAATATAAAGTTCGCAATGGCTACAATACGACGGAAATCGCGCAGAAACGAGAGGCGCTAGAAAATGTCCTTGTGCCATACCGAGATTCCGAAAACAAACAGGCGCTATGCGAAGCCGGCTTTGGTCTAGTCGATCAGATATTTCGATGGTACAATTTTGCGGTTTACCTTGCCGTCAAGGCGTGAAGCTGCCAGCCCAACCCGGGAAGCTCGTCGCGGAGACCAAGGGCCGCTCCTTCAGGTGCGCGACATCACTGGCACGGACCTATCGTGCGGTTCTTGTTACTGTCACACCATGAACTCCTTAACCGGCCCTGGTCTGCCGCCGGACGGCACTCTGATTGCTTATGGCTGAGGTGTCCCCGATTCACCTGTCCGCGGTCGAGCTGGAAGTGTTCCGGCACGCGCTGGCCGGGGTCGCCGAGGAGATGGGCGTCGCGCTGCGGCGGGCGGCGTACTCCCCGAACATCAAGGAACGGGCCGACTGCTCGGCGGCGGTGTTTGATCCGGACGGGGAGATGGTCGCTCAGGCCGAGCACATCCCGGTGCATCTGGGCGCCATGCCGGCCAGTGTCCGCGCGGTGCTCGACACCTGCGGGCCGCTGCAGCCCGGGCGGCAGGTCTGTGTCAACGACCCCTACCTGGGCGGGACGCATCTGCCGGATCTCACGATCGTCGCCGCCGTCGGGGCGCCGGACGGTGCCGAGCTGCTCGGCTATGTGGCCAACCGTGCCCACCACGCTGACGTCGGTGGCGCTGCACCGGGGTCCATGCCGGCGAGCGCTACCGACATCGCGATGGAGGGAATCCGGATCCCACCCATCCTCATCGCCGACGCCAGCGGGGAACGTGACGACGTCATCCGGCTGATCGCCGCGAACTCCCGGACCCCGGGCGAGCGCCGGGGTGATCTGAGAGCCCAGTTCGCGGCCAACTACGTCGGGGCCCGGCGGCTGCACGAGCTCGCCGGCCGGATGGGACGCGCACGGCTGCACGAGGCGATGGCGGCCGTCTGCGACTACTCCGAGCGGCGGGTCCGGGCCGCCGTGCGGCAGATCCCGGACGGGTGCTACCGCCATTCCGACGTCCTGGAGGTCGGCGCTGGGGTCACCATCCGTGCCGCGGTGACCGTCGCGGGCGACGAGGTGTCGATCGATTTCGATGGCACCGATCCGCAGATCCCGGTGAACCTCAACGCGGTGTTCGCGGTAACCCAGTCCTGCGCGATGTTCGTGTTCCGGATGCTGACCGACCCGGACGCACCACCCAACGCCGGCTGTTACCGGGCGCTGCATGTGCGCGCACCGGAAGGCTCGGTGGTGCACGCGCGCTTCCCCGCCCCGACCGCCGCCGGCAACGTCGAGACCAGCCAACGGATCGTCGACGTCCTGCTCGGCGCGTTTGCCCAGGTGATACCCGAGCGGGTGCCGGCGGCCAGCCAGGGCACGATGAACAACCTGCTCATCGGCACCGGTGGCGACCAGCCGTTCAGCTACTACGAGACACTGGGCGGCGGCGAGGGCGGCACCCCCGGCCGTGCCGGGATGTCCGGCGTGCACACCGGGATGACCAACACCCAGAACACCCCCGCCGAGGCGATGGAGCTGGACTACCCGCTGCGGGTATGGCGATACGAGCTGCGGTCCTGCTCGGGCGGCGCTGGTGAGCATCCCGGCGGCGACGGCCTGATCCGCGAGGTCGAGGTGCTTGCCGACTGCACGCTGACGGTGCAATCCGAACGCCGCGAACACCCCCCGTGGGGCCTGCACGGCGGGCACCCCGGCGCGGTGGGCCGCAACATCCTGCGCCGCCCGGACGGAACTGAGGTCGGATTGCCCGGCAAGGGCACCTGGCAACTACACCGCGGCGACCGGATCCGCATCGAAACCCCGGGCGGCGGCGGTTGGGGGGCACCCGTCACTGCGACCGGATCGAGTTCTTCAGCAAGATCACCGGGCAAGTAGTTGCTCGGCATACTCCGCGCCCAGGCGAACACCCGTGGTGAGCGCGAACACCAGCACTACCAACAGCGAGAGCCATAACGCCCAACGAATCGTGATCAGTCCTCTCCACTTTCCGAGTCCTCGGAGCTCCATGCGTGGCCGTTAGCATATGCGGACCGTGACGAAGCTAGCAGCACACCGCCTGCAGAGCCACTCTCGATAAACCCAGGCGGTCTGCCTTGACGACGGCATCGGCTGCGAGCGATACGCCGAGGAGTGTGCGCAGGACGGGGCGACGGCCTGGACTTGCCACCGTCTGCTCGCGGTCCAGCCACTGCCGCGCCAAGACGGCATCACGTGCCCGCTGCTGATGTTCCAGCCACCGTGGGGAACCATTCGATCCAGCACACTGCGAGGCAGCTCCGTGAACCGGCTCGATCCTTGGTCCCCTGAATGCATGGCCGGACTCTTGGGATCGACAGGGACACAACCGCCTTCCTCATGCAGTACTGGCCCGACGACGTACGCGTCGGACGACGAGGTGGTCGAGCCCCAGCCGGCCAGTGCCCGACACGGCGAGTCGCACGCCACGAGTAACCGCGGTGTTCTAGCCAGCTGAGCCAGTGCGCGGCGCAGCTCCACGTCAGCCCCGAGTTGGGGTATCTTTGCGTCGAGGGTGGGGCGAGAGCGCTGTCGGGAGCGGCTCATGATGGACCACCCAGGTTTCGACTTTTCTCGGGACACACGGCAGCTGGATACCAGCGTCACGGCAATCCGATGGGACTCCGATGCAGCCTGGGGATCGGTCGCGCGGACCTGCCACGAGATCACGCTGCGCTGCCAAGACGTCATCGCCGCACACGCACCCACGGCCTTCTCAGACCAACACAGCCAGAGAGACACCACAAGCCACGACGCGCTGGAGCACGCCAAGGTGGGCGACCCGGACCCCGGCACAGTCAACGAGTGCCGAGCCTGCCGATTCGAATGGGCCGGCGAAACCGGCAACCTCACGCTTTGGTTCTGCACCCGGCCGCTGGGACATCCGGGTCAACACATCGCCAGCACCGGCCAATGGATCGTCGCCGTACACCCCGGCCGCCCTCGCCTGCCCTAGCCCTAATAGACGTCCGCAACACGATAGTTGACCAGGTGGACCCGGTGCGTAATCACGTACCGCAGAACGTGCGATACGGGCCGAAGCTCGGCGGGGCCGGTGCGGCGTATGGCTCCAGACCGGGTCTTTCATCGAACGGCTGCGCCAGCACGTCGAGTAGTCGTCCAAACGGTCCTAGATCCCCGGCACTCGCCGCGGCCAGCGCTTCCTCCATCTGGTGGTTCCGCGGGATGTAGACCGGATTGACCCGGTCCATCGCGTCCGCGATC
>CAXUFG010000198.1:0-10158 GCA_964250265.1 uncultured Pseudonocardiaceae bacterium | reverse complement strand
GGCTGCTGCTGATCTGGGACAACTTCGAATCCGTCCAGTCGATGCCCGACCCGACGGTGGCGACGCCGCCGGTGGACGCGACCGGATGCGACCACCTGAAGGGGTTCCTCGGGCGCATCGCCGCCGGTGGGCACAGCGCAGTGATCGTCACCAGTCGCACCGAGGAGACCTGGCTGGGCACCAGCCTGCGCCGTATCCTGGTCGGCGGGTTGGCGCCCACTGAGGCCATCGAGTACGCCGACCAGCTGCTGGCCCCCTATCCGGACGCAGCGCCAAGGCGCATCCAGCGGGCCTTCGCCGAGCTGATGGAGTGGCTCAACGGGCACCCCTTGAGCATGCGCGTGGTGCTGCCCTACCTGGACACCACCGACCCCCAGGTGCTGCTGGCCGGGCTGCAAGGGACCGCGGCACTGCCCGGACGTGATCTCCTGGCCGCCAGCCTCGCCTACTCCATTGATCACCTCACCGCCGACACCCGCCGCCTGCTGGTGGTCCTCAGCCTGTTTCAGAGCGTCACCGACGCCAACGCACTCGGCCTCCTCTCCGAACTTCCTGATGTTCCGCGGCGCTTCCGCGGCCACACCCGAGACGACTGGGTGGGGGTGCTGGAGCAGGCCGCGGGAGTGGGACTGCTCAGCCCCCTGGGCAGTGGCATGTACGGGATCCACCCGGCGCTGCCCACCTACCTCGCCCAGCAGTGGCGCAGGGAGGAACCCGAGGACTACGACCACCAACGGGCCGCGACGCAGGGCGCGCTGCTGGACGCCTACGCCATCCTCGGAAACTGGCTTTCGGAACAGATCCACGGCGGCACCGGCGCACTCGCATTCTCGGTCATCAACCACCAACGCCGCATGCTGGGGAGCCTGCTGGGATACGCCCTGGACAAGGGCTTGTGGGTCCAGGCCTGTTCAATCGCCCCACCGCTCATTCACTACTGGGATAGTCGTGGTCTAACCGAGGAGGCCCAGGGCTGGGTCGACCGGGCGCGCCTAGCGCTCGAAACCTCTGACGGCACGCCACCACCACTAGATGATCCCGCCGGGCTCTTATGGCTGTTGTTCGTCGTTAGCCAAGCTGATCGCCAGCTCGCCGCGCATCAACTCGCCGCCGCCGAGCACACGTACCTCGACATCGAAGACATGCTCCGGCAGCAACCCCGATCCCCTTTGCAACTCGGGCATCTTGCGGTCACCTATCACCACCGGGGCATAGTGAGCCGGAATCGTGGGCACCTGGATGACGCACAGGACTGGGCCCTCAAATCCCTCACCATCCACGACGAACTGGGCAACCGACCGGGAATGGCCGGCGGCTACCACCAGATGGGCAGGGTGGCCGAAGCTCGGGGCCTCCTCGATGACGCACAAGATTGGTACCTCAAATCCCTTACCATCAGCGAGGAACTGAACGACCGACCGGCGATAGCCACCAGCTACCACCAGCTGGGCACCGTGGCCCAGCGGCGGGGGCGCCTAGACGACGCACAAGACTGCTACCTCAAATCCTTCGCCATCAAAGAGGAACTGGGCAACCGGTCAGGAATGGCCAACAGCTACCACCAGCTGGGCGCAGTGGCGCAGGATCGGGGGCACCTGAATGACGCACAAGATTGGTACCTCAAATCGCTCGCCATCAACGAGGAACTGAACAACCGGCCAGCGATGGCGGCCAACTACGTCCAGCTGGGCCTCATGGCCTGGAAACGGGGACACCTCAATGACGCACAGGACTGGTTCCTCAAATCCGTCACCATCGACGAGGAACTAGGTAACCGACCGGAGATGGCTATGTCTTTCGGGAAACTCGGTCTGCTCGCCGAAGACCGTGGGCACCCCGGAGAAGCTATGGAATGGATGATCCGGTGCGTGGCGCTCTTCGACGAGTTCCCCCACCCCGCCACCGGACCCGGTCTCACCCAGCTAGCGCAGCTCACGGCCTTGCTCGGGATCGACGCTCTCATCCAGTCCTGGCAGCGGGTTACCGGTGAACCCCTACCTCCGGTGATCCGCGACGTCATCGCATCGGACCTCGCTCAACGTGCCACGTAACAAGGAGATCGCACCGATGATCGACCCGATCGAACACGCCGCACGAACCGCGGCCCACCGCCTCGCCGCAGAACACGGGCCAGGGCTTGCCACCGACGTCGAGGCGGCCCTGCACGCGCGAGGATCGACCCGGCAAGCAGAGCAGTACCTCGATCCGATCTCGCTCGGATCCTTGATTGTCAGTGTCGCCACCCTGGCGTGGACCGTCTACACCGACCTCAGGAACAAGACACCGGCACCGTCCCCCGCAATCGTGGCCCGTACCATCCGCGTCGATCTTCGAGACAACGGCGTTCTTGACCCGACCCAGCGCGACCGCATCATCGACATCGTCGTCGACGAGACATTTCAGGCCAGCTCCACAGAGGAGAGTTTAGAAGACCGTCGTCCCCACCCGTGAGGCAGCGGATGACGCTGTGCGACTGCTGCGGCTTCGTTGACCGAATAAGGACGATCCAAACTTGGTTCATCCAGATTTGGACAGACCAAATCTGGGCTATCATTGATTGGGTGTCAGGACAATTCGTCGGCAGACGGAGCCAGCTGGACCTGCTGGAACGGGATCTTGCTGAGGTCGAGCGCTCGGGTAGGGGCCGCTTCGTCCTGCTCCGAGGCAGGCGGCGGGTGGGCAAGTCGCGGCTGGTGAGCGAGTTCCTCCGCCGTCACGAGGTGCCTTCGGTGTTCTATGCAGCGACACCCGCGCCCGCCGACCGCGAGCTCGCACGGTTCGCCGAGGCGGTCGCGAGGTCGACCGTGCCCGCAGCCGATCTGGTGCGCAGCGGGACCTCGTTCGGGAGCTGGGAGGCCGCACTGTCCACCGTCGCACTGTCGGCCGGGGACCGCGCCATCGTGATCGTCATCGACGAACTGCCGTACCTCGTCGACGGACGCCGTGAGCTGGAAGCTCAACTACAGCACGTGTGGGACCAGGTTCTGGAACACCGCCCGGTCCTGCTGATCGCCATCGGCTCCGATCTGGCCATGATGGCCGCGCTGACCAGCCACGGCAGGCCGCTGTTCGGGCGCCCCACCCGCGAGATCGTCCTGAACCCGCTGACGGTCGCCGAGGTGGGCGACCTGCTCGGCCTCGCGCCCGCCGAGGCGATTGACGCGGCGCTGGTCGTCGGCGGTTTTCCGTTGGTCGCCCAATCCTGGCCGCCCGGGCTCGATCGGCAGGAGTTCCTCCAAGAAGCTCTCACCGACCCGACGTCAGCACTGATCGTCACCGGCGAGCGGGCGCTTGCGGCCGAGTTTCCCGACCCCGCGGCCCGAGCCGCATTGGGAGCGATCGGGTCGGGCGAGACCGGCTTCACCGGCATTGCCGGCCGTGCCGGGCTCCCCGCGACAACGCTGCGCCGCACCCTGGACACGTTGCTGAGCAAGCGGATCATCGTCGCCGAGCGTCCACTGTCCACCCGACCCGCACCCAAGCTCACCCGCCTGCGGATCGCCGATCCCTACCTGCGGTTCTGGCTGCGGTTCGTCGAGCCAGGGCTGGCGGAGATCGAACGGGGATGGGCGGACCTCGCTCTTGCCCGGGTCGAGGAGGGGTGGCCTGCCTACCGCGGGGTGGCAGTGGAGCCGATCGTTCGGGATGCCCTTGACCGCCTTATTCCCGATCCCCGATTCGGCGGTACCCGGCACATCGGTTCCTACTGGACCCGCGCATACGACGTTGAAGTCGATCTGGTCGGGTTGTCCGATGTGCGACCGGGCGGCCGGGTCGATATGGTCGGTTCGGTGAAATGGCGGGAGAATGCGCCATTCGACCGCGCGGATCACGCCGCATTGCTGCGATCACGAGACCAGGTACCGGGCACCGACTCGGACACCGTCCTGCTCGCCGTCTCGCGCACCGGCGTCCAGCCCCCCGGGGTCGACATCGCGCTCGGCCCTAACGATCTGATCGACGCTTGGCGCTGATGCCGGTCACTGAAAGGAGATCGCCAGATGAAGCTCGGCTTGGTCGGTGTGGTGGTCCTCGCGCTCGCGCTGGCTGGTTGCTCCAGCGCCGGCGACCCAGCCGCGGCACCGTCGCCCAGCGCTGGATCGACTCCCGGCATCAGCACCCGCGGCGTGGGCACGGTCACCAGGACCCCGGACACCGTGACCATCGTCATCGGAGTCCAGACCCGGGCACCGAGCGCGACGGGCGCCCTCGCCGCCAACACCGAGAAGGCGACCGCGCTGATCAACACGTTGAAGAGCAAGGGAGTCGCCCCAGCTGACCTGCAAACCAGCCAGCTGACGGTCAACCCGACGTCCGACCCGGCGAGCGGGCGGATCACCGGCTACGAGGTGACCAACCAGGTCACGGCCAAGTTGCACGACATCGGTGCCGCTGGCGGGCTCATCGACGCCGCTGGTGCGGCAGCGGGTGACGCGGTGCGGCTCCAGCAACTCAGCTTCTCGATCGCGGACGACAGCGCCGCGCGGGCTCAGGCCCGGGCCGATGCGGTGCGCCAGGCGCAGGCCCACGCCAAGCAGATGGCCGATGCGGCTGGCGTGCGGCTGGGCCAGATCCGCTCGATCACCGAGACGCCGGTCAGCCCACCGGGCCCGTTCGGCCGGGATGCCGCAGCGGCGGGTGCGGCCGTCCCCATCGAGCCCGGTACCCAGGAGCTCACCGTCATGGTCGAGGTCGTCTACGCCATAGGCCAGTGAGTTCTCCATAAAAATGTGTTGTGGGATCACGCCAAACGGGGATCACAATGCTGGGGGTGAACCGTTGAACGTTCGGACGGGATCGAGACACTGCTGAGCGCTACTGAGCTGACGGCCCTGGTGGCGTTTTGCACAGCGATGACTTTCTCGCCAGGACCGAACACGACGCTGTCCACGGCACTGGCGGCCAATCATGGCCTGAAGCGCACGTTGCGCTTCTGCCTGGCGGTGCCCACCGGCTGCACGTTGCTGTCGCTGGCGTGCCAGCGCTGCGCTGGGCGATCAAGCTCACCGGGGTGGCCTACCTGCTCTGGCTCGCCTACAAACTTCGCCGTCCAGCCAACGTGGCGCACGTCGATATCGACCGCCTGAACGTCAGCTTCTCACAGGGTGTCGGATCAAGGCCTGGATGCTCGCTCTCACGCTGACGGCCGGCTGGGTGAGCGCTGCCGCCGGCCAGCCCGCCGCCAACCTCAGCCAGCGTCTCGCGATCGTCTGCGCGGTGATGATGGTGTTCGCTTTCGGCAGCAACTTCACCTACGCACTGGTCGGGTCGCTGCTGCGCGAATGGCTGGCGCAAGGCACCCGCTTGCTCTGGTTTGACCGGGCCCTCGCTCTGCTGCTGGTAATCACCGCCACCTGGATGCTCACCGTCTGAAGGCGCCGCGTCACCCCGCTGCGTGCGGGGACCAGGAGGTGGGAGTTCTGCTGATCGTGGGCTGGGGTTCTGGGGCCACGTTTGTGGGGCCGGCCCGGTCGGCCGCTGCGCCGGGAGGCGGTGCCGGGTCGGGCGCCCTCGCGGGCGAGGGTCGAGCTGCGGGGGGCCTCGCGTTGGTAGGTGGCTTGGGCCGGTAGGTAGCGCGGGGTGGGGTTGCCGCGGCGGGTGGCGGCTCGGTCGTGGCGTCGGCGGATGGGCTCGGCTCAGGGAGAACGGGTACCGGGGGGACGATCGAGGGCTCTGGTGTCGAGGTGAGGCTGATGGGAGCTGAGGTCGTCACTGAAGGCGCGGGGGTCGCGGGCCTGGAGACCTCGACCGTGGGCACGAGGACGGAACGGGAGTGACTGGTCATGACCAGCGCCGCAATTCCGCCACCAGCGATGGCGAGGACACCCGCGGCCGCGAGCGGCCCGGCCCAGCGCCGCCCGCCCCACCGTCGCTGGCCGCTGGCCCGGCGCCGCAGGTCCTCCCAGGGATCGGCGCGGGCGTCCAGCGGGACACCAGGGGGCGGATCCGGCACCTCGAACTGCGCTGCGCTCGGCGCCGCCGCGGGAGCCGCTGATTCTGCCCCCATCCGGTCACGTAGGGAGCGCAGCTCCTCGATCGTGAGGATCTGGTCAGTATCCGACTCGTCCACAACGTCGTTTAACGAGGCGCCGGACCTGCTCGGTACTGGGTTTTGCCCACTTTCACAGACAGTCATGATCTTGCGCTCTGGCATCACTGTCCGTGACCCCGCACCCCGCAGGGCTGCTGCGCCCAGCACCTCGACGAACCCATGATCTAATCGTCATACTGACGGTGTGACCGATGGGGTACGATGTCCGTATGACGGTACGCAAGGTTACGATCTCGCTCGACGAGCAGGCTGCCGCACTGGCGCAGCGATCGGCGGCGGCCGAAGGCATGAGCCTGTCGGCGTGGCTGTCGAAAGCCGCCACTGGCCAAGCACGCATCGACGAGGGTCTGCGAGCCGTTGCCGAATACGAGAGCGCCTACGGCGCTCCCACGGATGAGGACATGGAGACGACCCGCTGCGAGCTCGCTGCGCTCGGTTTCGGGCAGCCCGAGCCGCCGGAGGCGCGAGCAAACAGGCTGACCGCGCTACGCCGGTTCTTCGGGGAACACCTGCCTGACGTCCCTGCTGGGGCCGCCTGACATGGTGGGTCTGATCTACGACACCGGGGCGTTGATCGCCGCCGAAGCGGGTAACGCCACAATGTGGCGCATCCACCGGGCGGCGCTGGAGGCCAAGGCCCCGCCGCTCGCGCCGGCACCGGTGATCGCCCAAGCGTGGCGCAGCGGCGTCAAGCAGGTTTTGCTCGCGCGGTTCTTGCACGGCTGCGACAGGGTCGACTTCACCAGCCAGATCGCCTACGCCGTGGGAGAGCTTCTTGCGGCCGCCGGCAGTGCCGATGTGGTCGACGCCCTGGTTGTCCTGCTTGCGGCACGCCATGGCGACATCGTTGTCACCAGCGACCCTGACGACATCGGGCATCTGGCTGCCGCCCTGGGCGTGGGCCTTTCGCTGCGGCCCATCTGAGATCGCACCCGACGGCCGGGGCTCCCACCGCGTTGGCCTAGACGTGAGCGGCGGGATACTGAGGACCTTCAACTCTTCGGTGGCACATTCAGCACTATGGTCGCAGCGACTTGCTCGGCTGCCACGCACGATTGCTGCGGATTGCTGGTGAACTCCCTCGTAACGTAGGCGATCGAGACGCTCTGCCGGTCCGCAAGCTTGATATCAATATCGCAACTGGGCAGGCTCGCGTTCGACCGTGATATGAACGCGGGATAGCCGGCGATCTCAGCAAGCTTGAAGTCCGGGCGGCCCCGATGCTGGTTGAGCGAGACTTCCAGGGTCGGATTGTTCGTCGTGACGCTAAGGGACAGCCGCTTGGTGATCAATCCGTCGGTGGTGTTCTGCCACACGCAGTACAGCGTGCCGAACGGACCGTCCGATGGTATCGGTGGCACGTCGAGACCGAAGTTCTTCGCCTGTTGAGAGGTCAGTAGATCGCATGTGCGATGGGCGATGGCAGCGACATCCCGTGGGTTCGTCACCGGCGGGAGCGGGCTCGCCGCATGGGTGGGGCTCGATTGCACCGGCTGCGGTGGCGCGGCAGTGCCTGTTGCGCAACTTGTCAGCGCGATTGCTGAGCCGGTAGTGATCATGCTCGCAATTAATCTGGTTTTCATGGTGGCAGTCCCGTGGTTGGGTTGGCGAGGTTCGCTCTTCAACTGTCGCTACTCACCGTGTCCTGGCGCAGGAGTCTCCCACTACTGGCGGATTCGCATCGTATCGGGGGTCAGATGGAGGGGATTGCGGCGTGGTGGACCACCCAACCACGGTGGTGGGCAGCATTCTGGAATGCCGTCGACGATCTCGATTCACCAGTGCGAATGGTGCACGAGTCGGTGGTGTCGGCCGCAGAGTGCGACGCAGTTATCGAGGCTGGTGGAGCCACCGTCAGCCCCGTGGGCGATATGGTGAATTTCGCACCAGCGGGCGGGTGCTGAACACCCGGGAAAGACGCATCCGCCGTCGCGGAGAATGACTGCGCGGCGGATTGCGGTGGGGACAGTGCGGCTGGCCCGCCCGATACCCAGTGGTTCACCCTTCGAACCCAATACGGCGGGGATGACGGGGGCGTCGCAGGCGATGCGGCGGGCGATGTCGGCGTTGATGGGGCCGCCCAGGGCGAGGTGGGCGGTGCCGATGCGGCCTTGTAGCGCGGGCAGGCTGACAGTGACGACGACTTGGGGGCGTTCGCCGCCCTCGGTGGGCAGTCGCCCTCGGTCAAGGCTCGTTGGGCGAGGTCGACCAGGGCGTCGGCGTCGCGTTGCGCGGTCGTGCGCAGATCGATCTCGGTGTCGGTGTCGGTGTCGGTGTCGGTGTCGGTGTCGGTGTCGGTGTCGGTGTCGGTGGTGGGGCGGGGTGCGGCTAGTGGCTCAGCGCGCAGCGCAGGATCTCAGCGGCTTCCCGGTCGAGCCATCCGGACAGTTCGTAGCCGCCGTCACGGTCGTGGAAGCGCAGCGTGCGGCGGGTTTCGGGGGTGTCGTCGGGGCGGCGGCCGTCTTGATCGAGGTAGGCGAGGATCCGTTTGCCCAGGATCGCGAGTTGGCTGGCGTCGAGGGTGCGTGGCGGGCCCGTTCGGCTTCGACCTCGGCGCGGGCGTCGGGGCCCCGGCGTGGGGGGATGCCGGTGAGGACTGAGCGGATCACCGCGACGTCCGCGGCGCCGATCGCCGCCTCAGCCACCGCGGCCGCGGTGTTCGGGAGCGTGGGCTCGGCTGGTGCGCCGTACACTCCGCAGCGGGGTAGCACGTCGGCGGCAGCGTTGACTCCGGCCCTTGCCTCGCTGCGCGGTATCCGCGCGATCGCGCGGACCAAACCCTACCGTGTTGCCGTATCCCAATCCGGGGCGATACTGCGGGATTCGATTTCGGCGACGACTGCGAGCATCTGTGCCCAGGTGTGATGCAACTGGGTTTCCAACGCGCCCAGCTCGGTGAGTAAGTCAGCATCACTGCTCTGGCACACTTGCTGGCACACTTGCTGGCACACCGCCACCGTCGACATGACCCCATTCTACGACGGCATACCGACAATCCCGGACGCATATATTGGAATCAAAGGTAAAATTAGAGGAAAACTCATTTGATTCGGTTCGAGCACGAGGTCGCTCAGGCCGTCACGACACTCGGGACTATTGGTTTCCTGGTTCTCCGGGCTTGTCCTCGGCTTGGCGGGCCCGGAGGCTCCCGAGCGCTTCATCGAGGGTCTCGAACCGCTCCTTGATAACCCGGCGAAGGCGGGCCAGCACAACCAGGACCACAACCACGACCACGACGATGGCGAACACACCGATGCCCAGCACGATGATGATCAGGGTTTCGCTCACGGTGGCATCCTCTCAGTTGCGCGACCCGACGCAGCTGCTAGCCCACGAATAGTGGCTCAGCCGATGATGGCGTGCACGGCGCTGATCACGCCCAGAACCGTCATCACCAGGGCGGCGACCCGGGCGATCAAGGTCAACGGAATCCAGCGCAGCAGCTGCCGGCCACCCAACACGGCCACGCCGCCGACCGCACACAGGCCCAGCAACCCGCCGATCCCAACGGCGAGCGGATCGTGATATTTCGCGGCCAGGTGGCGATGGCGATCTGGGTGAGGTCGCCGAACTCCGCGATGAACAGCACCCCGAAACTAGTCGCCGCGACCTTCCAGAACCCCGCCTCCTGGGTGGCGCGCCGGGCCACCACGGTCATCGTGCCGTGCTTCGCCCGCCCGCTGTGGGCAGCCCCGGAGGCCGGTACTGGCTGTTGCGTTCTCGGCACACCGGTCGAGGAAGTTGATCGTCGGGCTCCTGCCCACCGCGGCGCAGCATCACCACCGCCCCGGCCAGAAACAGCACCGCCACGATGGCCTCCACGACCCGTCGGGGCGCCAGACTCAGGACACTGCCGGCGACGACGGCGATGATCACCTGCACGGTGAACACCGCCGCCGCCCCGATGCACACGAAGGCCGGCCGGTACCGGGTGCCCAGCACCAGGCTCGCCAGCGCGGTTTTGTCGGGCAGCTCAGCGAGGACGACGATGCCGAACACCGCGGCCAGCAGAGTCACACTCACGGTCAAGATTCGGCTCGTCGCACGATCGCCCTCCCCATGCTCACACACCGCCCGCCCGCCCCGACATGGAGACATATCGGGGT
>CAXUFG010000197.1:0-10162 GCA_964250265.1 uncultured Pseudonocardiaceae bacterium | reverse complement strand
TGGTGGAAATCGCCGTGCAGGTGGAGGACCGGTTCGGCGTCAAGGTGCCCGACGATGTGCTGGCCAACCTCAAGACCGTCGGCGACGCGGTGGACTACGTCGCCAAGACCACATGACGCCGGTCTCATACCCTCTCGGAGGCCCACGTGACCACTGAGGTTGTCATCACCGGGCTCGGGGCGACGACCCCGCTCGGCGGGGACGTCGAATCGACGTGGGACGCGTTGCGCTCCGGCAAGAGCGGCGTCGTGGCACTGACCGAGGATTGGGTCGATCGCTTCGATCTGCCAGTGCGGATCGCCGCGAGACTGGCGGTGGATCCCAACGACTCACTCCCACGGGTGGAGGCCCGCCGATGGGATCGTTGCGAGCAGGTCGCAGTGATCGCCGCCCGGCAAGCCTGGCGGCACGCCGGTACACCGGACGTCGAACCGGAACGCCTGGCCGTGGTGATCGGCACCGGTATCGGCGGCGCGTTGACTCTGCTCGGCCAGGACGATCTGCTCGAGACCGGGGGGATGCGCAAGGTCTCGCCGCTGACCATCCCGATGCTCATGCCCAACGGGCCGGCCGCGCACGTCGGTCTTGACCTCGGTGCGCGTGGTGGCGTGCACGCCCCGGTCGCCGCTTGCGCCTCCGGTGCCGAGGCGCTGGCCATCGGGTGGCGGATGCTGCGGGCGGGTGAAGTCGACGTGGTGGTAGCCGGCGGTGCGGAGGCCTGCATTATTCCCATCACGTTGGCCGGGTTCGCTCAGATGCGCGCCATGAGTACCCGCAATGACGATCCCGAACGGGCCTCCCGCCCGTTCGATATCGCGCGCGACGGGTTCGTGTTGGGCGAAGGCGCCGGTGTGATGGTGCTCGAGCGGGCGGAGTTCGCCGCAGCTCGGGGCGCTGCCCGGCACGGTCGGCTGGCCGGGATAGGTACCAGCTCCGACGGCCACCACATCACAGCACCGGAGCCGGAAGGCATCGGAGCCGGCCGGGCGATCTCGGCCGCGCTGCGCACCGCGGGACTGGACAAGGCCGACATCGGGCACGTCAACGCGCACGCCACCGCCACCCCCGTCGGGGACGTCGCCGAGGCGGCCGCGATCCGGGCTGCCGTCGGTGATCACGCGGTGGTCACCGCTCCCAAAGGCGCGTTGGGTCATCTTCTGGGTGCCGCCGGCGCGGTCGAAGGCCTCGCTTGCGTCTTGGCGCTGCGAGACGGTGTGGTGCCCCCGACCCTGAATCTGGAGGACCTCGATCCGGGTGTGCAGCTCGACGTCGTCACCGGCTGCGCCCGCGAGGTGGAGTTGAGCGCCGCCGTCAACGACTCGTTCGGATTCGGCGGGCACAACGTCGCGCTGGCCTTCACCTCGGTCTGACAGGCCGTAGGAAGGCACCCGCTCTCAAGGAGATCATCGATGACAGCTCTGGCGCACCGTGCCCGTTCGGGCTCCCGTTCCACGGACGGCCGGTCCGGCAATGGCAAGTTCACGGATCCGCGGGATCCGGAACTGCGCCTGGAGTGCCTGTTCGATCCCGCCACTCTCGTGTCACTGCACGCTCGCGACAGCAGCGGAGCGTTCGCCGCCCGCGGCCGTATCGACGGGGCCAAGGTGATCGCCTACTGCACCGATGCGACCACGATGGGCGGCGCAATGGGCTCAGCGGGCTGCCGGCATATCGTGGAAGCCATCGACATCGCGATCCGGGAACGATCTCCCGTGATCGGGTTGTGGCATTCCGGCGGGGCTCGGCTCGCCGAGGGCGCGGAGGCTCTCGACGGCGTTGGCCAGATGTTCGCGGCCATGGTCCGGGCATCCGGGCGGGTGCCACAGATCTCCGTGGTTCTCGGAGCAGCCGCGGGCGGAGCCGCTTACGGTCCGGCACTCACCGATGTCGTGATCATGGCACCGGAGGGCCGGGTGTTCGTGACCGGTCCGGACGTGGTGCGCAGTGTCACTGGCGAGCAGATCGACATGGAGGCGCTGGGCGGGCCCAGCGCTCACGGCAAGAAGTCTGGCCTGGCACACGTGGTGGCCTCCTCCGAGCCCGACGCCTTACTGTGGGCGCGGCACATCGCGGGACTGTTTGCCCGTCCAGGAATGTTCGATCTGCACTCGATAGACGAGGAGGTCGACCTCTCCGAGTACCTGCCAGCCGAGCGTCGACGCGCCTACGACGTTCACCCATTGCTGCATGCCGTGCTGGACCGACCCGATCCCGAACAGCCCGATCCGGCCGGCGGCTTTGCTGAGCTCCAGCCCAAATGGGCGCCCAATATGGTCGTGGGGCTGGGCAGGCTCGCCGGGCGAACCATCGGGGTGATCGCGAACAACCCGCTACGGCTGGGCGGTTGCCTCGACTCGGCGTCAGCGGAGAAGGCATCCCGTTTCGTGCGGATGTGCGACGCCTTCGGTGTGCCCATGCTCGTCCTGGTCGACGTGCCCGGATATCTACCGGGCGTCGGCCAGGAGTGGGACGGCGTGGTGCGACGCGGAGCCAAGCTCCTGCACGCCTTCGCTGAGGCGATCGTCCCCCGGATCACCCTGGTGACACGCAAGGCATTCGGCGGTGCCTACATCGCCATGAACTCCCGGTCGTTGGGCGCCACCCACGTCTTCGCCTGGCCCGACGCTGAGGTCGCCGTGATGGGCGCAAAAGCTGCCGTAGGCATCTTGCACCGCAAGGCGTTGGCCGCCGCGGCGGAGGACGAGCGGGAGACCCTCCACGCCAGACTCGCCGAGCATCACGAGCAGATCGCGGGCGGGGTTGACCGCGCCGTGGCGATTGGAGTGGTGGACGAGGTGATCAAGCCCGCGCAGACCCGGCGGCGCCTGGCCGAGGCGCTGGCCGCCGCACCCGCGGGCCGCGGGGCCCACGGCAACATCCCCCTGTAAGTCGCCCCAGCCTCAGCACGCCGCCAGCCGGTTCGCAGTGGGCGAGCTCGGACCCAGGCGCAGCTGATCGCCCTCACCGATCAGCGGGTAGGACACCCACCATCGCAGGCACCGCACTGGAAGCTCTGGCGGCGCATCGGCCGGGTTTTGCAGGCTGGTGAACGAGGTGAGCGCGACAAGACCACCGCCAGCCCTGGGTTCCAGGCGGTGCACCACCATGCTGCCGTCCAGGGTGGACTTGTATTGGGCGCGCCAGGCGCCTTCCCCAGTGTCCCGAGCCCACTGCGGGATGACGGCGCCACGCCACAACTTGTAGTCGCCCGCATTGATCGCGTCGAAATATTGCTGCAGCACCTTCTGGATCCGCCCGCCGTCCGGGTTTAGCGCCGCATCGTCAACCAGCACAACGGTGGCCGGTCCTGGCTCCGGTGGTCTCGGCGCATCCTGCACGACCGAGCTGCCCGTCGAGCCACGCTGAGCCACCCCGGCCGCGGGCCGCAGGTCGCGCAGCAGAATCCCAATCCCTGCCGCACCACCCAACACCACAACCACGAGCACGAGCACCCGCCCGACACGCCTTCCCACCCGCGAAGCCTACGCCCCACTCCCCGACATGGAGACATATCGGGGCCACAGGGGGCCCTGGCACCCCGACATGTCTCCATGTCGGGGTGCGCCGTATCGGGGGTGAACCGTCAGCCGACTCGGTGGAGCCAGGTCACCGGAGCGCCGTCGGCGGCGCGGCGGAAGGGTTCGAGGGCCTCGTCCCAGTTTGCTCCGAGGAGCTGGTCGAGCTGGTGCGCGAGGGACTCCGCATCGCGGGCAGCGGCCGCCAGGGTGCGTAGCTGATCTTCGCCCACCACGATGTCACCGTTGGCGCTTGTGCGGGATCGCCATAAACCGAGTCCGGGAACGAAACAGAACCGTTCTCCGTCCAGCCCCGAGCTCGGTTCCTCGGTGACCTCGAAACGGAGCATCGGCCATGCCCGCAAGACGCTGACCAACGCCGCGGCGGTACCGGGCTCCCCGGACCAATCGCATTCGGCTCGCAACTGGCCAGGAGCGGCCGCCTGCGCAGTCCACAGAAGGTCCGCCTTGGCCTGCAAGACTCCCGCTATCGCCCATTCGACGTGCGGGCATACCGCAGACGGCGACGAGTGGACGTAAATTATCCCACTGGTGCTCATGTGGTGCCTCCGCTGATCGACGTGGAGCGTCTTCCCCTACGTCCTCGTGATCATCGACGGAGCCATCATCACACATTGTGCCTGCGGGAGCGCTGACGCGCCAGCGGACAGCGCCGTGTGTCGCGACTGAATGGTCAGTGGCTATGGGCCCCCAGCGCTTGCGAGGCGGCCACCGTGTCGACCAATCCGGTGCCCTTGTCGAAGGATGTCATGTAGCCGGCGACCTGCTGGTAAGGCGCGCCGTTGGAATAACGCAACGCAGTCGACTTCAACGCTTTCTCGATCTCTGCGGGCGTCGCGTGGGGGTTGGCTTGGAACAGCAACGCCACAATCCCGACGATCTGCGGTGCAGCCATCGACGTACCGCTGAGGGTGTTGTAGCTACCCACGTCGAGAAGGCCAGGACCGCTTTGCGGCTTGAGCCCTGTGGAGCAGATCGGCAAGTAGGCACGGCACGCACCGACGATGTTCTCCCCAGGCGCGGAGATGTCCGGCCAGGTCGAAGGGTCAGTCTTCGCGCCGCGGGACGAGAAGGCGGATACCGGTCCGCTGCGAGTCCCGGTGCCTTTGTCGTTATAGGAGGCCACCGAAATGATCCCGGGGGTCGGGTCCTGGGAGGGTGGGTTGGTGAGGCTCTTGGAGCCATCTCCGCCGTCATTACCGGCGGCCCACACCACGACCACGCCTTCCTTGACCAGCTGGCGCTGAAGTTTCGCGGTCACCGAATTGGGATCGAACTTGCCCCCGCCTTGCGGACCGTAAGAATTGTTGACCACCTTGATCGCCGGGCATTGCGTGGCCACCACTGAATCACCGCATGGCGCATTGTGGTGCTCCAGCACCCAGTTCAACGAGGTGTCCGCGCTGAGGATCGCCACCGCCGCGCCGGTGGACAACGAGACGATCTTCGCGTCGGGGGCGGCACCGGACACTATGGTGCCGTCGCTGAGAGTGACGCTGCGGCCTGCGGCGATGCTGGACACGTGGCTGCCGTGGCCGCCCAGGGCCAAGGTATCGGTGTCCACGCCGGCGGGCACATCCACGATGCAGTTGGTGTCCGTGCTGGACTCGTCCGGGCACACACTCTTCAAGCTGCGCACGACCTTGCCGCCGGCAAACGCGGGGTGGGTGGGGTCAATCCCGGAATCGATCACCGCGATGCTGACGCCGCTGCCTTCCAACGCAGCGCCATTCGCGCCTATCAGGGTCTTCCTCGCCTCCAGGCCACGGGTCGCCACCTGAGAGGTTGCGGCGAGACCTGCGATGGGCTGATCACCCTCAAGGTAGGTCACGCCGGGTTGGGTGCGGGCCGCTTCGACCTGCTGCCTGGTTCCGGATGCGACCACCACGCCGATCTTGCGGAAGGAGGTGAGCCGCCGCATCCCGGTAGCGGCGACCGCCCGGTCGGCGTCCGCCAGGGTTGCGCCATGCACCATCACCGGCAGGCGACCGGAGGCCGCCGACAGCAGCTGGCCGGTCAGCGATGGTGACAGCGGCACCAGCGCCGGCGCCGCGATAGCCGGTTCGGCAACCAGTAAACCGCCAGCGATTAGTCCGCTGACCAGCAGGCCGGTCAGCAAACCCCGTCGAGACATTGAGCCCTCCTGAGTTCGGCACGTCGCAACGCACTGTAGTGAGTGAACACGTAGCGCGCACGAACGTCAACGCTACGCAATCAATTGGGCCCGTGGCCTGATCGGCAGCTATCCATCGAGACGCTTGTGCGCCGGATCGGTTCCATCCCGCGCCAGAGCAGCGCGCCGGTGCGAGGTCAGCAGCAGACCGGCGTTATCAGGCCTCTGTGCTCACATCGCAGAGCGGACTAACGGCCCGAAGCATGTCATCGATCTGTTCGGCAGCCCCGGATGAAGCGAACAACGAGCCCTGGCCGGTGTCACACCCCGCTGCGCGGAACCGCCCGAACTGGGCGGGCGTCTCGATGCCTTCCGCGGTGACCGTCAGGCCAAGGGCGTGCGCCAAATCCACCAGCGCCGCCACAATCCGCTGATCCACCAGACCGGAGGCCGACTGCATCCCCACCGCGAATGAACCAGCCAGCTTCAGCTCGTGCAGCGGGAGCCGGCGCAGATCGGGGAGGTTCCAGTAACCGGTGCCGAAGTCGTCGAGGGCAATTCGCACCCCCATGCCGTGCAGGTTCGTCAGCACCGTGAGCGGGCCTGCCTCGTCGCCCATCAGGGCCTGCTCGGTGAGCTCGAGTTGCAGGCTTGACGGTTCGAGCCCGTTGTCGACGAGGGTCTTCGTGACATCCGCCACCAGGGCAGCCTCGTGGAGCTGCCGGGGGGCGATGTTGACGCTGACGAACGGCGCAGCGTCACCAAAGGCGTCCTGCCAGGCTCGGGCCTGCTCGCACGCCCGGAACAACACCCAGCGGCCGAGTTGCACGATCGACCCGCTCTCCTCGGCCAGATCGATGAAGCGTTCCGGTCCGAGCACGCCGAATGTCGGATGACGCCAGCGCACCAGTGCCTCGACGCCGATCAGCGAGCGGTCACGTAGGCGAAGTAGCGGCTGGTATTCGACGAAGAACTCGCCGCGCTCCACCGCAGCCAGCATTGTCGCGGACAACGTGAACCGCGCCACCTCGTTATTGTTGCGGTTCTGGTCGAACATCGCGTAGCGAGCCTTGCCGTTAGCTTTCGCCCGGTACATGGTGATATCGGCGGCTTGCAGGAGGTCCTCAGGATTGGTGTCGGCGACTGGTCGCTCAACCACCCCGATGCTCGTCGTCACCGTCAACTCATGCTTACCGACTCGAATCGGCGCGGCCATCGCGGCCAGCACCTTGTCCGCCAGCGCCGCCACGTCGCCCTCTCCGGCGGTGCCCTCGACGATAATCACGAATTCGTCGCCACCCATTCGGGCCACCAGCTCGCCAGAACCGCAACAGCGCGCGAGCCGGGATGCGACGGTTTTCAGCAACTCATCGCCGATGTGGTGCCCCAGGCTGTCATTGACCACTTTGAACCCGTCCAGGTCCAAGAAGCACAATCCGACCCGGCGCTGCCTAGCCGGCGCGGCGAATATCTGCGCCAGGCGCTCGGTGACCATCTGCCGATTCGCCAGCGCCGTCAACGGGTCGTGGTAGGCCTGATGATGCAGCCTGGCCGCCAGGTGACGGCGTTCGGAAATGTCCTCCAGCATCGCCACCTGGTAAGCCGGCTCTCCGGACTCGTCGCGCACCAAAGATACCGTCACATGGGTCCAGATCTCCCCGCCATCGGATCGGTAATAACGCTTCTCCAGGTGGAAATGGTCGCGCTCACCACGAATCAGCTCCTCATAGATCTGCCACACGCTGGGCGCGTCCTCCGGATGGACCATCGCGCTGAGGTGGAGCTTGGTGAACTCCTCATGGGTGTAACCGAACATCTGCTGCAATGCCGGATTGACATCGGTGATATTGCCCTCTAGATCACCTATCCCTATCCCTATCGCCGCGTCAGTGAACATAGCTCGGAATTTCGCCTCGCTGGCCGCGAGTGCCTGTTCGGCCTGCCTGCGCGCGCGCAGACCAGCGCGATAAACCGCATCTTGCTCATCAAGACTGCGCTCACGCAATGCCCCGGCGTATCCGGCTGCCATGCTGGCAGCCAGCTGAGCGACCCGACTCCCGGTATCGGCACATCCCGGAGCCGAACCCAACAGACCCGGCAAACTCTCGGCGATCAGAGCGAGTGTCTCTCTGAGGGTCTCAGTGCCGGTGAAATGCGCCGCGACCATGTCGACGCCGACCCGGCGCCCGATTGCTGGGTCGAACTCCGCGGCCAGCGCTGCATCGACCAACTGGCTGGTGAGCCCGAGCAGGTGTTTGGCGAGCACGCGGCGTCCCATCGACACGTAGCTCGTGCCGACGATCGCCTCGGCCCAGCGCCGGGCGAACGCCTCGTGAGCGGCGTCGGTCATGCCCGCCGGCCTACTACCGCGTAGCCGGTGAAACGCTCGGGATGATCGTCGACATCGGCCGGCGAGTCCGGCCGCCACAGCGGCATGAACACCACTCCGGGCGCGACCAGCTCAAACCCGTCGAGCAATGCCTCGACCTCTCGTCGCGAGCGCATGGTCAGCGGTGCGCCGGCCCGCCGGTAGAGCTCGGTGTGCGACCCGGCCTGATCGGGCCGGCCCTCATGAGTGGCATGGGAGACGACGAGGTAGCTCCCAGGCGCCATCATTTTGCGGTACTGAGCGACGATGTTCGCTGGATCGGCCTCATCCTGAACAAAGTGCAGCATCGCCACCATGAGCACGCCGATCGGCTGGGCCGGGTCGAGCAGCCGCCTGGCTCGGGGATCATCGAGGATCGCCGTGACGTCTCGCAGGTCAGCCTGGACGATGTCGGCAAGCGAATTTCCGGACAGCATGGCGCGGCTATGGGCAACGGCCACCGGGTCGACATCCACGTACAGGACTCGGCACTGGGGCGAGGCGACCTGGGCTACCTCGTGCACATTTCCCTCGGTGGGGATACCCGAGCCGATGTCCAGGAATTGGGTGATGCCCTGGCTGACCAGGTAGCGGACCGAGCGGCGGAGGAACGCCCGGTTGGCCTGCATGACCAACGGCAGCTCCGGCCACAACGCGATCGCCTGGCGGGCCATCTGCCGGTCCACGGCGAAGTTGTGCGAGCCGCCGAGGTAGTAGTCGTACACTCGAGCGGGGCTGGCATGCTCGATGTCCACGTCATCAGACGCCCAGCTCGGCAGTTCCATCGGTCACCCTCCCTGGTGGCGTTGACGACGTTGGATGCCGAACAGCCGCAGTCCGCAAACACGAACCTACTCCGTGACATCTCAATAACAGACCGGAAACGTTTCGTGCAAGGGCGGATGCATGTGCCGTTGGCTGTTTCTTGATACTGCCTCCGTGGTGAACAACAGGTGGACACCGTGGGAAGATCGGCGAGTGGCGGGTAGCGAGTCGACGAAACGACGGGCGGCGGTGTTGGGTTCTCCGATCCGGCATTCACTCTCGCCGACGCTGCACTGCGCCGCTTACGCCGCGCTGGGCCTGACCGGTTGGCGTTACGACGCGGTCAATTGCGACCAGGCGGCGCTACCGGCCTTCGTCCGGCGGCTCGGTCCCGAATGGGCCGGGCTGTCGTTGACGATGCCGCTCAAGCGGGTGGCGCTGACCGTTGCCGACGAGGTTTCCGCGCTGGCCGGTGCGGTCGGCGCGGCAAACACCCTGGTGCTCGGACCGCCCGGTGCGCCCCGGCGGGCCGAGAACACCGACGTGGCCGGCATCTTGGCTGCACTACGCGAATCCGGTGTCGATGGAGTCCGCGCCGGGGTAATCCTGGGCGCGGGCGGCACCGCTCAAGCCGCGCTCGCCGCGCTGCGCGAGCTCGGTGAGATCACCCCGACCGTTCTCGTCCGGGAACCGGCCAGGACGACGGATCTGCGCACGGCCGCCGACCGGCTCGGTGTGCGGCCGACGATCCGCGGCGGGTTAGCCGACCTGGAGCTGCCCGAGGCTGATGTGGTCATCTCCACCCTGCCAGCCGGTGCCGCCGACACGCTGAGCCCTCAGCGGTGGATTACCCGGCCGGTGGTGCTCGATGTCGTCTACACGCCGTGGCCCACCCCGCTGGCCGCATCGGCGCTCACCTCGGGCTGCCGGATCGTCAGCGGTCTGTCGGTACTCCTGCACCAGGCCGTTGCCCAGGTTGAGCTGATGACCGGGCGATGCGCACCGATCGACCAGATGCGTGCGGCCCTGGACGCCGCAGCTCTCGCCTAGATGGTTGATTCACCGGCCAAATCTTGCTCGCCGACAAGGGCTTCGCCGGCACCGAGTTCAAACAGATCACCGACGCCATGGGGCTGCGCCTACTCCGCCCCGACCGCAAGGACGAGACCTACCGCAACGGAAACCTCGGCGGAGTCCGCCAGTGGATTGAGTCGGTCAACCAGACCCTCAAAGGCCAACTCGACCTCGAAAACCACGGCGGCAGGACCCCGGCCGGAGTATTCACCCGCGTCGCACAACGCCTCCTGGCCCTCGCCGCCGGAATCTGGCACAACTGGACCACCGGCGTCACCAGCAAACGCTCACTGACCGCCTACGACC
>CAXUFG010000196.1:1217-10202 GCA_964250265.1 uncultured Pseudonocardiaceae bacterium | reverse complement strand
TTGTGGGGTGGCGGGTGGGGGTTCTGGTGGGGGCGCGGGGCCTCGCGGCTTTTTCCGCGGGCGCCCGCGGCCACCACCGGCGAAAGGCGCCAGCTCAGTACTGGTTAGCTCGTGGAGTTCGTCTCCCGCCTGCGGAAGGCATAGGTAGCAGCTCCTGCGGCAGCCAGCAACGCCGCGGCGCCGGCGCCCAGCAGCCCGGCGTGTTCCACGCCCGAGGTGCTTCCGCCGCCTGCGGCCACGCCGCCGGAGGGTGCCTGCGCCTGACCCTGACCCTGTCCCTGTCCCTGGCCGGGAAGCTTCACGATGATCGTCGCGATACCGACCGTCGTGCCGCCCTTGAGGGCGTCGGTGCTGAACGCCTTGTTGAGCGTTGACGCCGCACCTTCCGACAGCTTGACCGTCGTACCCTTCAGCGTGGCCGTGTTGGCCTGGGAGTCGGTGGTGATCGGCTGGAGAGTCGATCCGTCGAGATCGAACAACGTGGTGCTCTCGGCGGCAACCTTGCCGTTGGCCAGCACCTTGCCGGCCAGTGTCGCCGGGTTGCCGGGATCGACGACGAAGTTCTCCAGCGTCACGGCAGTCTCACCCTTGGTCAGCGTCAGACCGCTGCCCTCGTGCATTATCTTGCCCTGCACGTAGGGGTCGACCTCGCCCGGCTTGTAGACCGTGACATTGCCACCGGTGATCGGGAACGTGGCGACGCCATTGTTCACCGTGGCCTTCCCCGCCGGCGATGGTGCCACGTTCAGGGACTGCAGTGCTGAGACGAACCCGGAATCCAGGGCCACCGAGGTGGAGACGCCTGTGAGGTTGGAAATCGAGGCCACCGGCGGGGGCGCTAGTGGATCAGCCGTCGCGACGCCGCTGCTCAATGCAATCATAGCGATCGCAGCGACACCCGGGGCCACGAATCCTCTAATTCGTCGTGCAAATCCACCCATTCTAATCCTCCTCGGCTAGTGGGTAGGCTGTCTTGGCCGACGCCACTACAGCCCATACCCTGGCACCGGCGTTGGAAACACGTTCCCGCGAAACTGTTACCCATCTGTTAGGTTCTCGCCACACCGGCGACGCGTCACTCGGGAAGAAGTTGAGCTCCGGCTGGGGCGCGTGCGCAAGCCGCTGGCATGGCGGCGGGCTGCTGTGCAACAGAACCAGCCTGGGCAACCGCGTCGCGTTCACGGGCCCGGCGATCTGAATCCCGCCGGGTGATTCCTCAGACAGTCGGGCCTTCGCCGCCGGGCCGTTCAAGCCGGTTCGTTCAAAGGCCCCTCCGGGGTTGGGATAAGGAGGGCTGCGGCGGGGTAATCCATTGAGCGTTGAGCGTCGGTTGAGGATCGCCGGCGGCCGCCACTACCGTGCTCCGGCCGGAACCAACGGAAGGAAGCGCCCATGGGAAAGTTCGCACGACGTGGCCCGCGGTGGGCCTTGTGGGTGTGCGCGTCGGTGGGAACGGCAGTCGCCGCCAATGAACTCGGCGACAAGCTGCTGCCGTTCGTGCGGCGGTCCTTACTGCGCTTGCTGATCGGCGTGCGGCGGCTGCGCAGCGACAACCAGCTGGTTGACGGACGTGAGGAGGCTCTCGCCGCCTACGTTGTGACGCACGCCCGGCGAGGTGATGTCGCTGATGTCATCCGGGTGATCGATGACTTCTGCTACCACCACAGCTTCATGATGAACGTGGGGGACGAGAAGGGCGAGATTCTCGACCGAGCGATCCGGCGGGTGCAACCCCGGCGGCTCCTCGAGCTGGGCACCTACTGCGGTTACAGCGCTCTGCGAATGGTCCGCGTCATGCCGAGCGACGCCCGGCTCTACTCGATCGAATTCAGCCCGGCGAACGCCAAGATCGCGCGCCGAGTCTGGGATCACGCAGGTGTCGGGGACCGGGCGACGGTTGTCGTCGGGCATCTGGGCGATGGTGGGTCGACGCTGGAACAGCTGCGCGCAGAACACGGCTTCGCCACCGGCGGACTGGACTTCGTATTCGTCGACCACGACAAATCTGCCTACCTGCCCGACCTTCAACGCATCCTGAACCAGAACTGGCTGCACCCCGGGTCGGTCGTTGTGGCCGATAACGTGAAGTTCCCTGGCGCGCCGCAGTATCGGGCGTACCTGAGGCAGCAGGACGGCAAGAGCTGGCGCACGACGGAGCACAAGACACATGTGGAATACCAGTCGCTGATCACCGACCTCGTGCTCGAATCAGAATTCCTAGGCGTCTGACCCGGGGTTCATCGCCGCGAGCCGGCGGTCCGGCGCGACGAACGCGTTGACGGGACCGGCAGCGAGGTGCCGAAAACGTAATCCCAATACGGCGCGCTCACACCGAAGTCTCCTCGGGCGTCCGCGAAGTGGTGCCGCAGATGCCGCGCCCGCAGCCAGCGCAGGAGCGCCGTCCTGGGCCGGCCCACATGCAGATAGGCGTGCAGCAGGTCATAGGCGAGATACCCGCCACCCCAGCCGGCCGCGAACGGCAGCCACAAGGCCCCCGGCAGCAGCAGCCAGACCAGAGCCACCGCGGCGGCACCGATCGGAACGCTCACCGCTGGCGACGCAACGACCCGCCGCGGATCGTTGGGGTGATCGTGATGCACCCCGTGAATAGCCCAGACGAACGATTCGCTCCGCGGGCCGCACGGGTGGAAATGGAACACCGCACGATGCACCCAGTACTCCGTCAGAGTCCAGGTGAGATAGCCCGCGGCCATCAGCGCGATGGCGATCAGGACGCCAACCCGCCGCACGCCGCAGGCCGCCAGCGCCAGGATCACCGGCCCGTACAGCACCAGCGGCACGACAGGGTGGGTGCGGGTCAGTGAATTCAACAGCCTCGACGTGAACATCGGCGGTGCAGCGCTGAGGATTTCCGACCGAGTTGGCGACATATCAGCAGATTAGGGGACATGTCATGCGTCTGCTGCGTTCACCGCTGACGGCCATCGCTCCGAGGGAGCGGAACCGCTGAGCGAACCGAAGTTTACTACCAGTTGATGTCGGGTAACTGAGCGCAACCAACGGTCCTTGGCTACCGGAGCGAACGCCGGCCGTCAAGGGCAGATCCGCGTCCCGCCGGGGCGCCACGAGGGTGAGAAGGGAGTTGCACGACACCGGCAAAAGCACGGTGATCAAAGAGGATGCACGCTACGACAAGGAGCAACAATGGAGCACAGCACGGTGCGTAAGCTGATCAGGGCGGCGACCTTGTCCCTTCTTGTGCTAACGACGATATCGAGCATGGCGGGTTTGGAGGCAATGGCCTCTAATTCTGCCATGTCCCAACCGGACGTTCTGGGCGGCGGTTCGGCCCAGGGATCGGGCTCAGATCAGCCGGATCCGCCGCCGTTGCCTCCGACTCCAACTCCAACTCCGACTCCAGCCCCGACCCTTCCTGTCCCCTGAGTTCCCGGGTGGGTTAGCTGCAGGTGGGCGCGGCATCTTCCGATGGCAGTAGCGCACGGCGGGCGGAGGTGGCTGTGGCGGTCATGCTGACCGATTTACCGAGCCAGGCCACCTCCTCCCGCTGCCGCAACGCGCTCATTAACGCGTTATTTCGGTATGTACATTAGTTCAAGAACGGGCGGCGAACTGGCGCACAGTTGCGGTGTCGTGGAGTATGGTTGTCCGGACACCGACACCGCGGAGTTGAGGAGCGTCCCGGATGCCGCGTCGCGACCGGGTTCGAGCGGTAGATCGCACCAGTCCGCTACCGCTGTGGGCCCAGTTGCAGGAGGACCTGCGCAGGCGGCTGGGAACCGGGGCGTTCGCCGAGCACTTCCCGACCGAGCTGGAGCTGGTCGAACAGTACGCGGTCTCCCGGCATACCGTGCGGGAGGCGCTGCGCCGGCTGCGCGATTCCGGGGTGCTCGACTCCGCCCGCGGTCGGGGTACCTGGATCGCGCAGCACCCCATCGAGCAGCCACTGGGCAGCCTGTACAGCCTGTTCCAGGAGGTCGAGGAACGGGGCATGCGCCAGTGCAGCGACGTGCTCGCGCTGCGCGCCGAACACAACCCGGAGGCGGCCGGGAAGCTAGGGCTGCCCGAGGACGCCGAGCTCGTCTACCTCGAGCGCCTGCGGTGGGCCGATGAGGAGCCACTGGCCCACGATCGGATCTGGTTGCCCGCAGACCTCGCCGCACCGGTACTCGACGCCGATTTCACCAGCGGCGGGCTCTACGACGAGCTGGCCTGCCGGTGCGGGGTGCGACTCACCGGCGGCCGGGAACGGATCACCGCGATGGTGCCGGACAAGGCCATCCGATCCCTGCTGGCTGTGCCCCGCGCGGTGGCCTGCCTGTTCATCGAACGCACCGGCTGCCTGCACCGCCGCCCGATCGAATGGCGGACCGCCACCGTGCGCGGTGACCGGTTCGCAGTCCTCTCCGACTGGGGCTCCCGCGGTAACAGCCTCCGGGCGGACAGCGTCCCGACCTCGCCGGCACGCGAGCGCCGTTGATCTCCGGCGCACAGTGGTTAGCGGTCCCACCAGCGCCTCAAGTCAGTCGAGCTCTTCAGGTCGGCGCCTGGTCGGCGTATAGTCCGTTTGTCCGGACAACTGCACTGCCGGCCGAGGAGTTCACCATGATCGTGGAGCAGTTCTATTTGGGTTGCCTGTCGCAGGCCTCCTACCTGGTCGCCGATGAGGTCTCACGGCGCGCGGTGGTGGTCGATCCGCGGCGCGACGTCAGTGAGTACCTCGCCGCGGCACAGCAGCGCGGCTTGTCCATCGAGCTGATTGTTCTCACTCACGTGCACGCTGATTTCGTGCCCGGGCACACCGAGCTGGCCGCCCAGACCGGCGCTGCGATCGCGATGGGCGAGGCCGCGCCGGTGAGCTTCCCGATCCGCCGGCTCTCCGATGGTGAACGGATCCACCTCGGCGACCCGGAGAGCGGGGTGATGATCGAGGTACTGGCCACCCCGGGGCATACCCCGGAGTCGATCACGTTGGCGGTTTATGAGCATGCGAGCGATCAGGCTCCGGCCGCGGTGCTCACCGGTGACACCTTGTTCCTCGGCGACGTCGGGCGCCCGGACCTGCTGGGGGCGGCCGGGCGCACCGCGGCGGAGATGGCCCGTGAGCTGTATCGCTCGCTTCGAACCAAGATCCTTCCCTTGCCGGATGAGGTGCTGGTCTACCCCGGCCACGGCGCCGGCAGCGCGTGCGGCAAGGCGCTGTCGTCTGACACGGTGTCCACCCTCGGCGTGCAGCGCGCCGTGAATTACGCTCTCGCGCCGATGACCGAGGACGCCTTCGTCGCCGCGGTCACCGAGGGCCTGCCAGATCCGCCGGCCTACTTCACGGAGGAAGTGGCCCTCAACCGCGCCGGGCACGACGCCTTCGATCCCGCGGCCACCGTCGCGGACATCACCGCCGCAGAGGCCGTGGCCCGCCAGCAGGCCGGTGACCTGCTCCTCGACGTCCGCGACGACCAGGCGTTCGCGGCCGGGCACCTGCGTGGCGCGGTCAACGTCGGGCTCTCCGGACGTTTCGCCGAGTACGCGGCCGCCGTACACGCCCCCGGCCAACCGGTCATCCTCGTCGGGACCCCGGCGGAGGTCGTGGAAGCGCGGCTGCGATTGGCCCGCGTCGGCGTCGACGCGGTCACCGGCACCGTCACCGACCTCGGCGCCCTCATCACGCAGCCCGAGCTGACCCGGACCCAGAGCCGGCTCACCGCCCGGCAGGCCGCCGAGCGCATCGCCACCGTGGCCGACCTGCAGGTGGTCGACGTCCGAGGTCCTGGCGAGTTCGCCGGCGGCACCCTGCCCGGCGCGGTCAACCTGCCGCTAACCCGCCTGCGTGAGGTGATGGCCGCACTCGATCCGGCCCGACCGGTCCTCGTGCACTGCGCCGGCGGCTACCGTTCCATCGCGGCCGCCAGCCTGCTGCGCGCCCACGGCTTCGAGGACGTCTCCGACCTCATCGGCGGCTGGCACGCCTGGCAAGCCGAGCCCGACGGAGTAACCACCGGCTGAGTGCGGGCAGGAGACAGATTTGCCGCAATCCCGTAAGCAGGCTCAGCGGCCGGTCCGTGACGCCTTGCCGGTGGGGTGCTGCTGGAACAGCCAGAACAGCCACGCCAGCGAGGGCACCAGGAGCACCGCGCCCACCACAACGACAATGAGCATGGCCTGCAGGGTCGCCCGGCCCGCGGCCGCGTCGTCGATACTGAGCGCGGGCACGAGCAGCAGCGGGAACTGGGCCAGCGCCCAGGCCCACAGCACGGCGGTGACGGCCAGCGCCGCGGTGATCCGCGACAGCCGGTAGCGGCGGCCGACGAGCAGCCCCAGCGAGGCGAGCCCGGCCGCTGCGGACAGGGTCACCACCGGCAGTGCCCGGCCGGTGAGCCCGGCGAACAGTCGCGGCGCGTCGGCGTGCAGCACCGCGATGCCGGCGAGCGCCACCGCCCCGACGACCAGCCCGCGGCCCCGCGCGCGCCGGCGAAAGGCGGCGGCCTGGTCATGCTGCCCGACGCGGATCGCGTCGGCGCAGAGATAGACCGCGGCCAGGTAGCCGCAGATGCCTACCGCGAGCACCCCGGCGAGCAACGAGGTGGGGTTCAGCCAGCTCCCCAGCGCCTCACCCCGGGCGATGCCGGGCGGAACCCGCCCGGAGGCGACCGCTCCGGCGACGGTTCCCAGGAAGAACGGGGTGAGCACGGACGAGCTGGCGAACGCCGCTCCGTAGAGGCGCCGCTGCGCGAGGTCCTCGACGTTCTTGCGGAAGGCGAACGCGGCGCCGCGGGCGATCACCCCGAGAGCGACCCCGGTGAGCGGGATAGAGAGAGTGGAGGCGATCGCGGCGAACGCCGGCGGGAACCCGGTCCACAGCACCACCAGCACGAAGATCAGCCAGACGTGGTTGGCCTCCCACACCGGCCCGATCGAGTGCTCGATGAGCTCGCGCTGCCGCGCGCCACGGGCGGCCCCGCCGGCGACCAGATCCCAGGCGCCGGCGCCGAAGTCGGCACCGGCCAGCAGCGCGTAGGCGGTCAGGCCCACCCACAGGCAGACCAGCACGGCCCCGGCCAGGCTCATCGCACCCCCGCTCTCAGGTGACCCAGGCGCTCATATGACGCTGTACTCCTCGACGTCGGACTCCTGCGGCGCCACCGGTACCCGCTGGTGGCGGGTCAGCCGGCGCAGCACCGCGACGGTGGCCACGGTCAGCAGCGTGTAGACCACGAGCACCGCGTAGAGCCCGTACCGCAACCCCGGAGCCGGGTTCATCGCCTCGCTCACCGTCATCAACTGGTAGACGATCCATGGCTGGCGGCCCACTTCGGTGGTCACCCAACCGGCCTCCATCGCCACCGTCGCACCGACCCCCGCCATTGCCACCGCCCGCAGGAACCACACCGTGGCGGGCATCTCCCGGCGACGCCACCACGACCAGGCCAGCCAGCCGCCCAACGCCAACAGGGCGAAGCCGATCCCCACCATGAGGTCAAAGGCCAGGTGCACCAGCGTCACCGGCGGGCGCAGCGCGGCGGGCACGACGTCCAACCCCTGCACGACGCCGTGCGGATCGAGGTGAACCAGCAGCGAGAGCCCGTAGGGGATCTCCAGTGCCCCGTGCAGCGTGTCACCGCTGTAGTAGCCCCCGATCGCGATCGGCACGCCGGCACCGGTGCGGTAAAGCCCTTCCATCGCGGCGAGCTTGGCCGGCTGCTCGGCGGCGACCAACCGGGCCGCCCAGTCACCGACCACGATCTGCACCGGAGTGATCACGGACGCCACCGTCAGCGGCAGCAACAGCCCGAGCCGGTGGTAGCGGTCCCGCCGGCCGCGCAGCATGGCCACCGCATACACCGCCGCGGCCGCGAACCCGGTGACCATCATCGCGGCCAGGATCATGTGGGTGGTCTCCGGGCCGGTGGCCGGGGTGAACATCGCCGCCCACGGATCCGGGTCGACCACCCTCCCATCCACCAGCCGGAACCCGCGTGGCGTGTTCATCCAGGCGTTGGCCGCGACAACGAAAAACGCCGACGCCACCCCGGCCACCACGATCGGCAGCCCGGAGGCCAGGTGCACCCGCGGCGGCAACCGATCCCAGCCATAGAGATAGATCCCCAAAAAGATCGCCTCGATGAAGAACGCGAAGCCCTCCAGCGCGAACGGGAATCCGTACACCGCCCCGTACCGCTGCATCAGGCCAGGCCAGAGGATCCCCATCTCGAACGACAGGATCGTGCCCGACACCGCACCGACCGCGAACAACACACCCATCGCCCGCGCCCAGCGGCGGGCCAGCAACCGGTAGGCCACCTCTCCGGTGCGGATCCCGCGCCACTCCGCGAATAACACCAGCGCCGGGAAGCCCACCCCGAAGCACGCGATGATGATGTGCCACCCCAGCGAGAAACCCATCTGAGTACGGGCCGCGACGAAGTCACCGGTGCCGGCCGCCTGAGCGAACACGAGCGAGGTCATGAACGAACACCTCCCGGTCCGGTCACATCGCAGCTCCGAGCATAGTACCGATTTGTCCGTACAATCTATGGCAGGCTTGTGAGGCGCAGCACAGCGACGCAGGCCGCGCCTGGCGCGCGCATGCTGATCGGGCGGCTGCGAGTGTGGTCGCTGGTGGGCTGTAGTTGCTGGGTTGCTCACCCGAGCCGGCACAACCGCTCGACTCGCCAGCTCACCGGAGTCATGCTTGGCGGTGTGTTGTGTCGCGCTCGCGAACTGGCCGGGATGTCGCCACGGGCAGCAGCGGAGGCCGGGCGGCGCTGCCAGTGACGCCGTCTGTCGGTGGCCCGGCCGCCGGGTTGCTGTTCGCGCTGACCTATGTCCTGGTTGTGTTCGCAGTTCAGCCCCTGCTGTTGCGCCGCCGAACGGGGCGCTCGGCGTGGCTGCCGAGCCTGGGCGCCAACCGTGCAGAGCGGACCGCCAATGTACTGTTCCTCATCGCCTGCAGCCTTGAGCTGGCCAACCCCGCGCTGGCACTGGCTGGGATCCGTCCACTGGGGACGG
>CAXUFG010000196.1:0-1117 GCA_964250265.1 uncultured Pseudonocardiaceae bacterium | reverse complement strand
ACCGGCACCGGCAGTGGTAGCGCTGAGCGTGGTGCTCTTTTTCTCCGGGTTGGTTCTCGCCGTCCTCGCCCAGAACACGATGGGCCGCGCCTGGCGGACCGGGATCGACCCGGGGTTCGCCGCGCCGCTGGTCGTGCACGGTCCGTTCCGGCTGGTGCGCAACCCCACCTACACCAGCCTGCTCGTCAACGGGGTGGCGATCGCATTGCTGGTGCCCACCGCGCTCGCCGCCGGTGCGGTGCTGGTCTGCTTACTCGCGCTACAGATCCAGACCCGGCTTGTCGAGGAACCGCACCTGGAGCGGCTGCACAGCCGGGCCTACCACGACTACGCGTGCCAGGTCGGCCGGTTCCTGCCGCTGGTCGGCCGGTGTCGCAGGATCAGCTGAGGCAGACAACGTTGTCGTCGGCCAAGGAACAGGATCGGACCCATCGTGGGCGCGCGGCCGAGCGTTCCGCCGCGGTCCATCCCGCCGAGCCGTCGGCCGCCGGTCTGCCGCCGCCGCTATCGCCCAGGGTCCCGGAGATCGGCGCGCTGGAGCTGCTGCTGTCGGTGGCCCGGTTGGGCAGCCTGGGCCGGGCGGCGCGCCACCACGGCATCTCCCAGCCGGCCGCCGGCTCCCGGATCCGCCACCTGGAGAGCCTGCTCGGGCTGGCGTTGATCGAGCGGTCTGCGGCCGGGTCCCGGTTGACCCGCGAAGGTGCGGTGGTCGCCGACTGGGCCCGGCCGGTGGTCGCGGCCGCGGCCGCCCTGGACGCGGGTGTGGCGGCGTTGCGGACCCGGCACGAGGGCCGGCTGCGGATCGCGGCGAGCATGACGGTGGCCGAATACCTGCTGCCGTCCTGGTTGGTCGACCTGCGGGTACGGCGGCCGCGCGCCGGCGTGTCGCTGCGGGTGGTCAACTCCGTCGAGGTCGCCCGGCTGGTGCTCGCCGATGCCGTGGACATCGGTTTCGTGGAGGGACCGGACCTGCCCGAGGGGTTACAGTGCCAGGTCGTGGGCCATGACCGGCTGCAACTGGTGGTGGCGCGCGGGCACCCGTGGGGCCGCCGGCGCCGCCCGGTCGACGCGGCGGAGCTTGCGGCGTTGTTCGCCGCATACGGATCCGCGGCCGACG
>CAXUFG010000195.1:0-10239 GCA_964250265.1 uncultured Pseudonocardiaceae bacterium | reverse complement strand
GTGCGGTCATCGAGGAGGCTCGCCGCAGGCTGACCAGGTCCGGAGAGTCGACCGTGCTGTTCATCGACGAGGTGCACCGCTTCTCCCGCACCCAGCAGGACGCGCTGCTCGGCGCGGTCGAGGACCGGGTCATCCTGCTGGTCGCGGCGACCACCGAGAACCCCTTCTTCTCCGTGGTATCACCGCTACTGTCCCGGTCGCTGGTGCTGCAGCTGCACCCGCTGTCCGATGACGACGTGCGGACGTTGATCCAGCGTGCTCTGGTCGACCCGCGCGGCCTGGAGGGATCGATCACGCTGGAGCCGGCAGCGGAGGATCATCTGGTGCGGCTGGCTGCTGGCGACGCTCGGCGGGCTTTGACCGCGCTGGAGACGGCCGCCGAGGCGGTGATCTCCCAGGGCGCGATCTCGGGACGTGAAGTGAGCCTGGCCCACATCGAGTCCGTGGTGGACCGTGCCGCGGTGCGCTATGACCGGGACGGGGACCAGCACTACGACGTGATCAGCGCGTTCATCAAGGCTATCCGCGGGTCCGATGTGGACGCCGCGCTGCACTATCTGGCGCGCATGGTGGAGGCCGGTGAGGATCCCCGGTTCATCGCCCGCCGGCTGGTGGTGCACGCCAGCGAGGACATCGGGATGGCCGACCCGACGGCGTTGCAGACCGCGGTGGCCGCTGCCCACGCGGTGCAGTTCATCGGGATGCCCGAGGGCCGGTTGGCGTTGGCGCAGGCCACCGTGCACTTGGCCACCGCGCCGAAGTCCAACGCAGTGATCACCGCCGTCGACGCGGCGCTGGCTGATGTCCGGGCCGGTGCCACCGGGCCGGTGCCTGCGCACCTTCGCGACGGGCACTACGCGGGCTCCGCCCGGCTCGGGCACGCGCAGGGTTACCGCTACCCGCACGACGCGCCCGAGGGTGTGCTGGGCCAGCAGTACTCCCCGGATGCGCTGGTCGGCCGGAACTATTACGAACCCAGCAACCACGGCGCGGAGCGCGCTCTTGTAGAGCGGATGAGCCGGCTTCGCCGGATCATCCGCGACCAGTGATCCGCGACATGGGGAGTCGAGTGTGGGGAGCATCCGGCTCGGCGACGAGACGAGGGCGGAACAGGCCGGGCTCGCGGCGTTGCGGCGGGCTCACCCCGAGCTCGCCGCCGGCTACGGCGTGGCCGTACGGCAAGCCCGGGCGGTGGCGCTGGGCAAGTTGTGGGTTGCGCTGACCCGGGAGCGGATCGATGGCCTGATCCCGCTGGCAAGCAACGGCCGCGCGGGGATCCTGCTGCCCGATGGCACCCAGATTTGCGCGCCGCCCGCGATCACAGCTGCCTTCGCCGAGCATCCGGCTGGCCTGGCCGTCACCCGGCACGGTACTCACCCGCAGCTGATCGATCATCCAGTCGCGCTGCTCAGGGCGGTGCTAGCGGCCCGACCCACCCGCGTCGATACCGACCGATGGCTCCACCTGTCCGCTGAGCTGGGGCAGAGCGTCACCAACCATGCGCTTGCGCTCCTCGGCGAGTCGTGGCGACGCGAACGGCTCACCACAAATGGGATCCCGGAGAACAACGTGCTGCGCTGGGCGGTCCGGCGGAGCGTCACCAACCCGGCGTTCAGCCCGCTCGCCGTGTTCGAGCAAGCGGTCGTCGACGGGCATCCACTACACCCGTGCGCCCGTGTCCGCGGCGGGATGACCACGCAGGAGCTGTTCAGCTACACCCCGGAATGGGCCGACGAGGTCGCACTCCGGATCGTGGCCATTGCCAGGTCCTCGTTCGCCCAGCCGTCCCCGACGCGGCTAACGCTCACCTCGGAACTGCGCCACTGGCACCCGGAGGCCGCGGACGCCGCCGGCGCGCACCTGCGCGGCGCCCGGCGAGATCCGGCCGACTACGAGTTGCTGCCGGTCCACCCCTGGCAGCTGCGGCGGATTCTGCCGGACCGCTACGCCGACGCGCTCGCTCGCGGGCGGCTCATCGCCATCCCGCGAGCGCAAATCCGCGCTCGGCCGCTGCTATCGCTGCGGACGCTGGCTCCCGCGGCGAACCGGCGAGCTGCCCATATCAAGACCTCGGTCGACATCAGGCTCACTACCGCGACCCGCGTTATCTCCCCGGCAACGGCGCACAACGGCCCGATCATGTCGGCCTTACTGGCTGAGATCTGCCGGCGCGAGCGCGGCTTCGGTGGGCGGCTGGTCATCCTCACCGAGCGGGCCAGCGGGAGTTACCTGCCTGCGCCGGGCGAAGGGATCGACGCGGCGGCCAGCCTCGCCGCGATCATCCGGGAGTCCCCGGAATGCCATACCGGCGATGGTGAGGTCGCGCTACCGGTCGCCGCGCTCGCTGCCCGCTCACCACTGAACGGTCGGCCGTTGCTTGCTGACGTACTCGACGAGCTGGCATCCACCCGCGGGTGCCTGAGTTCCGCGTCCGCAGGGCATTTCCTAGCCCGCTATTGCGATTGCCTGTTTCCGGCGCTGTTCGCCCTGCTGTCCCGGTGGGGGATTGCGCTGGAGCCACACGGGCAAAACGCCGTCGTGGTGTTACGCGACGGCCTGCCGGCCCGGCTGCTCTACCGCGATTTCGGCAGTGTCCGGGTGAGCCCAACCCGGCTGGCGCGCAGCGGGGTGCAGCCGCCAGCACTGATCGGCGCACTGCCCACGGATGAGGAGGACGAGCTGCGCGCCGCTTTGTTCTTCCCGCTGGTCGACACCAACCTCGGCCAGATCGTTGCCGCGCTGGCCAGGGTGGGGGAGACTGACGCGACCCGGTTGTGGCAGCTGGTGGCCCAGCGCTGCCGCGTGGCCTACGCCACCCTCACCGCGGACCCTGCCATCGCGGCTCAGGCCAGCCGGGATGAGGCCGCCATGTTCGGCCCAACGCTACCGGCCAAGTCCCTGCTGCGGGTCCAACTCTCCGCCAACCCCCACACCCCACAGTGGGTGGCAGTGCCTAACCCCTTGGCGGCCGCCGGATGAACCACCTGCACCGCGACATCTCAGCCGGGGACACCCCAGCTGGGGTCCAGCTCCGCACGCCTGAGGAGCTGAGAATGCACGAGACCCTGCGCGTGAACGCGCCGCAGTACGCCTCAGCGTTCCTTGAGCACTTGCCGAGGGCGCGGACTGTGGTGTTGCACCGCTTGCTCGCGGCTTTGTGGCGAGAAGACATCGGCGAGATCCGGACCGCGAGCCGCCGCCTCGACCTCACAGCACACGTCCCAGGCGGCGCCGATCCGTCGGCGCTCGAGTCGCAGCTGCGCGCTATTCGACCAGGCAGTTGGTTCATTCTCCAGCTCGAGGCCACGGTGGTGCTGGCCTTCCCGGTCCGCGCCGAGCACGCCTTCGACAATGTCAAACCGGGCCACCCGGTGCTGTGCCTCCGCGCGGGTGAGGCGAGCCCGATCCGGTCTCCCGATGACCTCGTCGAGCTCCTGACAGAGTTCGCCCCGGCGCCAGGTTGGCGATCGTTCGCCGCTGAGCTCGCCGACACCGTCGCCAATCTCACGTTGGCCTACACCCGATCCGAGGAGCAGCGGCTGGCGCTGCGCCAGGTTGCGATCCATCTGAACGCACTGGACACCGTGGGTCTTGCGCAGCGCCTCGCTGCTGGCGAGGCCCCGGAGGACATGATGGTCTTCTTCGAGAGGCTCAACACCGAGGGGCACAACCTGCATCCGTGCGGGCGCGGCAGGCTGGGAATGCAACCGGCTGACCTGCTGCGCCACGACCTGGAGTCCGAGACGTCGACCAATCTGATCCTCGTGGCCATCCGCCGAGAACGTATCGAGTCCACCCCTGATGAGCGAGGCCGTGACGTTGGGGAGCTGCTGGCGGCCGAGTACCCGAAACTCACCATGGCCGTCCGGGAACACTTCCGCGTCGATCAACTCGATCCGGCTGCCTACGTGTTCGTGCCTGTGCATCCCTGGCAGCTCGAACAGGTCGTCCAGCCCCTGCTCGCGCAGGAGATCGCGGACCGCACAGTGGTGCCCGTACCCGCCGCCCGGTTGGCCGGCGTACCGACCTCGAGCGTGCGGACCCTGCTCACCGAGCGCTCACCCGGGGGCCGCCGCCTGCTGGTCAAGACCGCCCTGGACACGTTGATCGGCTCCACCCGGCGGTCCATCTCGGCGCACACCACCAACAACGGGCCGGTGTACAGCCGGTTGCTCCGGCAGATCATCGACCGGGAGCCCGCCTTGATCGATCGGATCGTCCTGCTCGACGAGCTCGCCGGTGCCAGCTACCGACCGCCGGCACAAGATCCGGACCCCGACCGGCGCTCCCGTGCGCTGTCCGCACTCATCCGCCGTGACGTCAGCGCTTACCTCCGTCCCGAGGAGCTACCCGTGCCGGGATGTGCGCTGCCAGCTCGTGCGCCGGTGACGGACTCAAGCCTGCTGGTCGAGCTGGTGACGCGCTACGCCCTGACGCGCGGCGAAGCAGACCTCCGCGCCGCCGGGCTGTGCTTCGCCGAGGAGTACGCCGCCCTGCTACTACCCGTGTCGGTGATCCTGATGACCAAGTATGGCATCGCAGTGGAGGCCCACCTGCAGAATTGCATCTTCACCTTCGTCGAAGCCATGCCCACCCGGCTGGTGTTGCGTGACTGGGGCGGGATGCGGATCTACCCACCACGGCTGCGCCGGCAGGGGTTGGCGCTTGATCCCCGTCCGGGAACGGCCACGGTGACTGACGATGTCCAGGTGATGCGGGCCAAGGTGCTCTATACCGTGCTGTCGAACCACCTCGGGGAGGTCGTCGCTCACCTGGTCACCCGGTGTGGCGTCGATCCGGGGCAGGCATGGCAGCGCATCAGGGCAGTGGTGAGGGAGCTCCTCACGGGGTTGGCGGCTGATCCGGCCTTGCGGGAGGACGTCGCCGCCGACCGCGCCGTCCTGTTCGGGCCAACCTTGCCGATCAAGGCGTTCGCCCGGATGCGACTGGATCCGGCCGGCGGCGACCAGTACGTCCAGGTGTGCAACCCGCTGCACGAGGTGCGCTGTTGACCGTTCGGGCCCAGCAGCCCGACGGGCCCGCCTGGGAACGAGTGAGCGGGGCGCTACGAGGGCAGAGTGCCGGCGCCGAGCCGGTGTGTGCCTACGTCTATGACCTGGGCACGCTGCTTGCCCAGCTCGACGCGGTCCGCGCCGCGCTGACCGGGCGCTGTGAGCTGTACTACGCGATCAAGGCGAACAGCCATCCCGCGGTGCTGAGCACACTGGCGGCGCAGGTCGAGGGGTTCGAGGCGGCGTCGTTGGGGGAGATCGGCAAGGCGGTCGCCGCGGGCGCCTCGCGGCTGGTGTTCAGCGGCCCGGCCAAGACCGACGCGCAGATTGTCGGTGCGCTGCAGGCCGGTCTGGACCTGCTCAATGTGGAGAGCATGCACGAGCTGCGCAGAGCGGGATTGATCGCGGCCGAGCTCGGTGTCCGCGTGCCGGTGGCGCTGCGGGTCAACCGGCGTGGCGGCGGGCTACCAGGGCAGCTGAGGATGGTCGGGACCGCGACCCAGTTCGGTATCGACGAGGCGATGCTGGCGGAGGCGATCGAGCTGGCCAGCCGGCTTCCCACGGTCACGCTGCGCGGCTTTCACCTGCATGCGGCGTCGAACAACCTCGACGCGGACGCGCACGCGCTCTTTGTCGCCGAAGCCGTGGCCTGGTGCACGCAGCAGGCGGCCCGGCACCGGATCGATCTGGACGTCATCAACGTCGGCGGTGGCATCGGGGTGCCCTACACCAGCGGTGACGGCTTCGACCTGACGAGATTCTCCCGGGGGATCGGTGAGACGGTCGACCGGCTGTCGCCCAGCGTACGGTTGATCTTCGAGTTGGGCCGGTTCCTGGTGGCCGAGGCCGGTTGGTACGCCGCTGAGGTCCTCGACCTCAAGTGCACTCACGGCCGCTGCTTCGCGGTGCTGCGCGGTGGAACCCATCATTTCCGGCTGCCGGCCGCCTGGGGGTACAGCCACCCGTTCGCGGTGCTGAGGGTCGAACGGTGGCGCTACCCATTCAGCCGCCCAGAGGTGCGCGCAGTGCACGTGGACGTGGTTGGCGAGTTGTGTACGCCTCGTGACGTGCTCGCCCGAGGCGTCTGGGTCGATCTGCTCCGCGTGGGTGACGTTCTGGTGTTCCCGCTCACCGGAGCGTACGGGTGGGAGATCTCCCACCACGACTTCCTCAGCCATCCCCACCCAGCGCAACTCGTTCTCGGCCCACCATGACGGCGCGTGAACGAGCCCGGTAACCTCATCGCCCATCACCGGTCGGGATCGGCGAGGAGGGCACGTGTCGGCAGGTCAGATCGCCTCCTTGGTTGCCGCTGGTGCGTTCGTCGTCCTGGTAGGGCTACTGGCTGTCCCACTTATCAAGCTCGGCCGAACCCTCGATGAGGCGACGCAGGCGATCCGCAAGGCCAGCGCGGAAGCCGATCCCCTGTTCACCGGCGCGAACACGACCGTCACCCAGGTCAATGCCCAGCTGGAGCGGCTGGACGGGATCACCGCGAACGCGCAGGCGGTGACCGGCAACGTCTCCGCGCTGACCTCGCTGTTCACCGCCACTCTGGGTGGCCCGTTGGTGCGGGTCGCGGCGCTATCCTATGGCGTGAGCAAGGCGATGAGTCGTCGTAAGCGCAAGGACGATACATCAGGCCGCCGGCCACGCGGGCGCCGGCGGAACGGGGACAAGCGGTGAGGCGGATGCTCTGGTTCGGTCTAGGAATTGCTGCCGGGGTCGCGGCCAGTCGCAAGGCGCGGGCCCGCGTCCGGCAATTGACTCCCGCGGGTGCCGCCGAGAACATCGGCGACGCGATGCGGGAGCTGGCCACGGCGGTGGGCTCCTTCGGTGCCGACGTCCGGGCCGGCATGGAGGAGCGAGAGGCCCAGCTGCACGCCGCCGTCGCCGATCGCACCGGCATCGACACCGCGCCACAGCATGCCGGTTCCGGAGCGAGCCGAGCAGGTGCGGCCCGCGCGCGGGTCTAGTCACCGTGCTGATCCGCGATAGTGATAAATGCGTCGGCTATGGCGCGCAACCATCTGGCTTCGAGGAAGACCCGTGCAAACCCACGAGATCCGCCAACGGTTCCTGAACCATTTTCATCGATCCCGGCACACGGTGGTGCCCAGCGCCTCCCTGCTGGTTGACGATCCGAACCTGCTGTTCGTCAATGCCGGCATGGTGCCCTTCAAACCGTACTTTCTAGGCCAGGCGACACCCCCTTATAGCCGAGCGGTCTCCATCCAGAAATGTGTGCGCACCCCGGATATCGATGAGGTCGGCAAGACCACCCGGCACAACACGTTCTTCCAGATGGCCGGCAACTTCTCCTTCGGGGACTACTTCAAGCAAGCGGCCATCGAGCACGCTTGGCGGCTGGTGACCGGCTCGGTGGATGCCGGTGGCTACGGCTTTGATCCAGACCGCGTCTGGGTCACTGTGTATACCGACGATGACGAGGCCGCGCAGCTGTGGCGTACGGTCGCCGGAGTACCCGCTGAGCACATCCAGCGCCGCGGCATGGACGATAACTTCTGGTCCATGGGTGTGCCTGGCCCGTGCGGGCCCAGCTCGGAGATCTACATCGACCGGGGCCCGGACTGCGGCCCTCCCGGCGGCCCGATTGTCGATGAGGATCGGTTCCTGGAGATCTGGAACCTCGTCTTCATGCAGGACGAGCGGGGCGAGTCCACTGGCCCGGGTAAGAGCGACTTCTCGATCCTCGAGCCGTTGCCCGCCAAGAACATCGACACCGGGATGGGCGTCGAGCGGGTGGCGCTGTTGCTCCAGGACGTCCCGAATGTGTACGAGACCGACCTGCTGCGGCCGGTGATCACCCTCGCCGAGCAGCTCTCCGGCCGGCGCTACGGCGCGGATCCAGTCGATGACGTGCGCTTTCGGGTGATCGCTGATCACGCCCGCACCGGCGTCATGCTCATCGGCGACGGCGTGACCCCCAGTAATGAGGCCCGTGGATACGTACTGCGCCGGTTGCTGCGCCGCACCGTCCGGTCCCTGCGGCTGCTGGGCGTGACCGAGCCGGTGCTCAGTGACATCACCGCGGTGGTGCGGGACACGATGGGTCCGTCCTACCCGGAGATCGCCACCGATTACCAGCGGATCGAGGCAGTGGCTGCGGCCGAGGAGGATGCGTTCCTGACGACGTTGTCCGCCGGGTCGCGAATCTTCGACCTGGCGGTAGCGCAGACCCGTCAGGCTGGTGGCGCCCAGCTGGCCGGAGACCAGGTCTTCCAGTTGCACGACACGTACGGGTTCCCGATCGACCTCACCTTGGAGATGGCCGCCGAGGCCGGCCTGTCCGTCGACGAGGCTGGGTTCCGCACGCTGATGGCGCAGCAGCGCCAGCGGGCCAAGGCCGATGCCGCCGCCCGCCGCTCCGGTCACGGGGACCTCAGCCAGTACCGCACCGTGCTCGACGCGCACGGCCGTACCGACTTCGTGGGCTACACCGACCTCTCCGCCGAGGCCCGGGTGATCGGTCTTCTTGTGAACGGCGCAGGCGTTCCCGCAGCCGGGGCGGGCAGCACCGTGGAGGTCGTACTGGACCGCACCCCCTTCTACGCCGAGGGTGGTGGCCAGCAATCCGATACCGGCACCCTGGTCGGCGCCGGGTTCGCCATTGAGGTGGCCGACGTGCAGTCCCCGGTGGAGGGCTTGTCGGTGCACCGGGGGACGGTCGTCTCCGGCGAGGTGCAGCTCGACGCTCCGGTCTTGGCGCAGGTCGACATCACCCGCCGGCGTGCGGTAGCCCGGGCACATTCCGCGACACACCTGGTGCATGCCGGCATCCGCCGGGCACTGGGCACCAGCGCGGCGCAGGCCGGTTCGCTCAACGCTCCGGGTCGGTTCCGTTTCGACTTCACCTCGCCGGGCGGTGCGGTGGCGCCCAGCGTGCTGACCGACGTCGAGGACGAGGTCAACGAGGTGCTGCTGCGCTCGCTTCCGGTCACCGCCGAGGTGATGTCCAGGCAGGACGCCCGCCATGCCGGTGCAGTCGCGATGTTCGGCGAGAAATACGGGGACGCGGTGCGGGTCGTGACCATCGGCGACTACTCCAAGGAGCTCTGCGGCGGGACGCACGTCCACAACTCGGCTGACATCGGCCTGATCAAGCTGCTGTCCGAGGCGTCTATCGGGGCTGGGGTGCGGCGGGTGGAGGCGCTGGTGGGCTTGGATGCGTTCCGCTTCCTGGCCCGCGAGCACGTTCTGGTGGCGCAGCTGGCTGAGCAGTTCAAGGCCCGGCCTGAGGAGTTGCCCGAGCGGATCGGCGCGGTGACCGAGCGGCTGCGCACGGCCGAGCGGGAGCTGGAGCGGCTACGCGCCGGCGCGGTGCTGTCCTCGGCAGGCGCCCTGGCCGAGGACGCCGAGCAGATCGGTGCAACCGCGCTGGTGGCTGCTGAAACGGGCGTAGGGGTGAGCGGTGCAGACCTGCGGGCACTGGCCACCGAGGTGCGTGGCCGGCTCGGCGAACGGTCCGGGGTAGTCGCGTTGTTCAGCGTCGACCAGGCAAGCAGCAAGGTGTCCTTCGTGGTGGCTACCACCGCCGCCGCTCGGGAGCGGGGGATAGCGGCGGGCGCGCTGGTGCCGGTGTTCGGACCTGCCGTGAGCGGCCGCGGTGGGGGCAAGCCGGATCTCGCCCAGGGCGGCGGTACTGAGCCGGGCGGGATCCCCGCCGCGTTGACGGCCCTGCGGACCGAGCTCGCGGGGCGCAACGGCACGTGAGCGGGTCCGACCCCGGGCTAGATCGTGGTCGTCCTGGTGCCCGACCCGGACGCCGCCTCGGGGTGGACGTCGGCGAGGTGCGAGTCGGGGTGGCGCTGTCCGATCCCGCCGGAATCCTCGCGACGCCGCTGGTTACGCTGACCCGCGACCGGTCGGGGGGCAGGGACCTCGATGCGCTGGCGGCGATGGTGGTTGAGCACGAGGTGGTCGAGGTGGTGGTGGGGCTCCCGCGCACGTTGGTCGGGCGGCACGGCCCGGCGGCGGGTGCCGCGGTGAATTATGCCCGCGCCCTGGCCACCCGGCTTGGCGTCCATGTTCCGGTCCAGCTGACCGACGAGCGCCTCACTACTGTCTCAGCGACCAGGATGCTCGCCGAGCGCGGCGTTCGCGGCCGCAAACAGCGGGCCGTGGTCGATCAGGCTGCCGCCGTGGAAATCCTGCAAGGTTGGCTCGACGCACAGCGCTTCGACCCCACCCCGGGCCTCGACCCCAC
>CAXUFG010000194.1:0-10272 GCA_964250265.1 uncultured Pseudonocardiaceae bacterium | reverse complement strand
CGGCGCCCCCGCGCGGGGGGGGGGGGGGGGGGGGGCGGGCGGGGGGGGGGGGGCGCGGCCCCCCCCCCCCCCCCCCCCCGCGACTGGTGGTTAGTAGTCCCGTCCGCGGCCTCCGCCGATGCGGATACTGAGGAGTCCACCGCCGTTGTGGTGCTCGTAGTTGTGGTACCGGTAGCTGCTCCGGTAATTGCTATAGCCGCTGCTGTAGCCACCGTTGCTGTGGCGGTCATAGCCACCTCCGCCGTAGCCACCGCAACCGCCACCAAGTGAGAAGATCTCCGAAACCTGCATACCTGCTCCTTTACTTCAGATTTTCAGTCCAGAAACGGCTGTTTACTCCGGCGATGCTAGGTGCGTCGTTCTCCCCGGGCGCAGATTAGGCCGATCAAGCGGTCCTCAACTCGTGACGGCGCTTACGGTGAACCTGCGGTCAGACCAGAAGATATTTTGATCGCCCCCGAGATCGACACAACCGGAGGTCCTGCGAGCCCCGACCTACCCATTAGTACGCCGGATTCGTACTCTCCGCAAATCGGAGCGGCGCACATATTTAGTCTGTAATGAAACAGGCGGTAAATTTCCGGCGGCGGTGCGCGGGGGTTCACAGTTCGAGCAGCGCCTGTTCGAGGACCTCTGTCAATGCGGGGTGCACGTAGAGGACCTGGTGCGCGAGCTGCTCGACGGTGTGTCCGAGCATCATCGCCTGAAGCAGTGGTTGCAGGAGCAGGGCGGCCTGGGGACCGATGATGTGCGCACCGAGCAGCGTGCGGCCTCGGGGGTCGGCGATGAGCTTGACGAAGCTGCTGGTGTCCTCCAGCGCCCACCCGTAGGCGGTGTCGGCGTATGGCTTGAGGGCTGTGGTGTGGTCGATGCCGAGCCGCCGGGCTTCCTGCTCGGTGATCCCGACGCTGGCGACCTGCGGGTCGGAGAAGACCGCGTGCGGAACGAGGTTGTGGGGCAGCCGGCGCAGCGTGTCAGGGTGGGTGAGGTTGTGCTGCACGACCCGCTCCTCGGCGTTGGCCATGTGTTTGAGCTGGAAGTGGTTCGCGGCGTCGCCGAAGGCCCACACGCCAGGCACCGTGCTCCGGTAGGCCTCGTCGGTCACGAGATGACCGTGTTCGTCGACCTCGAGGCCTCCGGCAGCCACATCGAGCAGGTCGGTGTTCGGACGCCGGCCGGTCGCCACGAGCAGCGTGGCCGCCTCGATCACCTCGCTCTGTCCGTCGCACTCGACGGTGACGGCCACCCCTGTCCCGTGGGCCGCGACAGCGGTCACCGCGGTGTCGACGCGGACATCGAAGCGACGCCGGGCTAGTTCGGTGAACCGAGCAGACACCTGCTCGTCCTCGGCCATGAGCAGCCTGGGTCCGCGCTGCACCAGGGTCACCTCGGCACCGAACGCGCCGAAGACGTGGCCCAGTTCGGCGGCGATGAAGCCACCGCCGATCACACACAGCGAGGGGGGCACCTCATCGATCCGCATGATCGTGTCCGAGGTGTGGAACGGCACAGTGTCCAGACCGCGGATATCCGGCACCACCGGCCGCGCCCCGACAGCTACCACGATCTGCTTGGCGGTCAGCTGCTGACCGGCGACCTCGAGTACCCGCGGGGCGACGAACCGCGCCGGCGCGGTGTAGACGTCCACCCCGCCGCGACACCGGTGCTCGATGGCGCCCTCGTGTAGCGGATCGAGCCGACCGAAGATCCGGGCGCGGACCGCGGGCCAGTCCACCCGGTCGAGGCTGGCGTGCACGCCCAGCCGGCGGGCCTCTGGCACGGCCCGCGCGGCGTCCGCGGTCACGACCAGCATCTTCGAGGGAATACAACCGCGGTTGAGGCAGGTCCCGCCGAAGCGGTCAGGCTCGATGATCGCCGCCCGGAGGTGGGCAACCTCGGGACCGAGCAGCATGTTGCCGCTGCCTGCCCCCACCACGATCAGGTCGTAGCTCTTCATCTGGACCGCTCGGTCGAAGCCATCTTTGCCATCACACGGTGGTAGCCGGTGGCGCCCTCTGTCGTGCTAGTGGCCATGCCCGTGCTATACCCACGGTGCGCACCCCGAAGCGTGGAACGCCGCCGCGTTAGCGATCTGTAAGAACCTGAAGTCGGCCAACGAGGCCTGGTCGGCTCTGCCAGGCAGGTCAGACCATTGAGCTACGATCTCTTGCATGTCTGATTCGCCGGATCTGGACCCTGATCTGCTCGCTCTGCCGAGCATGCGGGCTGCGCTTGCCGAGCGTGACATCACCAAGGTCTACAAGATTCTCACGAGTGCGGGCGTCCAGCAGCGCACCATCGCTTCGCTGGTGAGTCAGTCGCAGAGCGAGGTCTCAGAGATCATCAACGGTCGCCAGGTCATGGGCTACGACGTGCTGGTGCGGATCGCGAACGGGTTGGGTGTCCCTCGCGGTTTGATGGGTCTTGCGTACGATGGTGACTCCACCGAACCTGCCGCAGAGGAGGTGGATGAGGACGTGGAGAGGCGCAACTTCCTCGCTATCGCTGGAGCGATCATCTTCGGCGCGCCGGTCTTCGGTGAACCTCACCCCCTGACATTGCGGGATGTGGCTTTGCAGCCCCCTGCCCGGGTCGGCCCATCAGATGTCCGCGCATTCGAGCAGACAGTGGCGAGGCTCAACGTGCTGGACCGCGAGTCTGGCGGGATGGCTGCTCGTGAGGCTCTCGCTGCCACGGCCAAGACGGGGGAGGTGCTGCTGTCCGCCCAGGCCTTCCCTGAGGTGCACACGCAGCTTCGATACGCGGTCTCAGAAGCGCATCGGCTGGCTGGATGGGCATCTGGGGATATCGGGCTGGCAGATCACTGCCGGTACCACATGCACCGGGCACTGGACTTCGCCCAGGGCGATCCAGCGCGGGTCGCCGCGGTCCTGGCCAGCGCAGCGGACATGGAGAAGCACGCTGGCGATCCCAGCACAGCACTCAAGTTCCTTCAGGTCGCCGAGACCGGCGTCAATCCGGGCCAGGATCCGCAGGCGTCGGCAGTGATCGCCGGGTTGAGCGCGTCAGCCTTCCTTACATTGGGGCACGCCGACGAGGCGAGGCGCCAGGTCTCCCGGGCTCGTAGTTTGTTCGCAGATGCTGACTCCGCAGCTGCGCTGCCCTTCTTTTCTTTCTACGGCCCCGGACACGGTTTGCTGGCAGCGTCAAGCAGCAAGCTCGCCAACCACGACACTGCCCGCACCGACATCGTCAACGCACTGCGCACTCGCCCCAGTTATGACGTGCGATGCAACGCACTGGACACCATCGTGTTGGCCACTGTGGCGCTCAACGCGGGGGAGACCTCAACCGGGATCGGGGAAGCGCGCCGTGCGCTGTCTCTGGTCTCGCAGGTGGGCTCGCAGCGTGCGCGGGATCGCCTCGACCCGATGATCCAGGCTCTGCAAGCCCGCTCGGACTCCACCTCACGAGACTTGGCCGTGCATGCCCACCGGGTCCGCCAGGTGCCCTCGCAGCGAGCCTGACCACGAGTGCCTTCACCTGTCCAGAGCCGCGAGTGGCCAGGTGTGGTCACTATCCGGGGAATCGAGCCAGATCCACTGCCGTTCGGTGGTGACGGTGAGACCGAAACGGTCCCACCCTGGCCGGCCGAGGTCGTGCCACAGTTGGTCGGCGTCTTCAAGGGCGCGCCACAGCGGCGTGGGCCCAGCTTCCCAAACCTGCCTCGTGGCGCTGCCGATGTGGTTGCTGACCTCACACCACGAACCATCTGCGCTGGTGAGAAAGACGTCCCCAGCACCATTGACGGTGTGCCCGTAGCCGATCTCGCCGGGCACGGTGAGCTGGGCGAGGAACCACACGACGAGGTTGTCCCAAGGGTGAAGCTGACCGACGTCAGTGGTGCGCATCCTCGCCTGAGCGCGATCGCGGGTCACCCGCCGGCCAGCGACGGTGGGTGTCGCGGTTGCCGGGACGGTCGGCCGCAGTGCCATGAATCCGGCCCAGGTGCGCTCGAAACGTCCTTCGGCGCGATCGGTGAGTCTGGTGAGCAGGACGAGGTTACCGGCGTGGACGGATAGCTTGAGGTCCGCCAGGATCAGCCCGCCGATGCGGGTCTGGTCGAGCCATGCGCGGGGTATGGCCGATACCGAGCACGTGGCCATGATCCGGTCGTAGGGAGCATGCTCAGGCAGCCCGCTCGCACCGTCGGTCACCACGAGCGTCGGCCGGTACCCGATGTGGGCGAGCCGGTCACGAGCGAGGTCGACCAGCTCATGGTCGACCTCGACCGAGAAGACGTGCCCGGCGCCGAGCCGGTGGGCCAGGAGTGCCGCGTTGTACCCGGTGCCGGTGCCGATCTCCAACACATCGTGCGCCCGGATCGCCACCGCGAACACGTGAGAGCCGATCACGATCACCCTGGCCTCCTCCCGCTTCGATGCCCACCGCTGCACGAGGTGCGCCGTCAGCTCGACACCCCGCAGATCGTCGAAGTCGGAGTCGATCAACCGCTGGGTCAGTGCTACCCGGCGCCCGCCCTGCTCGCAGATCGCGGAGGCGCCGAGCATCTCGGTTACCACCCCATCGGGCCCGGATCGCGCCGCGAACCGGCGCATCGCCGCAGCGTTGTTGGTGATCAACGTCGGTGCTACAGACAGGCCTGCCTGGGCGGCAGCGACGAGTTGGTGTGGCTTGTAGCCGGCATCCGCGTGCCGGCTGGGGTGGTTGACCCAACGCACCGGCAGCGCGCCGAGCACACCTCCCAGACCGAGCTTGGCCTCGTGTTGGGCGTGCTGCCTTTCGGGGCCACTCATCGCCACTGGGAAGTGGAAGCTCGAGGGGTTCCGGTACCAGACAGAGCGCAGCTCTTCCAATCTCATCTCGCGGTAGGGCGTCGTCAACCGGCCCGTCCACCGCCCGTCCCGGAGTTCGGCGTCGAGGACGAGCTGCTGCGGGAACCGGCTCAGGTCCGTGCGGAACACCGGAACGCCCCGATCGGCCAGCGCCCGCACCATCCGGTCGGCACTGATGTCGCGGTCACTGGCCAGGATCAACACCGTCACGGCTGGAACGGCTCGTCAGGTGCGTAGTCGTTGATCCAGTCCTCCGACGAGGGCGGGTCTTCACCATCGACCGTCTGGGTGGTCGGTGCGGTCGGTGGCCCGTCCTCCTCGTCGAGCAGCGCCACCCCGTCGGGCCCGGTAGCGAGCTGGCGGTGGTGGTCGTAGGCCCACGACAGCCACGGCCCGGACGGCGTCATCACCGGACCCATCCGCCGCAGCCCCCAGGTGCGCACACCGGGCGGTGACGGCTCATCCCAGCATGGCGGCGCGGTGTCGGGCCGCCCCAATGGGAACTGTTCGCCAGCCGGAGCCAACGGATCATTGAACGCGGTCGTCATCTAACTCATCCTTCCTACGTTGCCGCTGGACAGTGGCCGTTACGCGCTCTGCTGGTTGCGGTTCCGGCCTCGCCACCGCTCGCCGATCTGGCGGATCTCGGCGAGATCTGTCCATCCCGTCGGTGGTACCGGGATGGTGTCCACCACACCTGCCATGCCGTGATCGCCGATCTGTCGAGCGCCCAGCACATATGCCACGGGATCGCCGCGCCGCCAGCGGATCACGTATCTGCCTTCCAGCTGTACCCACCCGACCGGCGTAGCCCTGGGCGCGGCTCCACCACGGCTCATACTCGCTCCTCAGCTCAACTATCTATGCATCATTGCTCAGCATGGATGGATTCTCAAGGCTCTGAACAGCTATATTGATGGCAATGTTGACTAGGATGGCGTCTCGTTGTCATCCTTGGCGAGGTCAGCGGACTCAGGAGGGACTCAACATGATCAAGCACATTCGCGTCACCTGTCATGAGGGCAACGTGTGCCCGACTCTGATGCTCGACACCGAGACCAACGAGGTACTCGTGCAGGGCTTCGTGCTCGACCCGATCAAGGAGGCTCTGCTGCGAATGCCCGACGGGGAAAGCGTTGTGCGCGTGCCTGCCGAGCTGCTGTGCGGCTTGACGCAGGTGGACTTTCACTACGACGGCGAGGACGCCTCGGATGCTGGGCATTGACCAACTCGGCCACGTCCTCGACGAAACCCGCCGTGACTTGTTCCGATGGGAGGCGCTGCCTGCCTATGAGGTGCCCACCGACGGGTCGGACTTCCATCGGTGGCTGGCCGGAGAGCCCGGGCCCGCGATGGAACGCAAACAGATATGGCTGGACACGCTGCGGGCGTGGGCCGAACAGGGCCGACCGCGGCGCCGGGTGCGGGTCATCCATGACCCGCCGAGTGACTACGAGCGGTACAGCTGCGAGTGGGGATATGTCCATACCGCCGCCGCCGGAGAGCTGATCCGCGTACTTGATCTCGGTGAAACGGCGATACCCTCCGAACTGGTTGTGGTCAGCGACTTCTGGTTGGTCGACGGGGAACGTGTCGTGCTCATGCATTACAAGCCGGACTGCACCTTCGCCGGTGGCGAGCTGCTCGACCCGACCGACAGCCGCCCCTACCGAGATGTCACCTCCATGGCGTGGCACCTAAGCCGCGACTTCGAGGGTTGGTGGCAGGATCATCCAGAGTATCGGCGCCCGGCCGCTTGACCAGGGAGGAGCCCGCTGGTTGCCCACACCGACCCGCCCCGACGAGCTGTCGGCCGCCCTGCGGAAGCTACGCCAGGAGGCAGGGCTCTCGGAAACGGAGACGGCCCGGCGCGCCAGATTGACGCAAAGCAAGGTGTCCCGGATCGAGACCGGTCGGCAGATGCCGACCGCCACCGAGGTTGAGCGGTTGTGCGAGGTGTACGCGGTGCCGTTCCGTGCGAGGCGCGCACTGGTCGCTGTCACGGAGGACATTCGCCAGCAGATCACCCCGACACGCACCGTTCTGCACCGGCACGGAGCGCCCCGGATGCAGGAGCGCATCGGGCGGATTGAAGCGGCCTCAGCCCGACTCCGCAGTTTCCACCCCGCTCTGGTCATCGGCCTGCTGCAGACACCTGCCTACGCGCAGGCATTGCTGTCAGGCGCATACACGGGTGCTGATCTTGAGCAAATGGTCAACGCTCGCTTGGTTCGTCAGCAGGTACTCGACACCGACCGCACATTTGAGCTATTGATGACCGAAGGGGCACTGCGCTGGCACGTCGGTGGGCCGCTCATCATGGCCGAGCAGATGAAGCACCTAGTGCGGGCCAGCGAGAGGCCCAACGTGCGCGTCGGGATCATTCCCTGGACCCGCCCGGTGATCCACCCGGTGCTGCACGGCTTCCACCTCTACGATCAGCGCGCCGTTATGTTGTCTACCGAGACGGCCATGGCCACCATGACTGACCGGCAGCAAGTCGCTGATTTCGAGACGCGCTTCTCCCTCTACGCCGAACTAGGCGACTGGGATGAGGACGCGCGGTCGGTGCTGGAACGCCTTGCCCTGGAGTACCGCACCTTGGCCCAATTGTGATCGGTTGCAGGGGGGAGGAGCAGCGGTCGCGGCTAGATCTGCTAGGCAGGCGGGGAAGCGAGGGCCGCCCACAGCGGCGTGTTCGCAACATCCACGACCCCAAATTTGCGACCACGACCCGCCAGTTCAGCGCCGCGGAGTTTCTGGACGCTGCGCACGTGGACCGCCGCCGGCTTGCCGCTGAGCGGTGCGGAACCAGGCCGAGCCGTCTACACATTGGTGGGATCGCCACCCGCATCATCACGGCTGCTTCCTTCTGCCCGAACTATCAATAACGGAGCATCGACATGATCACCGATCTCGAGGAGCTGGGTGCGCTGCTGGACGCTCGTCGCCGCACACTGTTCCGGTTGGAGACCCCTGGGGTTACGCCTACAACGTGCAGGTGGGCGAGGACATCCGGATTCTCGATCTCACCGAGACCCCGTCGCCACCGGGACTGGTGGATCACGACTTCTGGCTCGTCGATGAGGATCTGGTCGTGCTGATGCACTACGACGACGCCGGGCAGTTCCTCGGCGGCGAGGCGCTACCCCTCACCGAGACGCCACGCTATGTGGCGGCCCGCGATGCCGCTTGGGCAGCCGCCACGCCATTCGAGCCCTGGTGGGCGGCTCGACCGCAGTACCATCGCTGCGCCGGATCGGTGGGGTGAACCGGAGCGCACCGGCAGCAGTGCTCACCGTCGTCCAAGATTTGTGCCCTGACATCCCCTGGCGCGCTACGACATCGGTCCGGACATTTCAGGCAGGTGACGGCGTCGCTCAGGCCTCGACCTTTGCCATCACCCGGTGGTAGCCGGTGGCGCCCTGCGGGACGCTGGAGCGCTGCCGCGGGTCCTGCGGCGCGCCGGCCCGGTCGGTGGCGCGGACCAGCAGCGGGTAGTCGCCGGGGCGCTCCGGGCGCCAGTCGTAACGCCACAACACCCACGCCAGCGGGCTGCTCGAGTACTCGAGCTGGGCCCGCTGCCAGGTGGCACCGTCGTCGACGCTGACCTCCACCCCGCCCACCCCGCGGTTGCCGGCGAAGGCTGTGCCGCGAAGGGACACCGGTGCGCCGGCCTTCAATGGCCGGCCGAACCCCGGCTCGGTGAACCGGGACTGGGTCGGGACGACGAAGCTGGGCCCCCACCCTTGCTGCTCGTAGAAGCCCTTCGTCTCCTCGGTCACGAGGTCGATCCGGGTGACCCACTTGACGTTCTTCTCACCGAACAGGCCGGGCACGATGATCCGCGCGGGGAATCCGTGGCGCTCGGGCAGCGGCTCACCGTTCATCTGGTAGGCCACTAGTGTGGTCGGCTCCATCGCCTTGGCGATCGAGAACGTGTCGGTGTAGCCGTCCACGCCACGCAGCAGCACCTCGACGGCACCGTCCTCGGGTCCCGCCTGCGTGATCAGGTCGCGCATCGGGACGCCGACCCACATCGCGTTGCTCTGCAGCCCGCCGCCGACGGAATTGCTGATGCACGACAGCGTAGTCTCCTGGGTGACCTTCGGCAGGGCGCGGAGATCATCGAACCCGAGGGTCCTGGGTCGCGCCACCGCACCCCCGACTGACAGCCGCCACACCGAAGCGTGCACTCGTGGGTCGACGACGTTCTTGGTGACGACGTAGAACTTGTCGATCGGCGTGATCGGTGCGATGCCTGGGCCATTGAGCTGCATCCCGTCGTAGCCGAACACCGCCTGCCGGAACAGCACGGTGCCCACGCCTGCAGAGGCCACTGCCAACCCGGCGCCGACGCCACCGACCAGCACGGCTCGGCGCGTGACAGACGAGGCCTCGCCGGTTGGCTCGCCCTGCCGCCGAGGACCCTGCATCCAGCGGTAGGTCAGCACCAGCGTGGCGGCGAACAGTACGAAGGACACGGCCAGGGCCAGGATCGTCACCAGCTTGGCGAGTAACGGCGGCAGCCCGATGTGGCTCGTCGGCAGCACGGTCCACAACGCTGCCCCCAGCACCACCCCCACCACCGCCACGGTGATCACCAGGAATCTGGTGGCGCGCCTGGCACCCCCGGACCGGACCGACAACCGCGCGTACGCGATGCCCAGCACCGCAGCGAGCGTGAGCTGGCCGAGTGTCGGTCCCACGATGCCGAGTTGCTTGAGCTGGTTGTACCCACCGACTAAGCCCAGCAGGCTCAGGAACTGCTGCACCGGGAGCAGCGGCGCGATCCGATCGCCGATCAGCTCCGACGGCGGCGCCACCCCGGCCCACAACCGGGCCAGCAGCTGGGCGAGCGTGAGAACAAGCCCGGCGACGAGTCCGGCGAGCGCACCGATCCCGAGGTCCCTCCAGCTCGGGCGGTCGCGAACTGGAGGGATCTCAGATCCCTGCTGCATTGTGCTGGTGGCCATGCCCGTGCTGTACCCGAGGTGCGCTCCCCGAATCGTGGTGTGCGGCCATGTTAGAGATCTGTAAGATCCTGAACCCGGCCTGCGTCTATGAGTCGAGGATGTATTCGGAAGTTGAGGATTTACTATTACGTCATGATGACTCTGATTGCAGAGGCTGAAAACGGTCGTAGTCGTGAAAGTTGCCACAATCGACACATCCGTAGGCTCCAACACGTCTTTTCCAGGCGTCACGGACAGTGATATGGCGCGCCGATGTCGCCAAGCGCGTCTGCGATTCTGGCGACGGCCTCGGCCGTGTGGTCGATATCGAGCCGGGCGTAGCACAACACCAGCCCTGCTAACCGGTCGGTCGCCCCGCTCGTCGCCGCTGTTGCCTCGAGCGCGATCCCGCGCGCCGCGGTCGCGGACACGAGCGCGGCGGCGTCCACTTCGACCGGTGGCTGCAGCCACACATGTAGGCCCGCCACCGCCCCCGCCAC